>CAZNRY010000180.1:0-7638 GCA_964575675.1 uncultured bacterium
TACGACTCCAAGAAGGCCGGAGCGGTGACGATCTCCCACCTTCGCTTCGGCCCGAGGCCGATCCGGTCGAGCTATCTGATCCGGCGGGCGAATTTCGTCGCCTGCCATCAGTTCGTGTTCCTCGACCGCTACGACATGGTCGACTACGCCGCGCCTGGCGCGACCTTCCTGCTGAACGCGCCCTACGGCCCAGACAAGGTCTGGGACGAGCTGCCGCGCGAGACGCAAGAACGGATCATCGAGCGGAAGGTCAAGCTCTACGTGATCGACGCCTACGAGGTCGCCAAAAGCACGGGGCAGGGCGGGCGGATCAACAGCATCATGCAGACCTGTTTCTTCGCGATCTCGGGAGTCTTGCCCCGGGAGGAGGCGATCCAGAAGATCAAGGAGGCGATCGAGAAGACCTACGGCAAGAAGGGGGCCGAGGTCGTCAAGCGCAACTGGGAGTCGGTCGACGCGACGCTCGCCCATCTCCACGAGGTCAAGATCCCGGCCAAGGCGACGGCCACACGGGCGATGCCGCCGATCGTCTCCAAGGACGCGCCCGATTTCGTGCAGAGGGTCACGTCGGTCATGCTCGCGAACAAGGGCGATCTGCTCCCGGTGAGCGCCTTCCCCGTGGACGGCACATGGCCGACGGCGACGAGCCGCTGGGAGAAGCGGAACATCGCTTTCGAGATCCCCGTCTGGGATCCCGCGATCTGCATCCAGTGCAACAAGTGCGCGCTCGTCTGCCCGCACGCGGCGATTCGGGCGAAGGTCTACGACCCGAGCCATCTCGCGAAGGCGCCCGAGACATTCAAGTCGGTCGACTACAAGGCCCCCGACTGGAAGGGGATGAAGTACACGATCCAGGTGGCGCCCGAGGACTGCACGGGTTGCACTCTCTGCGTCGTCATTTGTCCGGCGAAGGACAAGTCGAACCCGCGGCACAAGTCGCTCGACATGATGCCGCAGATGCCGCTGCGCGATCCGGAGCGGCAGAACTACGCGTTCTTCCTCGATCTGCCCGAGCCCGATCGTACGAAGGTCAAGATCGACAACAAGGGATCGCAGTTCTTCGAGCCGCTCTTCGAGTACTCGGGCGCCTGCGCCGGTTGCGGCGAGACGCCCTACGTGAAGCTCCTCACCCAGATGTTCGGGGACCGCGCGCTGATCGCCAACGCGACCGGTTGTTCCTCGATCTACGGGGGGAACCTGCCGACGACCCCGTATGCCGTGAATCGCGACGGACGCGGGCCCGCATGGTCGAACTCGCTTTTCGAGGACAACGGCGAGTTCGGCTTCGGCTATCGCCTCGCGGTCGACATGCACGCGAAGCAGGCGCAGGATCTCTGCAGGCGGCTCGCGGGGCAGATCGGCGACGAGCTTGTTCGCGCTCTGCTCGAGGCGGACCAGGGCACGGAGGCGGGGCTCGCCTCCCAACGGGAGCGCGTTCTCGCACTCCGCACGGCGCTGTCGAAGATCAAGGCCCCCGAGGCGCGCCGCCTCGAGATCCTCGCGGACTACCTGGTTCGCAAGAGCGTCTGGATCGTCGGGGGGGACGGCTGGGCCTACGACATCGGGTTCGGCGGCCTCGATCACGTCATCGCGATGAACCGCGACGTCAACATTCTGGTCCTCGACACCGAGGTCTACTCGAACACGGGCGGACAGCAGTCGAAGGCGACCCCGCTCGGCGCAGCCGCGAAGTTCGCCGTCGCCGGCAAGGCCCTCCCAAAGAAGGACCTCGGCATGATGGCGATGAGCTACTACTCGTGCTACGTCGCTCGCATCGCCTTCGGCGCGAAGGACAATCAGACCGTGCAGGCGTTCCGCGAGGCGGAATCGTACCCGGGCACGTCGCTCATCATCGCCTACAGCCACTGCATCGCGCACGGCTACGACCTCTCGTTCGGGACCGAGCAGCAGAGGCTCGTGGTCGAATCGGGTCTCTGGCCGCTCTATCGGTTCGATCCGAGAAGGATCGCGGAAGGAAAGCCGCCACTCACGCTCGATTCGGGCCCCCCGAAGGCGAAGGTGAGCGATTTCGTCCAGAGGGAGACCCGTTTCGGGATGGTGGAGAAGCTCGATCCCAAGCGGTTCGCCCACCTGATGGAAATGGCCCAGCGCGAGGCAACGCAGCGCTTCGCGATCTACCAACAGCTCGCGGGCGTCACCGTCCCGCAGGTTGCCGGTGATGAGGGCGCGGACGGTTCCGCGTCCGGGAAGTAGGAGGCGAGTACGATGGATCTCTCGACAACCTATCTGGGATTGAAGCTGCGGAATCCTTTAATGCCGGGCGCCTCGCCGCTGGCGGCCGATCTCGACGCGGTGCGCACGCTTGAGGACGCGGGCGCGGCGGCGATCGTGATGAGCTCGCTCTTCGAGGAGCAGATCGTCGCCGGGCAACTCGCCGCGCATCAGGCGGTCGATGTGAGCGCGAACTCCTTCGCCGAGGCTCTCTCCTACTTCCCGAGCCAGAAGGAGTATCGGCTGGGTCCCGAGGAGTACCTCGAGCAACTCGGCCGGATCAAGAAGGCGGTGAGCATCCCTGTCATTGCGTCCTTGAACGGAACGACGCGGGGAGGATGGCTTGATTATGCCCGCCTGATGGAAGGGGCGGGCGCCGACGCCATCGAGCTGAACGTCTATCAGCTGGCCACCGACGCGAGGCAGAGCGGCGACAAGATCGAGCAGGAGACGATCGATCTTCTGAAGGAACTGAAGAAGACCGTGCGGATCCCTATCGCGGTCAAGCTCTCGCCCTTCTACTCGGCGCTTGCCCATTTCGCGACGAAGCTGGATGGGGCGGGAGCCGACGGGTTCGTCCTGTTCAACCGCTTTTACCAGCCCGACATCGATGTCGAGAAGCTCGAGGTCGAGCGGACGCTTCAGCTCTCGACCTCGCGCGAGCTCAATCTGAGGCTGCGATGGCTGGCGATCCTCTCGGGCAAGGTGCGTCCCTCCTTGGCCGTCTCGGGCGGCGTGCACACGGGCCTCGACGCCGTGAAGGCGATCATGACGGGGGCGCACGCGGTCCAGATGGTCTCGGCGCTCCTTCAGAATGGGCCGGAACATCTGGCTTCGGTCTTGGAGGAGATGACCACCTGGCTCGAGGATCACGACTACGAATCGGTCCAGCAGATGCAGGGAAGCATGAACCTAGAGCGCTGCCCGGATCGTAAGTCCTACGAGCGGGCGAACTACATGCACATTTTACAGGCCTGGCGGGGATAGCCGGGGCGGCGGATCAGTTGGCCGGTAAGGCGGTCAGGTTCTCGAACAGGCGCTTCATCTCGAGATCGGGCGGAAGGTCCAGCGCGTCCCGAAGACGGCGCTCATACTCGCGGTAGACGCGGAGGGCTCGGCAGAGCTCTCCGTTCCCCGCCCGAGCGCGCATCATTTCCTCGACCCCTTCACCCCAGAGGGGGTCGAGCTTCATCCCCCTGTCGATGATCTCGATCGCGCGCGCATGATGCCCCGCGTGATTCAGGTTGCGGGCCAGCAGGAGTGAGGCGTGCAGGAACAGTTTGTGGAGTCTCTCCCGATGTTCCTGGACGAACGACTCGTACCGCTGCTCGGGGAGGAACTCCCCTCCGAAGAGGGGCAGCGCCTCCAAGAGGGCGCGCTCTTCTTCCACTCCCAGCGTGCCCTTTGGGGACGCCCGCGCGAGTGCGCGCTGCGCTGCCTTCCGGAATTCCCAGTCGTCGCACGTTGAGCTTTCCGGAAGCACCAGCGAGTAGTGCTCCTCATCGTACGCAAGGTAGGACCGTCCTCGCGGCTCGTGGTGAGGGTCCAGCGCCCGTCGGAGGTCCCGGATGGAACTCTGCAGGGCGGCCCGCGCCTTGTCGACGGGATGGTTCTGCCAGAACGCCTCGATCAGGACCTCCTCGTGGACGGGGTCCGGGAACGCGATCAAGAGCATCTGGAGGATCAGCTTCGACTTCTTTCGCGGGAACACCGCCGTGCTACCCCTCGAGGTCACACTGAAGTGGCCCAGCATCCGGATCCGCAGAGGAGGCAGATCGTCCGATTCGATTCCGTCGAGATAACTCCGCGCGGCCTGGGATAGAAGGGGCGAGCGGCTGGCCGCGAGCGGAATGGCCACACTGGTAAGACCGCGGACATGGTACGCGACCGCAGCCTCGAGGATCCGGCGTGCCTCCTCCGGCTTCCGCGAAGCGTTCGACAGCTCCCGTCGGAATGCCTCGGAGGGATCGCCCAGGGCCTCACCCGCCGCCAGTTTCCCGGCTGCGCCGGTGCCAAGCCCAAGGCGGATCGCTCTTGCGAAGACGAATGCACTGAGCCGCTCGTTCGCCATTGGATAAGCACTCCAGCCGAGCTTCTCCAGAATCGCCAGTCCCTTCCCGAGATGGCCGGCGCACACATTCTCCGCCCTCTGCGCCCCTCTGAGCGCGGCCGCGAGGAAGTGCCCCGTGACCATCCAGGGTCGGAGGGCCGTTTCGTCGGCCGCGGCAAGAAGCTCTTGCGACATTGCCTCGGCGCGGGGGAGATCACCGCTCTCCAAGGCGATCCAGCATTCCTTCCCCAGGAAGGCCAGCCGGTTTTCGCTCCTTCTGCTCGCGGGGGGGATCTGATCCTCCTTCACGATACGCCGCGTCTTTCCGGTGACCGCCGAGAAGTACTCCATCAGAAGGCCGATGCCCACGCCTTCGGCCGGCGCGCACCGCGCGGAGCGTGCGAGTGCGGCGTCGAGATACTCCCATGCTTCCTCGCGGCGGCCTGTGTACCAGGCGGCGATCCCCCGGATGCGATCGATGCCCATATCGACCGAGAGATTCTCGATGCCGTGGGTCCGCATGACCTCGCCGCAGCGATCGATCGCGCCGAGGGCCGCGACATAGGAGCCCTGAGCCAGGTTCACCTCCGCTACGTTCAGCAGCAGCATGGGCGCGACCGTGTAGGCGGACCGCCCCTCACATTCGGAGAGGCACTGCTGCAGAATGCCCAGCGCGACCTCGGCCTCCCCGAGCCAGTATCTGCAGAGTGCAATGTTGTTCTTGGTCGTAGCCGCATAGTCGAAGGAGGCGTCTCCCTGGTATTCCATGGAGCGCCGGTAGTGCTCTTCCGCCTTCCCGATTCGAAGCTCGATCAACGCCGCGTAGCCGAGGATGTTCTCGACACCCGCCAGGACGATCGGATTGAAGGGGCCTCGCGCCTCAACCAACTCTCTCCACCGCTGCGCGACGATCTCGTAGCGAGGTTCGTCGGACTCGTGTAGCCAGGCCCAGTGGTAGTACATCCAGGAGTGGCCCAGAGCCTTCAAGTTCTCGGGGAACGACGTCGGCGTGATCTTGTCCGCGAGATACGTTACGAGCGATCGGTTGCTCCCCGCAAGCGACAGGATATTGGTCATGATGATGTCGTAAACGGGATCCTCGCGCGCGCGCTCGGGAAACGACTCGAGCCACCTGCGGGTGCGCTCGGTCCCGTTCATCTCGACGATCCTGAACCAATGGCGGTAGATCATGTCCAGCGCTGCGGCGTGGTCGGGCAGATCCAGCAGAATCTGTATTCCCTCGAGGACGAGGCCCCTCTCGACATGCTGGTCCGCCGCCTTCCGGTAGAGGACTTTCAGCCGCTCGGGGGGATAGCGCCCACGAAGAATCCGATTCGCTGCCTCACGGAGCACGGGATGAAGGCGGTAGGTGTCCGTTCCGGGAAGGACGAAGAGCGGGAGCGATGAGTGCGAAAGGCGGGCGAGGTCCCCGGCGACGCCATCGGGATCATCGACCAGAACCTCACAGTCCGCGGGGGAGATCACATCGAGGATCGAGCAGCGAGCAAGGAAGTCCAGGAGCTCCGGGGCAACCCCCGGCAGGATCTCCTCGCCCACGTATCCGATAAGTGACTCTGGATCACCCGAGGCGATCCGCCGCGTGGCCGCCCCTCGCGATTCACATTGCGTAGAGTGCTCGAGGATGAGGCCAAGATTGACACACCAACCGGCCGTCAGACGCCAGAGCTCCTCCATCTGTTCGTCCTTGATGATCGAATGTACCCGCTTGCGTGCCGCATCGCGAAATTCGTCAAAGGTGAATGCCAGCTCGCCTTGCTCGATGACGAGCGCCCGCCCACGTTCCTGGAGCCTGCGAATCTTGAACGATGGGATCACCCGAGACAGCACGACAAGCTTGACCCTCTCGATCGGGCTGGCCACAAGCCGTGCCACGAAGTGGGATATCTCAACTCTCGAATCGACCTGCTCCCAGTTGTCGAGGACCATCCAACACTCGGGCCCTTGGTGCTCCTGAAGGAAAAAGCAGAGATCCTCCGCTGTCTCCTCCAGGGTCGCCTGGCCGAGGAGCGCCCTCTCCTGGAGTCGGGTCTTCCGTAAGGAAGGAATGGGATGGGACAGGGCCTCGAGCAGGTAGGCCACGAAGCGGGGTGGGTCGTCGTCCCGCCCATCCAGGTCGAGCCATGCGCGCCTCGTCGGTGGCAGCTTCTCCATGAGCTGGGAGGCCAGAATGGTCTTCCCGTACCCCGCCGGCGCGACGAGGAGGGTGATCCCCGCCCCCGTTTCCGCGAGCCGGCGAAACAGCCGGGGTCGTGAAATCAGGTGGGGCGCCTTCCGGGGAACGGCCAACTTGGAAGGCAGAAACTCCATGGCCACACGAGTATAGGGTCGCAGAGGCTCCTACTCAAGTGCGCTGCCTACGACTAGAACGAGCCTCGAGAACTCCTTGGACCGAAAGGCGTTCGTCCCAGATCGGCCATTCTACGGCCATTCAACGGGTTCCAAATAATCATCGGAACTAACACAATTATTCCCGAGAAAAAACAGTCGATCCCTGGTCCCCGTCAGTGGCCTGTCAGTGCGCCCCGTTATCGTTCCGGCCATGAAGAGCCAGGCAAGGGTCGGCGAATCCACGCGAACGAAGCCCGAGAAGATCTTGCTGCACATGGCGCGCAAGGACGGTGATTGGGCCGGCTCGGCAATCCGTTTCGATGGGGAAGAGCCCTACAGGTTCCACAGCCTCAGGAATCTCTTCGCATGGCTGTCGGGCCTTCGGACAAAGAAGTGAACGAAGCGACCGTCATGTGCGAACCCGGAGGGGGTGCTAACATGCTTCACCACTTGGCTAGTGACCAGTCCCTGGGCGTGTGTCGGCTGGGCAAACGGCCGGCTCTGTTAGCGGCCGCAGTTGTTGTCTTTCTCCTGTCCCAGCTATGCACCGGGATTCGACCCGCCGTCGCCACGGACGAGGATCTCCCCGGGAGTCTTCGTCAGGCCGGGCGAATGGGGCTGAGCCCAACGGAACCCGCATGGTTGGGAGCGATCCGGGAAGCCGGCGTCGCATCGACGGATCTGAGGCTCCCGGCAGATCCACCGGATCCCGATGCGGACATCGACATCGAACGCGCCCGAGGGATCGCCGAGGCACGCGCACGCTGGGAATGGGGGGAGAACATCCGGGTCGGGTCCATCATCCCGATCCTCGGCGTGGATGGGCAGGTGACCGCCTACGACGTCGATGTGACCATCGACGGTTCGGACTTCGGGTCGTACAACAGCATTGCCTCCGACTGGCAGGCATTCCTGAGAGAGGGGGAGGCAGATCCATCACCTCCAGGGACCGTGGCGATTCGATATGCGACGGTGATCATCTCGGCAACCGACGATCAGCCGCCCAT
>CAZNRY010000181.1:0-7492 GCA_964575675.1 uncultured bacterium
GAGGGAACCGCCGATCGATCGGGGAGATGGGGGGCCGCGTCTGCTATGCCGTGTGGCATGGGAACCTGCTCACCCTCGCCCACTCGCACCGGGACCGGGGGATCGTGATCTTGGTGAGCCATCACGGTGACGGCGAGATCCTCAGCCAGATCGTCCACCATCTCGGATACGGGGTCGTCCGCGGAAGCACGACTCGAGGAGGATTGAAGGGGCTTCTACGGATGACCCATGTCGGAAGGAGGGGGCGGCCGCTCGGGGTTACCCCTGATGGTCCGCGGGGTCCGCGCCGGACGCTTCAACCAGGAGTGCTCTTGATCGCTCAACGGAGCGGTCTGCCGATCGTGCCGGTCGCCATGGAGGCCGTACGTAGACGGGAACTCTCCTCATGGGACCGTTTCATGATCCCCTGGCCGTGGACGCGGGTCGTGATCGCGACGGGTGCGCCGATCCGTCTTCCCGCTGACCTCGATCCGGAAGCTCTGGATCGTCAGTGGCGACCGCGAGTTTCCGCCGCGCTCGAGGCGGTCCAAAATGAGGCCGCCTCCTGGCGCGCAGCGCGGATCCAGCGAAGATGACCGGGCTGCTCTTCATCCTCTACCAGATCGCGGCAGGCCTTGCGGCCTCCGTGGGGTCGCTCTACATGGCTGTGTTCCGCTTCCGGGAGTTGCGAGAGCGGCTTGGGGGCGGAGAAACGGGGGCGCGAGGTGGCGGGGTCTGGGTGCACGCGGCGAGCTTGGGCGAGTTCGAGGCTGCGTGGCCGATCGCGCGTGCCTGCGGCTGGTCGGATGATCCCGGACGGCTGCTCGTCTCATGCACGAATGCAACGGCGCGACGGAGGCTGATGGAGCGCCTTCCCGCCGGCGCGCGGGCAAGGATCGCACCCCTTGATTTCTGGCCCTGTGTACGACGCGCGCTCGCGCGGGAGCGGCCGCGACTCCTTCTCTTCGTCGAGACCGAGATCTGGCCGGCTTGGATCCTCGCCGCCGCGCGGCAGGGGATCCCGCTTGCCCTCGTGAGTGCGCGCCTCTCGGACTCGTCCTTTCCGCGCTACCGGAGACTGAGGGGATGCCTGAAGCCCGTGCTCGAGCGATTCACCGTGATCGGCTGCCGAAGCGAGGAGGATCGCCGTCGCTGGATCTCGATCGGCGCCCCAGAGGATCGATGTTTCGTCTGGGGCAACACGAAGTACGATGCCGTGAGTGTGTGTCGCAGCCGCGATCGCGGCCGCGATCACCGGGAGGGAGACCGGTTTCTGCTCGTTGCGGGGTCGATGCGGCCGGGTGAGGAGGGGATCCTCGACGTGGTCTCCGCGGTGAGCAGTCCAGCGATTCGCTTGGTCGTGGCGCCCCGGCACCTCGACACGATCCGCCGTTGGGAGGACGCATGCTTCCGGCGGGGGCTCGATTGCCGTCGCTCGAGCCTGGCCGGCCTCGATCTGCAAAACGCTTCCGAGGAGGCCGGGCATGCGTTGCGAAGAGCGGATTCTCGCCTTCCGTCCGTCTTGATCGTCGATGAAATGGGGATCCTGAACGCTCTTTACGAGCTCGCGGATGCCGCGTTCGTCGGCGGGACTTGGGTTCTGGTCGGGGGACACAATCTCTTCGAGCCGGCGCGGCAGGGGATCCCCGTGTTCTTCGGATCCTCTCTGTCGGGAGTGAGGGACGCGGCGGAGGTTCTGATTCGATCGGGGGGAGGGATCATGGTCTCCGACGCCGCCGCGCTCGCCGCGGAGATCCAGCGGATCGGCATCGATCCGGATGAGTGCGAGCGGATCGGGCGGCTGGCCCGACGCGCGGCCGAATCTCTCGCCGGGGGCGTTGAGCGGACGGTCGAAGGACTGCGGGGGGCCGGGCTTCTCGGGCAGGCTGCCCGATGAGAGCTTGGCTCCATGGCTGGCTCGCACGCTCCTGGGAGTCGCCACCGGCTCCCGCGCCACGCGGGACGGGCCTGCTCGATGCTGCGGAGGCGCTCTATCGAGCGGGCCTGCGGCTCCGCCGGATCCGGCCTGTCAGCGCGCCTATGCCGGTAGTGTCGATCGGCTCGCTACTCGTGGGCGGAGCGGGGAAGACCCCGCTCGCCGCTGCGCTCGCGAGGCTCGCGTGCGAAGAAGGACTGCGTCCCGCGCTTCTGCTGCGCGGTTATGACGGTCGGGCGCGCGGTGGCGTGTTGAAGGTCCCCCCCCGGATTGGTCCGGGGGAAGTTGCTCTTCACGGAGATGAAGCCTGTCAGCACGCGAGACGGGGCGACGCGGCGGTCTTCGTGAGTGCCCGGCGCATCCGGGCAGCAGAAGAGGCTGCGCGTGAGGGCCGGATGATCGCGCTCCTCGATGACGGAATGCAGCACCGCGCGATCGCGCGGGATTGGGAGATCGTGTCGCTCCCCGCGGAGCGTCCCTTCGGCAACGGGAGACTTCTTCCACGCGGTCCCCTCCGGGAGGCGGAAACGGAGCTGGCGCGCGCCGATCTGATCGTTCTCTCCCATGCCAGGGCGGCGGTGCCGCCCCCTGAGACCCTAGCGGTCGTGCGGCGCCACGCCCCCCGCACCCCGATTCTCTCCTGGAAGGCTGAGATATCGCTGCGGGCGCTGTCGGGCGAGCCGCCGGCGTCGGGCAGCACGGTCGCCCTGTTGAGTGGAATCGGACGCCCCGAGACGTTCCGGATTGCGATAGCCGGTCTCGGATACCGTGTCGCCTGGATCGAGGCGTACCCCGACCATCACCGGTTTCGGCAGCAGGAGATCGAGGACGTGCGCCGGCGGGCGGGGCGCGATGGGATCGAGTGCATCATCACGACCGAGAAGGACGAGATGCGCCTGCTCGGGCTCGACATCGGACAATCGCCCGGCTTCTGCTCAGCGGATCTTCGCCTTGCGTGGAGCGACCCGGGCGCGGAAGCGCGGCTCCGCGCGTCGCTGCGGCGCCTTGTGGCCGATCGCCGCGGGGGGTGACTCCTCCCGGGCCGCGGGCGTGCCCTCGCCTTCCCCGGAGAAAGAGGACTACTGCTGCTTGTCTCCCCAGTTCGCGCAGTGGACCGGTAGAACTCCCTTCACGATGATCTCATCGTGCGAATCTTCCTCTTGGCCGATCAGCGTTATCTCGGCATTCAGGAGGATTTCGCCCCCCGGCCGCAAACCGAGGAGGGGCGATACGGTCTTGTACGCCACAGGGACGATTGTGATCTCTCCCGTTACCGCCGACCCAGAGGGCGCGCGCAGATACATGGCCTCCGACAACGGCGGCAAGGCATCGTCCCCCGCGAAGCGGACCTGATATCGCGTGAAGATGACCGCGCCGAAGGGGCCGTTGGCCCCGATGGCGAGAGCCGAGTCGTGTGGGCGGTTGCGCACGACGATTGCGACCTGGTCCTCGAAGATCGTGTCGTCGTCGGTGCCCGGTTCGCCGTCATCGCCATTGTTGTAGACGTCGCTATCGAGCGACTCGTTGCCGTTGATCGAATCGATCGACACGCTGGAGCGGGGGGCCGAGTCATCGCTGCAACTGAAGGCCAAGAGGCCTCCAAGGATCAGGACGAGCAGCGTGAGGCCTTCCCTGGTATTGCACCGAGGCATAAGGCAACCTCCTCTGGCGGGGGGATCCGCCAAATCCCTTTGCCCCCTTTATCGGCCCTGGATATACTCCGCTGAATGGAAAACAGGGGCGGTAGGAACAATAATGGCGCCGGGGCAGCCGTAACCACATATGGAACAATCTGATTTCTTGGTCCTCGGCTCGGGGATCGCGGGGCTCCTCTTCGCCCTCGAGGGATCCCGGCATGGGTCCGTGACGATCCTGACGAAGAAGGCTCGGGGCGATTCGAATACGACGTGGGCTCAGGGTGGGATCGCGGCGGTCGAGGGCTCCGACGACAGCTTCGAGCTGCATGTCGCCGATACGATCTCCGTCGGCTGTGGCCTCAGCCGGCCGGAGATCGTGAGCCTCGTCGTGGAGCAGGGACCCTCCGTGGTCGCAGCGCTCGAGAATCTGGGAGTCCGCTTCTCGCGGCGGGAGGGCGGCAGGGACTTCTCTCTCGGACGCGAGGGAGGACACAGCCGCCGCCGAATCGTCCACGCCGGAGACTCGACGGGACGGACGATCGAGGAGGGGCTACTCTCCGCAGTCGTGGCCAACCCGAACATCCGTGTTCTCGAGAACCGCTGCGCGATCGACCTGATCCGGCGGGCGCGGCTACTTCCCAACGATGTCGATGCGGTCGTGGGCGCCTATGTCCTCGATTCTGCGACCCGCGAGATCACCCCCTTCGCCGCTCGCGTGGTGCTCCTCGCGACCGGAGGCTGCGGCAAGGTCTATCGCTATACGTCGAACCCCGATATCGCAACCGGGGATGGGATCGCCATGGCATTTCGAGCCGGCTGCCGCGTTGCGAATCTCGAGTTCATGCAGTTTCATCCGACGTGTCTCTACCATGCGGAGGCCAAGAACTTCCTGATCACCGAAGCGGCCCGGGGCGAGGGCGGAATCCTCACGGCCATTTCCGGCGAACGATTCCTCGAGAACTACCCGATGCAGGAGCTGGCGCCGCGGGACGTCGTCGCCCGCGCGATAGACCGGGAGATGAAAAGGCGCGGGGACCACTACGTCCTGCTCCATCTGGAGCATCTCGATTCGGAGAGGGTTCGGACCCGCTTTCCGGGGATTTACGCGACCTGCCTGCGTTTCGGGATCGACGTGACGCGTCAGCCGATCCCGGTCGTGCCGGCGGCCCACTACATGTGCGGGGGCGTCGTGGTCGATCAATGGGGCCGGACGGATTTGCCCGGCTTGTACGCAGCGGGCGAGGTCGCATGTACTGGGCTCCACGGGGCGAATCGTTTGGCCAGCAACTCCCTCTTGGAGGCGAGCGTTTTCGCCGTCCGAGCGGCGCGGGATGCCATCAATCGGATGGGCGGCATTGCCGACCCGCCGTACCTCCCGCCGTGGGAGGTTGGGCAAGCGAGCCTGCCGAAGGAATCGGTGTTGATTGATGCCCACTGGGACCTCGTGCGGCGCCTGATGTGGGACTTTGTTGGAATTGTGCGAACCGACCATCGGCTCGGGCTCGCGGCCCGCTACATCGAGATCCTCCGGCGTTCGATCGAGTCCTACTACTGGGACTTCGTCCTGGACGAGGACTTGATCGAGCTGCGGAATGTCGCCCTCGTTGCCGAGCTTCTCGTACGCAGCGCGATACAACGTCCGGAGTCGCGGGGCCTGCACTACAACGAAAACCACCCGGATGAGGCGCCGGGTCCGCCAACGGACACGGTTCTCAGCGCCCTTCAGATGGACGGGGGGTGATGCGTGCCGACCCCTGCCGACATCTACGAGAAGATCGAGGCGATTTCCGAGGCATCGGGGCGGTTCCGCGCGCCGGCCTTTCTCTTCGTTCTCCGCTGTCTGGAGCACTGCCGGCGGCAGCTCCAGCGCGCTGGGCATGTCACGGGGCGGGAACTGGTTTCGGCGGCGCGCGAGGTCGCACTCGCCGAGTTCGGACCGATGGCCAAAACGGTCCTGAACGATTGGGGAATCACGACGACCGCGGACATTGGGACGATCGTATTCCTGATGGTCGACGAGAACCTTTTGAGCAAGACGGAGGAGGACACCCTCGACGACTTCCGTGACGGGTTCGATTTCGAGACGGAGTTCGTCCGTAACTACCGCTGGTAGCCGAGGCCGTACCCTTCTCGCCCGGTTCCATTCCTTGGGGGATGTCGCCCTCACGACGGGGATCGCTTGCCTCCTCGCACGGCGGGGGGAACGCGTGGAGGTGGCGACGGCGCGGCGGCTTCATCCTCTCTTCGAGGGACTGCCGATCGGTTCTCTCTGGGATCCGGAAACGATGCGGACCTCGGGGCAATTCGACCGGGTGATCGATCTGCAGAACAACGTCACCTCCCGGCGCATGCTCGGGGGTCTAGGTCCAGCCCGCCGCTATCAAAGCCGCTCGTTGGAACGACGGTGGATGGTCGCTTGGGGAACCCGGGCCCCTCGGCCGAGGATCCCGCACGTGGTGGAGCGTTACGCGGAGGCGGCGGACTGCGGCGGCGAGGCGCTTGCCGAACTGCGGCCGCGGCTCGTTGTCACCGAGGAGGACGCGTCCGCCGGCGCGAGGTTCCGCTTCGCCTGGGAGGCTTCGGCCGATTCCTGTGTGGGACTGGTCGATGGCGCCTCACGTAGAATGAAACGGTGGCCTGAAGCGCGCTTCGCCGAGCTTGCCCGGGATCTCGGAGCGCGCGGAATACGGACGCTCCGCTTCGTTGATCCGTCAGACGGGGCGGGAGCGGGGCGGGGCGTCGAGGAAGGGGAAGCGGTCACCGGGGACGGCGGCCTCGTGGTCCGGGCCTCGCTCCGGCCGCTCAAGGCGCTGCTGGGGCGCTGCCGGGCCGTGGTCACGAACGATTCAGGGGTCATGCACGTCGCGGTCGGTTTGGGCATTCCGGTCGTGGCGCTCTTCGGCGCGACGGTTCTGGATTTCGGGTTTGGGCCGGTCGGCGGGTTGGACCTCGTCCTTCAGCGGGACTTGCCCTGCAGGCCGTGCGGGGTCCACGGCGCGCGGTCGTGTTGGATGGGACATGGCCGCTGCATGCAGGAGATCGCATCGGATGAGGTCTTGCACTCCGTCCTGGCGATCATGGAGGTGAACGGATGAACTTGGAAGTCGGCCAAACGGTCTCGCGGATGGGGCTCTCGTTGCTCCTGGCCATGCCGATCGGCTGGGAACGGGAGCTCTCGCACAAAGCTGCCGGGCTTCGCACGCATCTGCTGGTGAGCCTCGGGTGTTGCCTCTTCATGCTGGTCAGCCTCGAGGTTGCCGCCGCGGCGGGGGTCGGACACTCCGATCCGGCGCGGATCGCGGCGCAGATCGTCACGGGGATCGGGTTCCTCGGGGGCGGGGCGATCCTTCGCTCCGGCGGTGCGGTGCGCGGGTTGACGACGGCGGCCTCGATATGGAGCGTTGCGGCCATCGGGATGGCTTGCGGCGCCGGCTTCTACGTCGGCGCGGCGGCGGGCGCCGTCGGCACTTTCATCGTCCTGACGACCGTCTCGAGTTGGGAGCGGCGTTTCCTTGGGGAGAGGAAACGGACCACGCTGCGCATTCGCGTCAAGAGCGATGAGGCGGCGCGGCGTGCCCATGAGGTGATCGACGGACTCGGAATGCGGTCCGATCGGACGTCGGTCGAATCGTTGGGGGAGGAGCGAGTTCTCGTCGTCTCGGGACTCTTCCAGATGCGGGCCGTTGCGACGGCGTTTCAAGAACTCGCGGAAGATTCCGACGTGCTGGCCGTCGAGCGGCGGGAGGATTAGACGGGTGTGCGGGGAGCTGAAGGAGGGGGGCGCGGCATGACCGATCCCGACGCGGGCCTCCTCACGGGGAGGGTGCGCACGCTTCGCCCGGAGGTGGTTGCAAAGATCGGCGCTGGCGAGGTGAATCCTCGTCCCGCGTCGGGCGCGAAGGAGTTGATCGGGAACACGCTTGATGGCGGCGCCGGCTGG
>CAZNRY010000182.1:0-7370 GCA_964575675.1 uncultured bacterium
AAAGGGTGAGCATGCAGCGGGAGATGTCATCGTGAGCGGCGCACACGGGCATGAAGAACGGGCGAAGGGCGCCCACGCTCGGGATCCGCGCCTGGCGCACCATTTCGACACGCCGGAGCAGCAGTACGAGTCGGGGAAGCTCGGGATGTGGCTCTTCCTCGCGACCGAGATCCTGCTCTTCGGCGGGCTCTTCTGCGCCTACGCCGTCTATCGCTCGAACCATCCCGAGATCTTCGTCTACTCCCACCGTTTCCTCGACAAGACGCTCGGCGGGATCAACACGATCATCCTGATCTGCTCGAGCTTCACGATGGCCTGGGCTGTCCGCGCGGCGCAGCTCGGGCAGAAGCGGAAGCTCGTCACGCTCCTCTCGATCACCCTCCTCTGCGCCTTCGGGTTCCTCGGGATCAAGGCGGTCGAGTACGAGCAGAAGTGGAAGCACGGGCTCCTCTGGGGGGCGAAGTACAAGCCGGTCGCGCACGGGACGGTCCTGCACGGCGCTACCGCAGAGAGCGAGGGGGGCGCCACTGCGAAGAACCTGGATGCCGCGTTCCAGGCCTCGCCCGCTCCGCCGGCTTTGGGCACTCCCCACGCCGCGGGCAGCGAGGGAGGCGCTCCCGCCGCCGCGCCCACTCCCCCCGCCTCGTCGACGCCCCCCACCGCGGGCGCGGACAAGTCCCTCCTGCCGCGGGCGGCCGAGGGGCCTGCCGGGCTCGCGGCGCCGTTGAAGGACGAAACGGGGCATCCCTTCGCCCCGAGCGAGCCGAAGAACGTCCAGATCTTCTTCAGCGTCTACTTCCTAATGACTGGCCTGCACGGCATCCACGTGATCGCGGGGATGATCCTGATCGGTTGGATCCTGCTGCGCGCGCGGCAGGGCGTCTTCGGCCCCGGCTACTTCGCGCCCGTCGACAACGTCGGCCTCTATTGGCACCTGGTGGACCTGATCTGGATCTACCTCTTCCCGCTTCTCTACCTGATTCACTGAGAGGAACCTGACGATGGCCAAGACAGACGAGAAGGACGGCGCACAGTGACCGCGAACCCAGGCAAGGAAGCTCCCCACGGGCTCGCCCACGTCATGCCCCTGCGGCTCCTCGCCGCCGTCTGGGGCGCCCTCCTCGTCTTCACCGTGATCACGGTCGCCGTCACCAAGATCGATTTTGGCGGGATGAATCTCTGGATCGCAATGGGGATCGCGACCGTCAAGGCGACCCTGGTCGCCCTCTACTTCATGCACCTGCGTTACGACCGTCCCGTCAACGCGGTCGTCCTGATCAGCGCGCTTCTCTTCGTGACCCTCTTCGTCGGTCTCGCCATGACCGACACGAAGGAGAACATGCCCGACATGATCCCGGGCTACGCGCCCGCGATGGAGAAGAGGTAGCCGTGGAGCGGGAGTCGTGATGGAAGAGAAGCACCAGGTCATCCCCGGCGCGGGGAAGCTCGGGATGAAGCTCTTGATCGCATCCCTCTCGGTCCTCTTCGCGTCGAGCATCGCGGGCTACCTCGTCGTTCGCCTGCGCGCCCAGACATGGCCCCCCGCGGGCATGCCCAACCTGCCCTCCGGGCTCTGGATCAGCACGCTCATCATCCTCGCATCGGGCGCGACGATGGAGGCGGCCCTCCGCGCGGCCCGCGGCGGCCGACAGGAGCGGCTGCGGCGCATGGTCCTTTTGACGGCGATCCTCGGCCTCGCCTTCCTGGTCAGCCAGACGATCAACTGGTGGGGGCTCGTGACGGCGAGGATGCCCGCTTCCGCGAACCTCTACGCCTTCACCTTCTACATGCTGACCGGACTCCACGCGGCACACGTGATCGGAGGGCTGATCCCGCTCGGGATCGTCACGCGCAACGCCTACGCGAGCCGCTATTCGGCGGATCGCAATGACGGGGTCCTCTATTGCCGGATGTACTGGCACTTCCTCGCCGTCGTGTGGGTCGTGATGTTCGCGCTGCTGCTCGTGGCGGGGTGATCCTTGAGAAGCTCGCCTCGCGGCGCGCGGGCTCGCTTCTCAGCCGACGTCAAGCTCGTCTAGTTTCCCTGCTCGCCCTCGCGGATCGCGTGCCAAGCAAACCAGAACGAGTAGATAGTCTCAAGCGGCGGCCCGCCGTCTACAGCCTCTGCCGTCACGACCGGCGGATGGTCGCGGTATCGAAAGAGAATCTCGCGCCCCCCCACGTTCCTCCTCCACGTCCCGTCCAGGTCCGCCACACGACCGATCTCTGAGATCGAGAAGGCCTCGAACCCGCGCCCTCCCCGCACCGCGATCATCGATGTCTTGAGATCGAGCTTGCCGTCCTCCGGCAGCGGCGCCACTGGAAACCGCAGTCGATCCGATGCGAAGTAGCTCCCGTAGTGATTCCGCCGGTACTCCTCGGCCAGGGCGGGGTCGGGAGCGAGAATCGTCGTCTCCGGGTGTCCTGCACGCCAATCGGACCAGCTCACAACCGAGCCGGGCAGGATCGTGAGCTCAGACGCAGCGCCCGGCGCGCCCGCCCGCGGCCCGGCAACCGCGCAGGCTCGGAGCTGACTCCAGAGACTCTCGTCCCGATTGGACGGCTGGTCGTCGTACATGAGGAGATTCGAGTTGTACAAGAGCCCGCTCACGCCGAAGCGCAGGATCTCCCCCGCGACCTCGCGATCGAACACGACGACCGCATCGCACAGGGGCGAGTAGGTCACCGCGATCGCCCGCGCGCCGAGGGTGTCGTTCACGACCTCGTGCAGATTCATGATCCGGATCGGATAGGCGCGGGCTTGCCCGTTCACGACGACGCCGATCACGCGATCGCTCGAGACGAGGAGTTTCCGGTGCGTGCGCTTCGCGATTGCGTCGACCTCGTCCGGTCGAAGAAGCGGCGGCAGGTTGAGCGCGCGGATCCCGTCCTTCGGAAAGCTTGCCGCGACGAGGGTCTCCCGCGACACCGCGCAATCGGTCAGATCGAAGCCGTAGGTCTCGACGTTCTTGCCGTCTCCCACGGCGCGCGCCCCGCGCGATCGGAAAGAGTCGGCCAGGCGCAAACCCACCGCGGTCCCGGTCAAGAGCACCGCGAGCAGAACGACCCAACCGCCGGATCGGAAATCAAGGAGGCGCGCGCTCGATCGCTCCGGCCGTGTCATGGAAGAGTCGCCGATCCCTCGCCGCTCCCCGGACCGATCAGCCGCCCATCCCTCGATCGGCCAGCAGCAGCGCGAAGAGAGCGGGCAGGTAGATCAGGCTCGCGAAGAAGAGGATCCGCGCGTTCGCGTCGGTCCTCTGGAGGTAGAGCCGCACCCCGAGGAAGAGCATCGCCGAGCCGAGCACGAAGGAGCCGAACATGAAGAGAAGCCCCGCCATTCCCACGTAGGTCACCGCGAATCCCATCGGGATCAGGGCCAGGATGTACAGAACGACCGTCTGGAAGGTGACCTGTCCCGAGCGGTCGACGACCGGCAGCATGCGGAACCCGCCGCGCGCGTAGTCTTCGCGATAGAGCCACGCCAGCGCGAGAAAATGCGGGATCTGCCAGGTGAAAAGGGTCGCCCCGAGAATCCACCCGCCGATCTCGACCCTGCCCGCGGCCGCAGCCCAACCCATGATGGGCGGGATCCCGCCGCAAAGCGCGCCGACCAGCGTGCAGAGTGGTGTGTGCGGCTTCAGCGGGGTGTAGGCCAGGATGTAAAGAACTACGGTGAGCAGCCCAAGCGCGGCTGTCATTAGATTTACACGGAAGGCGAGCACCGCGAGGCCGACTGCGACGGCGAGAAGGGCAAGGGCAAGAGCCGGCCGCTGGGCCATCCGGCCCGAGGGAAGAGGCCGCTTCCGGGTGCGGCGCATCGCGGCATCGCGCGCCACCTCCCACCACTGGTTCAGGGCGAGGGCGCCCCACGAGGTGAGCCCGGTTCCGATCACGGTGACGAGAAGCTTATGCCATGCGATCCCGCCGCGCGATGCGACCACGAAGCCGACCACGGTCGTCATGACGACGAAGAGGCTCAACCCCCCCTTGCCGAGCTGGAAGAGCACGGCCATGCGGTCGAGCATCTCCCTGGGGCCTCTCGTCCGCTCCTTGGCGATCTCTGGATCTGATTCGTGCATCTCGTTCATAGACCCACTATCTTAGTCGATAGGATTCGATCGGGAAAGGGGACTCGAGATGGAGGCAAGAGGGGCCAATACCGGTGGTGATCGCACCGACGTCCTCGCCATCGGCTTCGGGACGACGGTCGCGATGTGGACGGTCGGGTACATCTGCCGCGTCCCGCCCGCCGTGGCGCCGAGCTGGCTGCGGGTGCTACTCCTGGGCGGCTCCATGGTCGCGGGAGGGTTCGTCGCGCGACGTAGAGCCCCGCACAGCTGGCGGGGCGGACGTTACGCGGGCATCGTCTCCCCGGTCTTGAATCTCGTGATCCTTGGAAGCCTCCTGGCCGGCTCCTCCCCCAACCGCGTCGTCCCCTCGGCCCTCTGGTGGATCCCGGGATCGATCCTGGTCGCGGCCGTCCTGGGCGTCGTGGGCGCCGACATGGCGGGCCGTTTCAACCGCGGGCGCATCCGCCGGATCGACGGCGCGGCCGCATTCGCCAAGGTCGCCGTCGCCGCGACCTTCTTGCTACTCGTGGTCGGCGGCCTCGTGACGAGCAAGCGCGCCGGCCTCGCCGTCGTCGACTGGCCGAACTCCTTCGGCTACAGCATGTTTCTCTACCCACTCTCGCGGATGACGGGCGGGATCTACTACGAGCATGCCCACCGCCTCTTCGGCTCGCTCGTCGGGCTCACGACAGCCGTCCTGGTGCTCCTGCTGCAAAAGGGCGACGAGCGGCGATGGTTGCGCCGCCTCGCTCTGATCGCCCTCCTCACGGTCGTCGCGCAGGGGCTCTTGGGCGGCCTTCGCGTGACGGGCCGCTTCACGACCAGCCAATCGCCCGCCGACACGGCCCCGAACATCTTCTTCGCGATCGTCCACGGCGTGTTGGGACAGGTCTGCTTCGCGATGATCGTCTCGATCGCCGTCTTCATGTCGACGACGTGGCGCGGCAACGCGACGGCGACGGCGAAGTCGTCCGTTTCGACCGATCGGTCGCTCTCCGTCCTTCTTGTCGCGCTCTTGATCCTGCAGCTCGTCCTCGGCGCCATCCAGCGCCACCTGGCGGGAGGGCTCATGATCCACATCACGATGGCGATGTTCGTCTTCGTCCTTGCCCTCGCGTGCGGGATTCGCGCGTGGGGGATGTACAAGGAGCAGCCGCGCCTGCAACAGGCCGGCAAGATGCTGACGCATGGCGTGATCACGCAGGTGGTGCTGGGAATCGGCGCCATGATCTTCAAGGGAATCGAGAGGGATAGCCTAGAACCCTCGGCACTCTCGGTCATGGTGCGGACGATGCATCAGGCGATGGGCGCATTTCTGCTGGCGGGGGCGACACTCCTGATGCTCTGGACGCGGAGGCTCGTAAAGTCGGCGGCGTAGTGGGCGGTTCATGCGAGATCAGTGGGAAGTTGCTCGCCCAGCGCATTCCGCTCGATGGGCTAGACGAATAGGGAGCCCGGCCCGCGTGCGCGCCGGCTCGCGACCCCTCATCCCACGAACCCACGCGGCTATCTCCCCCGACGAAAGAGACGGTAGTCGGACCGGGCCCGGTTGCCCGGGACGTCCACCTCGCGGTAGCCGAGGCGCGCGAGGAGCGGGTCATAGCCATACTTGGCGATGCTCTTCCTGCGCAGCGCAGCCCAACGGACGGCCTCGGGCGATATCGATGTCTCGACGTACAGAGAGTCCCCGGCGCGCTCGGTCTGAAGATCCATGACATTCTGGTTCCGCCACAGATACAGCCGGCTCCCCGCCTTCCAGATCTGCTCGATGACGATCCCCTCCCCCGCAGCCGCGCCGGATAGATAGCGGGCGATCCGAACCGCACCCTCCGAGCGCCGGAAGCGGAAACCGTCCACCTCGAAAAGCCCCGCCCAGACGATCAGACCGATCAGCGCGACCGCCGTGTGGCGGGCGCGCGCCGGCGTAAGCAACGATGCCGTCCAACGAACGAGACGGTTTCCCGACCGCGCTTCCGATGGGCTCGGGGGAGTTCCGGCCAGCCCGTCCAGCATGTCCCAGAGCCCCTTTGCCGCGAGGATCGAGACGAAGGGGAGAATCGGGATCAGGTAACGCGCCTCCTTGTGCGGGAAGAGGCTCAGGATCAAGAGTGGGGCGAACGCCCAGAGTGCCGCGACCCGCGTCCGGCTGCGCACGGAGAGCAGGGCCAGGAAGAAGGTGAGGAGATTGGTCCAGGACCAGAGGTGCGTCAGGTAGTAGAGAACCGATTGGTAGCCCCGCGAAGAGGCTCCCCGCACCACCGTGTAGTCGAGGATGTTGCCGAGGCTGTGGAAAGGCCGTCCCCAGTAGAACCAGTCGCAGTAGCCGAGAACGGCGGCGCCGATAGCGATGGATCCACAGGCGAGAAGGAGAGCCTCTCTCCATCGTCGATCGAGAACGAGGCCGAGAATGGCGGGAACAAGGAAGATCGCCTCGCTGAATCGGATCGCGGCGGCGATTCCGAGAGCGGCCCCAGCGAGGAGCGCGCGAACCGCGCCGCGTTTCCCCAAGAGCAGCCAGAACGCCGCCAGAAGGAAGACAGCGGAAACGCTGCGGGGGAGCTCGGAGCTTCCGAAGGTCGTATGGAGCTTGCTCGTCGCGAGGAAGAAGAGCGCCAGCAGCGCGATCGCGCGAGCATGGAAGAAAGTCTGGGCGGCGCGATAGGTGAGCCAGAGCGCCAAGGCCGAGTATGCGACGACGACCAAACGGCCGGTGAAGACGAGTCCGGCCGTTCCGGTCACGCCGAGGCGGCAGGCCAACGCTTGGACCGGGTAGAGGAAGAAGATCGGGTAGAACGGGCTCCGCAGGTCCCACGCCTTCCAGTCCTGCCATCCGAAGATCCGCGAGAAGGTCATTTCCTGGATCTCGACGTCATCCCCGCAGAAGAAACCGAAGTGAAACCACGCGTTCGCGAGCTTGATCGCCGTCGAGGCCGCGATCACGAGGAGGACGATCCGCGCGCCGCCCCCAGGTCCGATCTCGAGCAGGCGGCCGCGCAGGCCCCGCGCCAGCCGCGTGGCGCAC
Source organism: uncultured bacterium (assembly GCA_964575675.1). Taxonomy (GTDB): domain Bacteria; phylum Eisenbacteria; class RBG-16-71-46; order CAIMUX01; family VGJL01; genus CAZNRY01. Next base: position 7,096 of record CAZNRY010000182.1, read on the forward strand.
TCCCCCAGGCCCGCGCGATTCCGGGCGCCAGCGCCAAGGAATCCGACCCTCCCCGCCACCGCGTACCGGGCGGCGAGCAGGACGAAGAGGACGTCGAGAAACGGCCTCACCGATTGCAGATCGACGCGGCGCCCGCCGACCTCCGGCACTCCCCCTCTGGTCAGGAGGATCGCAACAACAGCCGAGGCAAGCAGGATCAGGATGAGATCGAGGAAAAGAAGCGGGATCCCCGGCCACGCCCCGGTCGAATTCCCGTCCCGCCCGCTACTCATTAA
>CAZNRY010000183.1:0-7266 GCA_964575675.1 uncultured bacterium
CTGCTCGTTCTCGACTCGGGAGAGCCGGTGAGCCGGCAGGATCTACGCATCGCCCGGATGATCGACGATGCCGGGTGCGCCTGCGTTTGGGTCTTCAACAAGTGGGATCTGGTCGAGAAGGATGATAAGACGTCCGCTCATATGCTCGCCGCAGTCCGCGAGGAGATTTCGTTTCAGGCGCACGCCCCTGCGGAGTTCGTGTCGGCGCTGACGGTGCAGAGGGTGAGTCGGCTGCCCCAACGGATCGTCGAAGTCTTCGAGGCGGCGCGGCAGAAGGTTGCAACGGGGGACCTGAACGCGTGCATCCGCAAGGCCGTGGATCACAACCCGCCGCGGGCCCTGCACGGTGACCGACCGATCCGGATCTACTATGCGACGCAGGTTAAGACCGCCCCGCCCACCTTCGCCCTCTTTGTCTCGAGGCCGGAGCGTTTGGCGCAGGACTACGCCCGCTACCTCGTTCGCGAGCTGCGGGCCAGATTCGGCTTTTCAGGCAGCCCGATCCGGCTGCAGATCAGAAAGAGCTCCTGATGCCGGCGCCGCTCGTTTGGGCGGCCTCCCTTGCGGCGGGGTTTCTCCTCGGTTCGATTCCATTCGGACTGCTGTGGGGGAGGCTCGCCCGGGGGATCGACGTCCGGCGGCACGGGAGCGGGAACCTGGGCGCGACGAACGTCTATCGGGTCCTCGGGCCCGTCCACGGCGTCGCCGTTCTGCTCCTCGATGTGATGAAGGGGGGCGCGGCCGTCCTCCTCGCGCAATGGTTGACGGGCATCGAGGAGGCCGCGGTGGCATCCGGGCTTCTCGCCGTCCTCGGGCACATGTTCAGTCCTTGGGTCCGGTTTCGAGGGGGCAAGGGTGTCGCGACCGGTCTCGGCATCTGGCTTTTCCTGGCTCCGGCGGCAAGCCTGCTGGCGCTGATGGTCTGGGGGCTCCTCCTCGCCTTGACGCGGCGCGTCTCGGCGGCGAGTCTGGCCGCATCCGCGGCGCTCGCACCAATCGTGATGCTGGCTCCAGGACGAGGCGCCCGCTCGCTGCTCGCGGCGCTTTCGATCGCCACCGCCGCGCTAGTCTGGATTCGGCACCGGGGGAACATCGCGAGGCTGATACGCGGGGAGGAGCCGGCCTTGTGGGGAAAGCGTCCGTGACGGCCCAGCCCGTCGCGATCCTTGGAACAGGAGCCTGGGGGACCGCCCTGGCCATCGTGCTTTGTCGCAACGGGACCAGGGTCCGGATGCGGGCCCACCAGCCGGGGATCGCTCTTGAGCTTGAAGCGCAGCGTGAGAACGGCAACTTCCTACCTGGATTTCTGTTTCCCCCCGAGCTTCAAGTGATGTATGACATTGAAGCGGCCCTGGAGGGGACGGCGTCGGTCGTGGTGGCGGTTCCATCGCACGTAATCCGCTCCGTCCTCGCGTCGGTCCCGCGCGCATCGATCGCGGGGCGGGATTGGATCATCGCGACGAAAGGACTTGAAGAGGGGACGGGTCTCCGGATGAGCGAGGTCGTTCGCGAAGCGCTTCCAGAGGCCAGAACGGCCGTTCTCGCGGGCCCCAGCCTGGCGCGGGAAGTGGCCGCGGGGCAGCCGACGACCGTTCTGTCGGCATCGGACGACGCGGAGTGCGCGGAGCGTGTGCGCATGCTCTTCCACGATGTGGCCTTCCGCGTCTACACGAACGACGACGTGGTCGGCGTTGAGCTGGGAACGGCCCTTAAGAATGTGATCGCCCTCGCGGCGGGGATCGCCGCGGGGATGGGGCTAGGCGCGAACGCGCACGGCGCCCTTCTCACGCGCGGGCTTGCCGAAACGATGCGGCTCGGAGAGGCCCTCGGGGCGAGGCGGGAGACGTTTCTCGGTCTCGCCGGGGTGGGGGATCTCGTGACGACATGCTCCTCCCCTTTGAGCCGCAACCGGACGTTGGGTGAGCGGATCGGGCGCGGCGTCCCGACTGCCGAGGCGATCGCCTCGATGACCCAGGTTGCCGAGGGGGTTCCGACGACGCGTTCCGCCGTCCAGTTGGCCCGAGCACGCGGGATCGAGATGCCGATCGCCGAGCAGGTGCACCGCGTTCTCTTCGAGGGGCTGGATCCGCACGAGGCGCTTCGCGCCCTGATGGAACGGCCCCCGAGGATGGAGGGAGAGCGATGAGTTCCGGGTCCACGGAGGAACCGGTTGAAGCTACCCCGGACCGAGAGAAGACGTACTACTCGATCTCCGAGGTCGCGGAGTTGTTGGACGTCCGTCCCCACGTTCTCCGCTACTGGGAGACCCAGTTCCCGATGCTGCGTCCGCGGAAGGGGCGTTCAGGGAGCCGGATGTACCGGGAGCGCGAGGTGGAGCTCGCCCGGCGGATCCAGACTCTGCTCTACCAGAAGGGCTTCACGATCCGCGGCGCGCGGCATCGCTTGAAGCTCGAGCAGAAGAAGGACGGCGGCGAGGGACAGCTTGGCCTCGGAATCGAGAATCCCTACGCGGACGCGCTGACCGGGATCCGCGACGAGTTGAACGTGATTCTGCAGCTCCTTCGCTCGCGTCCAAAGAGGGGTTGAGCGGGACGCGGCCGCGCCGCGTGAGGGCGTTGCACGATCGCCCCTTGTCCGGGGATTCAGGCCACTGGGGCGCAGGCTAGCTTCTTGCATTCACGCGCCCGCTATCGGATACTTGCATTGCGTGGTACGAGCTGGAGACATGGCTCGGCCAAGAGTTTCGGTCGGGGCGTGGCGCAGTCTGGTAGCGCACTTGCATGGGGGGCAAGGGGTCGCTGGTTCAAATCCAGTCGCCCCGACCATTCTTTCTTCCTTCAACATCCCGGCAGGGACTTCATGGATATCCTGGTCACCAACGACGACGGCGTTCACGCTGAGGGCCTCGCGGTCCTCCGGCGTTCGCTGGAACCTCTCGGGTCCGTGTGGGTCGTAGCCCCCGAGAGGGAGCAGAGCGGCGCGAGCCACGCCCTCACCCTGCACCGCCCCCTGCGTGTTCGCCGCCTGGATGGACGCGTCTTTTCGGTGGACGGAACGCCAACCGATTGCGTGCTGCTCGCCTGCCGGGGAATTTCGGATCTGCCGGACGGTGGATTCGGTCTTGTCGTCTCCGGGATCAACCACGGGCCGAACCTCAGCGAGGACGTGACCTATTCGGGAACGGTCGCGGCCGCGATCGAGGGATTGATGCTTGGTCTGCCAGCGATCGCAGTTTCGAGCGAAACCGGACGCGCGGGAAGTTTCGAGGCGGCGGGCGCGGTCGCTGGATATGTCGTCGAGCAAGTCCTTCAGCGCGGGATGCCCGCTGGCGCGCTTCTGAACGTCAACGTTCCCGACCGCCCGGCGGGGGAGATTCGCGGCTATCGAATCACCCGCCTCGGCAAGCGCGCCTACTCGGGATCGGTATTCAAGAAGACGGATCCCCGCGGCCGGCCCTATTACTGGATCGGGGAGGAAGCGGCGGTTTTCGAACGTCAAGAAGGGGCCGACTTCTCCGCCCTGCGCGATGGATTCGTCTCGATCACGCCGATCCATCTCGATCTCACGAGCCATGGCTCGATCGGGGAGATGGAGGCGTGGAATCTCCCGAACGGAGATTCCGCATGACCGGCCCCATGATAGATTCGGGCGATCCCGTCGCCGCGCGCGCGAGGATGGTGGAGCAGCAGCTTCGTTCACGCGGGATTGGAGACGAGCGGGTCCTCAAGGCGTTCCTTGAAGTCCAGCGGCACCGCTTCGTCGAGCCGGCTCTGCGCGAGAGCGCCTACGGAGACCATGCCCTGCCGATCGGCCTGGCCCAAACGATCTCACAGCCCTACATGGTCGCCCTCATGACCGAGGCGCTGCGGACGAAGCCCGGCGACCGCATCCTCGAGATCGGGACGGGCTCCGGCTACCAAGCCGCGATACTTTCCCGGCTTGTCCGAACGGTGTTCACCGTAGAGCGGATTCCCGCGCTGGCGCAGCGCGCGCAGCAGACACTTTCGGAGATCGGGATTCGCAATGTGATCCAAAGGATGGGGGACGGTTCCGTAGGCTGGAGCCAGTTTGCCCCCTACGATGGGATCGTCGTGACCGCCGGCGCCCCGCGGATCCCGGAGAGCCTCGTGGCGCAGCTGGGCCCGGGGGGGCGACTCGTCGTGCCGATCGGTTCGGAGGGGGGCCAGGTGTTGCGGATCATTGAGCGGGGGACCGAAGGTCTTCGGGAAGAGGAGACGTACCTCTGCTCGTTCGTGCCCTTGATTGGAAAGGAAGGGTGGCAGGGGCCCGGCGCCTGGTGAGCGTAGTGCTGACGCAAGAGCCTACGGGGCAATCGCTCGGACCCGCGAAGAAGACGGCAAAGCGAGGCTTGTCAAAGAGCCTTTGCGGATGATAGCGTTCTCCAAGTGATTTCGAATCGGTCGGGGCGTAGCGCAGTTGGTAGCGCACCTGGTTCGGGACTAGGGGGTCGGAGGTTCGAATCCTCTCGCCCCGACCATTTTTGAGAAGGGGACTTGCGAGGAGCTCGGATGCCGATTGATCTTTCCGCTCGCCTAGAGAGGGCGATTCGAGACGTCCCCGATTTCCCCAAGCCCGGCATCATCTTCCGGGACGTGACGACCCTCCTGCTGCAGCCGGACCTGGTTTCCGAAGCGATCGACGCGTTGTGGAAGGAGTTTTCGTCCCGTTCGGTCACACACATCGTGGCGATCGAGGCGCGGGGGTTCGTTCTGGGCGCCGACCTCGCGCTGCGGCAACATCTTCCCCTCGTCCTGCTCCGCAAGCCGGGAAAGCTCCCGGCGAAGGCAATGCAGGAGTCGTACGATCTCGAGTATGGGCACGCCGCCCTCGAGATACACGCGGACGCCCTCGCGTCGGGGGACCAGGCCCTGGTCGTCGACGACCTCCTGGCGACCGGGGGGACGGCGGCGGCCGCGGGGAAACTCGTTCGCCGGTGCGGCGCATCCATCGCGGGATACGGCTTCTTCGTGGAGTTGGACTTCCTCCGCGGACGTGCGAAACTGATGGACGCGCCGGTGGCCTCCCTGCTGCACTACAAAGCGGAGGGTTGAGGCCCGGCCGCCGGCAGAATCGGCTGGAGATCTGCCCCCGTAGCTCAGGTGGATAGAGCGACGGTTTCCTAAACCGTAGGTCGGATGTTCGAGTCATCTCGGGGGCACATTGAGGGGTCCGGACCGCACGGCGGCGGACCTTTTCTCTTTCCCCTCCGGGCGCGGGAAACCTATCGGCCCCTTGCCCCGCATGGTAGGCTCTTCCGATGCGAGTCATGTGGGTGGGGCTCGCGCGGAAACAACCGCCGGAGGGGACGGTGAGTCGGCTCGAAGAGGACCTTCGGATGCTTCCCGACCGCAGCGGCGTCTATTTGTTCCGCGACCGCGGGGGTCGAATCCTCTATGTCGGCAAGGCGAAGCGTCTCCCAACCAGGGTCCGAAGCTACTTCCGTAAGAGCGGCGACAGGGAGGAGCGCCTCGCACGGCTCGTCCGGCGGATCGCGGACGTCGAGACCTTCGTCACGGGGACGGAGACGGAGGCGTTGATCCTCGAGGCGAATCTCGTGCGCGAGCATCGCCCTCCGTTCAACATCGCTCTGAAGGACGACAAGAGCTACCCCTACCTGAAGGTTACCGTTGGACATCGCTTCCCCGGTCTCGCGCTCACGCGGCGCGCCGCGGACGATGGCTCGCGCTATTTCGGACCCTATACGCACGTCAAGGACTTGCGGCGTACCCTGAAGAGCCTTCGGAAGGTATTCCCGCTCAGAAACTGCAGCGACCGGCGGGTCGAGTCCTCGGAGCGCGAGTGTCTCGAGTACTTCATCGAGCGCTGCCCGGCCCCCTGTGCGGGTCGGATCGATGGGGGAGAGTACGGGAAGATCGTCACGAGACTCCTCCGGTTTCTCGGGGGCGACGTCGGGGGCGTTGCCGGCGAGATGCGCGCCCTCATGCTCACCCATGCGGGCGAGAAGCGTTTCGAGGAAGCCGCCCGCCTTCGCGACGACATCGACACGCTCGATCGTCTCGTGCTGCGTCAGCGGATGACGCCCCTGGTATCTGCCGACACGGACGTCGTCGCCGTCGTCGTCCGGGGAGACCGCGCGTGCGGCGTTTCACTGCACGTCCGCGAGGGGAAGGTCCTCGGCAAGGAACAAAGCCTGTTGCTGCGGGCGCGCGGGATCGCGGAGGCAGAGCTCCTGCGGGTGTTCCTCACGGGCGCCTATCTCGATGCCCCCGAGCTCCCCGCAGAGATCGTGACGGCGTTGTCGCCCAACGATTCAGGGGCGCTGGCCGCCCTGCTCTCCGACCGGGCTGGCCGCTCCGTCCGCCTCCGAACGATCAAGAGCGGGCCGCTTGGCCGGTTGCTCGAGGTGGCCCGCGAGAACGCCCATCTGCGCCTCGAGGAAGACGAGCTCCGGGGACGCAACCGAAGGGTTCGCGTCGATCCCGGGGTTTATAGCCTTCAGGAGCTTGCGGGGCTGCCGCGGACGCCCTACCGGATCGAAGGATTCGACATCTCGAACCTCGGGGCGCGCCAGGCGGTCGCCTCTCTCGTCTGCTTCCGCGATGGAATCCCGTTGAAGAGCGGCTATAGGCGATTTAGAATCAAGCAAGTGCAAGGGCCTGACGATGTTGCGATGATCGGGGAGGTGCTCCAGCGACATCTGCGACGTCTTCGGTCCGAGGGGAGCGCACCGCCCGATCTGATCTTGATCGACGGCGGCCCGGGGCAAGTCCGCCGGGCCGCAGAGGTCATGGCGGGCGAGGGGTTTGGTGAGATCTCCCTACTGGGGTTGGCGAAGCGAGAGGAACTGATCGTGTTCCCGGGACGGTCCGAGCCGCTCCGCTTGCCCCGCCGCTCGCCGGCGCTTCGGCTCCTTCAACGCGTCCGGGATGAAGCGCACCGCTTCGCAATCGGTTACCATCGAAAGCTCCGGAGCAAGGAGCAGGTGCGGTCGGGCTTGGATCCATTGCCGGGGATCGGTCCGCGGAAGCGCGCGCTGCTCCTGCGTCGTTTCGGCAGCCTCGAGGCGATCCGCAGGGCGCCGACGGAGGCGCTAGCGGAGGTGCCCGGCATCGGACCGCGCACGGTGCAGAGGATCATCGAGGGGTTGAGAATGGAGCCCGGCGTGGCGCGCCCGGCAGGGGAGATTTCCCCGTGATGGAATGGGGCGAGGCGCTGGATACCTACCTGGATCATCTGCGGCTCGAGAGACGTCTCTCGCAGCAGACGGTCCTCTCGTATCGAAGCGATCTGACGCAGCATCTCGTGTTTCTCCGGGGCGCCAGG
>CAZNRY010000184.1:0-7203 GCA_964575675.1 uncultured bacterium
GCTGGGGCCTGCGCGAGATCATGGACTACGAGCGCATCGCCTCCGACGCCCTGCTGGAGTCCTGCGCGAACCTGAAGGACGACCTTCAGCTCAATCGCGTGCGCATGGCCATGGCCGCGGTGCGCGCCGCGGAAGCCGGGAGCTTCTACCGCATCCCCGCCCGCCAGCAGGATCCGGTGGCGGGGGCCCGGCTGGCACACCTGCTGGCGGAGAACGGCGCCGAGGTGCGGGTGGCCAGGAACGGCGACTTCCTGGTGCCGGCCGCGCAACCCATGGGGCGCTTCGTGAAGGAGATGCTGGAGCCGCAGCGCTACCCGGAGATCCGCCCAGCCCAGGGGGCCCCGCCGATGGCGCCCTACGATGTGGCTGCCTGGACCTTGCCGCTGATGATGGGAGCCGAAACCGCCAAGGTGAATCTTTCCGAAGCCGAGCGGGCCTCGCTGACGCTCCTCAAGGCCGAAGACTGGCCCCTGGGCGGAATCGAAGGGAAGGGCGCCGTGGCGGTGCTGGAGCGCGCCAGCCTGGCGTCCGCGGGCCTGCTGAACGCCGCCCTGAAGAACGCCGGAGCCAGGGTGGCTTTGGATGCCTTCGCCGAGCCAGGCCGACAATTCCCGGCCGGCTCCGTGCTCCTGCCGGTCACGCCCGCGCTGGAGGAATTGGCCAAGAAACATCACCTGAAGCTCACCGCCCTCGGGGCCGAACCCAAGGTGAAGACCGCCAGCCTGAAGGCGCCGCGGGTGGCCCTGTTCAGGCCCTGGTCCGGCTCCATGGACGAAGGCTGGACCCGCTGGATCCTGGAGCAGCACGGCTTCGCCCCGAAAAACCTTGCACCCAAGGACGTTCAGGCCGGCAAGCCCAAGACTTGAGGCATAGTAGAAGACGCTCAGATATCCCTGGAAGAAGGCAGGCGGATGCTTGCCGTCGAAGCGCAGCAGCAGCGCGATCACCATCGCAAGGTTGAGCAGCAGAGCGTCGAGCAGATTCAACAGCACCAAGCGAGCGTTCTGTCCCAAGCATCTCCCCCTGTGGCACGCCGCAGGCCGTCCACCCAAACCCGGGGCGAGATCGAGCCTACCGAGCACGGGTGGCCACCCCGTATCTATCGGCGCAAGCGATTAACTGGTCGAGCAATCGTACGATAGGAGCAAACGGGGAGGCATGCAAAGAGATCCGGCTGGGCCCTTGGATGAAGCGGGGGCTACCTTGATCGACGGGTCCAGGCGGCGATGCCCAGAAAGCCGGCCCCGAGGAGCAGAAGGCTCGACGGCTCGGGGACCGGCTCGACCGAGGCCGTCATTTGGCCGTCGACCCGGTAGCCGTATCCGGGCGGAATCGCGGCGCCGGCGTCGCGGGTTAGGCCCGCGAAGGTGTACAGATCCACCCCCTCGAGCATCGAAAGGAAGCTCCCCTCGCCGTAGGTTCCGGCGCCGGAGAACGAACTCAGCCCGTGAACCGTGTCCAGGAGCTGAGTGAATTCCTGAAACCCCCCGCCCAGCCATAGCATGCCGTCCACGAAGCTCGGAGGGGCAACGCCGCCAACCGGGCTCGCACCATATGCGTACGGTCGATTCGCGGCAGAGGTGGACTGGTAGATTCGGAAGCGGCCGCCACGGAAGCTCCGCAGATGGTAACCCCCGCCTAGATCGGCGTCGCTTTGCAGGAGCAGGTCGGACAGGTAGTACGTGTAGGTCTCGCCCATCTGCTGAACGGCCGGCGTGAAGCCGTCGAGGACGCCCACGGACTCCAGCCGCTGCTCGCCGGCCGTGAGGGACGTCCACGTAAATCCGGTGTAGTCCATCATGAGCGGTACGGCGGAGACGCCCACCGGCGCGAGGCAAATGAGCACAACGGCGCCCGCAGGGACTCGGATATGTCGAACGAGATTCGCGAGCATGACCAAGATCACTTTCTTGCCCACCGGCTCGATCCGCGCCTCATCGTGCGGAGATCGAATCGCGTGGGCGCTCGGACATTAGCGGTACATGGCCCGGACCGCGCCCCACGTCGATCGCCGCGCAGGAACAGGAGCTTGCGCGAGAAGTTGCGGATCCCAGGCGAGGGAGTAACCGAGCGGCAGGCCACCCTGCGGACTCCTCGTAGTCCCGCCGAAGAAGAGCCATCCCTCCGCCTGCGGCAGCTCGGCGAGGCGGCTTCCGCCTGTGAATGTAACGTGTCCCTGTACCGTCCCGTTTCCCCCCGTCAGGTTGAAGATCATCATGCATTCGGTGAAGTGGCCGGTCAGGATCAGATCGCCGTCCTCGAAGGAGTGCGGGACCTCGCTGTTCGGAGGATTCGCCTCCCAGAGGGAGTTCTTCTCGATGTCCTGGTAGACTCGGATCTCCCCGTGGTCGTAGCGGATCGTTCGGACCGGCGCGTGATCCTCGACCGACACTGCCAGGAGGTCCTCGATCAAAGCGGTGACCTCGTACTGGGCGAAATCGAACGAGAGCGCCGGTTCCGGTTGGATGCTGTTGAAACGCGTTGCGACCGTCGTCGTCGTCCCGACGGCAGTCGGATCGCCGTCCGAGAAGGAGTATCCGTAGAAATCGAAGAACGGCCCCGCGCGCCCCGAGGCAGTAAGCGCAAAGCAGAGGATTCCCAGGATCAAACCCGACCGTCCGAAGGTCTTCATGGATCCCCTTTCCCATCCCATGGCAGGAGTCTCGTTCGTCCCGGGCAGTCCGGCATCCACGCCTCGGGCGTATCCGGCCCGTCCGCCACCTATCTATTACGGCAAGCGGTAACCCCTGCTTGATCCCTTTTCGTCCCCTCCCCGCGCAATCCACCGTCTCCTTGGTCCAGGAACTCGTTGACAGCCGGCCGGTTCGAACGGATTCTCAGGCCGCCGGTGCTCCCGGTCCGAAGAAGGAGGTCTCTTCATGGCAGAGAGCAATCCGCACTCCGGATTCGCATCCGGGCCGACCGACGTAGCGGGGCGGGGCCCTGCCGGGCCAGGCCCCTGGGCGCGTTTTTACCTCGCGCTTGGCCTGTCTCCCCGAGCGTTCCAGCTTCCGTTCCGCCGCGCGGATTGGCTGATTCCCCTCATGGTGGTCCTTGCCTGCACGATCACGAGCACGGTCATTCTCCGGGACCTATTCATCGCAACCCAACTCGAGCAGGCAAAGGGGCAGATCGAGTCGAACGAACGTCTGTCGGCCGAGCAGAGGGATGAGGCAATCGAAAGGCTCACCACCGGCCCCGCAGCCGGCGCGATGCGCTGGGGACCCGTGATCGGAGCTGCCGTCGTCCTCCCGGTCGCCGCCCTTTTGGCGGCTCTCCTCCTGATGCTGATCCTGAACTTCGGCATGGGGGGACAGGTGGCCTTCGCCAGGCTGTGGTTCCTGACCGTGCTTTCCTTTGCCCCCAAGGCGATCGGCTCGATCCTCTTCACGGCTCTCGGGCTCGCCCGCTCGACCGTGGACATCTCCTTCGGTCCGGCCGCCTTCCTGAGTGACGATGCGCTGGCGATGAAGACTTTCCTGCGCGTCTTCGATCTTTTCGAAATTTGGGTATTCGCTCTGCAGATGATCGGGATCGCGATCGTCACCGGACTTCCCGTGCGGAAGGCCAGGACTGCCGTCGTGATCCTCTGGGTGATCTACCTGATCTTCATGGCCCTCTCCGGCTTGGCCACCGGTTGCATGTCGGGAGGAGGGATGAGCGCCAGGGGATAGGCTCCTGCCCGCTACCCGTGGATCTGAATCAGGTGCAGGAGGTCCTCGTGGAGTGCCCTGCGCTCGTTGTCGTCGAGGCAGAGAAGGGTGATCTGTCGTACCGGCGCCCCTTCGAGGAGGCATTCGACCATCGCAGCAAGCGCCTCTTGCACGCTCTCTCGCTGGGTCCGTCGCCCCGCGCCGTGAAAGGAATGCAGGACGAGGCGGGTCCATCGTTTCTCCCCCGCCAGGGCCAAGCATCGTCGCACTGCGCGCGCGGCCGCTTCCCCGTTGAGATGAAGATCCTGCCCCATCACGGCGCCGTGGACGACCGCCGCGAACGGCAGGGCTCCGGCTTCGGTCAAGACCACGTCCCCTTGAGCGATCGGTCCCTGCCGGACCGCGGCGAGCTCGATCTCGTCTCCCGCAGCTTGCTTGACCGCGAGGGCAGGGCCTGCCGCCATCCAGAGATAGTCGTTTGTGGGAAGGAACAGGGCATCCGCCTCGGGCCAGCGGGCCGGCCCGTCCTGAATCTCGACCCGCGTTTGGACAAAGTGAAATGACACAGACCGGCTCCTCTCCTCGTCCCGATTCCATCCCCCCGCTGGGGGTTCAGACAGTGCCCGGACTGCTGCTTGCCGGCAGCCTTGGCCTCTTGATCTGGCTGCTGTTCCGCGAGATGGGCGTCTTCGTTTTGCTAACGGCCGCGATCTTTCTCCTGTGGCCGCACCGCCAGGTCGCTTGGGCGCAGTCCACATTGCGCCTCCTCATCTTCCTGGGGTCGCTCTGGATTGTCCACAAGGCGCGCATGGTTGTCTATCCCCTCCTGGCGGGGCTGCTCGTCGCTTACTGGCTCGTCCCCCTCGTGGATCGTCTTGAGCGCCGGCGCGTTCCCCGCACTCTTGGGGCCCTGGTCGCGTTGCTGCCCGCGCTTGCGCTCGGAGCCGCGTTTGTCCTTCTCGCCGCCCCGAGGTTGATCGAGCAACTTGGGCAGCTGGTCGCTTCGATCCCCGTCGTCTGCGCGAGCCTCTATGACAGGGTGTTGCCCCTCGTCTCCCGCTATCTTCCCCCCGGTTGGCAGCCCGGCATCGGTGGATGGCTCGCGCCCCTCGCCTCCCACATCGAGACGGTTCTTCGCGGCATCTGGGGCGGGGCTTCGGGCATCAGCCGCGGGCTGGGAGCCCTGCTCGGGTTCCTCGCGATGGTGGTTCTGGCGCCCGTTCTGACCTACTACCTGCTTGTCGACTATCACGCGATGGGCAGGCGTCTCGTCGCATTCATCCCGCTTGCCCGCCGCGAGCGGATGAGCGTCGTCGGGCAAGTCCTCGAGGCCACCGTCCGTTCGTACTTCCGCGGGCAGGTCCTCGTCGCGCTCTGCGTCGGCGTGGTCTTCACCGCGGGATTCCTGATGATTCGATTGCCTTACGCGATCGTTCTCGGGTTCTTGGCAGGTGTCCTGAACCTCGTTCCCGTGATCGGGTTCTGGACGACCACGGCGCTCTGCGTCCTTGCCGCGGCCCTTTCCGGCCATGCGGGTCCCATGCTCCTGCGGCTTGGAATCGTGCTCGCCGTCGAGCAGTTCCTCGAGGGCCAGGTGTTTACCCCGCGGATCGTGGGGCGGGCCGTTGGACTGAACCCCGCCGTGATCCTCGTCGCGGTTTTGGTCTTCGGGACGGTCCTCGGCCCGATGGGGGTGATCATCGCCGTTCCCGCCGTCGCCATGGCGCGGGCCCTCGTCGAGCGGCGGGATGCCGAAGCGCAGCCTTCAGGTCCTCCCCCTGCGCCTGCGGACTAGACGGGGACGGTGGAGGTCTCCCCTCCCTGCTCCCTCCCCGCGAGGCGCGCCCAACCCGCATCCATCTTGGCGCGGAGTTCCGCCGGGGCCATGCCGGCGACGAACCGGCCTGCCGGCGCCAGGAGAGGAAGTGCTCGGCTTTCGCGCATGATCCTGCCGTCGGGCGGGATGTATGCCACGAGAAAGCTCGCGACCGCGGCCGAGAGGAAGAGCCCCCGGGCGAGTCCGAAAAGCCCACCAAGCCAACGATCCCCGACCCCGGGTTCCTTCCCCCCCTTGCTCCCCATGGCTGCGCCGAGTAGCTTCAGCAGCGCGTATGCGATCAGGAAGAGAAGCACGCCTATGAGAATCGCAGCGCCGGGGATTCGTTGGACCACCTGCGGAAGCCGCGCGAGGACCGTCGCGGCAAGGTGCATTCCCAGGAGGATCCCGCCCAGCCAGGCGGCCAGCGAGAAGAGCGACTCCACGAAACCATTCTTGAACCCAGCGAGCAGGCTCAACACAACGAGAACCCCGAGCCCGATGTCCGTTATGCCAACCATGTCGGATCCTCCCGTCGGCGAGCGACTCTAAACCGGATCCGTCCGCATGACAATGGGAGAGGCGACCCCCCAAGAACCAGCCATTCCTAGACGAAAAGAGCCGCCAAGACGAGCGTGACCGTGGCCAGCAGCTTGATCACGACGCGCAGGAAAGGCCCCGCCATATCCTTCAACGGGTGGCCGACCGTGTCGCCGACCACGGCGGCGCGGTGCGCCTCAGAAAAGCCGCCACCGCCTCCGCCCTCAGCAGGACCCCCGCGAAATCCCCCGTGCTATGAAAACCGCTCCCCCGCCGGACGGGGGGAGCGGCGAGGCGGAGCAGCCTCGATCAACCCTCAGCTGGCTTCTAGACCGGTTTGACTTCGGCTGAGAAGCGAGCACGCGCGCCGCGAGGTCCGGCGCCCCCGGAACAATAGCCGGGTCGAGCGGATGCGCGTGGCGAGCTTTTCAGAGCTACTCAAACTGGCTTCTAGTTCAGCGAGAAGCGCATCGGGATCTGTACCCAGACTGCGACGGGCTTGTGCTGTTGAAGCGCCGGTTTGAATATGGCTTTCTTCGCGGCCGCGACGGCCGCGTCGTTCAACATCGGCACCCCATCGGTGACGAACGCGTTCTGCACCTTGCCATCCTTGCCGACGAGCGCACGGACCATGACCGTTCCCTCCACTTCCGCTTGCCGGGCCATATCCGGGTAGGCGGGGGCCGGGATTTGGATCAGGACGGGCATCTCTTCAACAGCGACGAAATCATCGGGCGACGGATTGTCGTTTCCGATCGCGTCAGGCATGACCACGAGCGAGTCTCCGGCGCCCGAGTCGAGAGACGAGAGATTCGTCGGCACGAAAGCTTCGGCCAACTGCTCCTGGGTCGCAATCGTCGAGGCCGTCGCCTGGAAATCGGGCACGGGCTCGGGCACCCCCAAGGAAGGGGGCGCGATCTGCTGGGCGATCGCCACCTGCGCCGTCTCCGACGTCTCCTGGGTAAGGGATGGTGGCACACCGAGATCGCGATAGCTAACGATCTGCACTTCGCGCGGAATGGCCGCCTCTCTCTTGATGTTCCGCCCGATGTACCAGCCGAGGAAGATCGCGAGATGGAGGCCCGAGGCGACGCCGAGCGCCCAATACAGGAAGCGGCGGTATCTTTGTCGCAACGGATGCGCATCACCGACCACGGGAAGCCGATCGGCGAAGGTGAAATCATCGGATGGGGC
>CAZNRY010000185.1:0-7138 GCA_964575675.1 uncultured bacterium
GGATGCAGCGCGTGATCCGCGGCGGGTCGTGGTACTACTACGCGCGCGAATGCCGCTCGGCCTCGCGGACTCCGTACTGGCCGAACTCGAAGGACGACATCGTCGGTTTTCGGGTGGCGCGGACGATCCGGTAGGGTGGCCGGGGGAGCGTTGTGCCTCCCGAAAAACCCTTCGGGCGGCTGCAGAGACGTGCAACGCGGTTGGACACGAGTTCGAAAACCGTCTCATCTGGTACCAGGGGATCCGTCCCTCCGAGGCAGCTCCGTGATCCCCTGAGCGTCCGGTTACCGGCTCAGCACCACCTTCCGGTGCAGCGCCGGCGTGCCGTGAGCGTCGTTGACGGCCAGGCGCAGGTAGTAGCTCCCGGCGACCGCAGGGGACCCGCTGTCGGTCAATCCGTCCCACATGGCCTCGTGCGGTCCGGCTTGTAGTTCCGCCTTCACGAGCCGGCGCACGAGCCGACCGCCAACATCATAGACGTCCAACCGGGCTGCGGCCGGCTCCGGCAGCTCGAAGTGGAGCGTGACCGGTGCGGAACCGGGGTTGGGTCGCGGAGCGGCGAAGCGGACCGCTCCAACCGGCGGCGGGAACTCCGCCACCTCTGTCACCGCATCGGCGTCGCAGGAAAGGCACGACTGGCGTAGTGGGTTGTAGCCGAACATCGGCCACCAGTCGCGGGGGTTTAACGGGCTCCGGTCAACCGCCCTGCCCAGGTCGAAGATGATCAACTCCGTGCTGTATGAGGTGACGAAGACAACCTCCACGATGCCGTCGCCATCGACGTCACCGCTGGCTGCGGAAACCAAGCAGGCGTGTGGATTACTGCCGTAGAGGGGCGGCAAAGTCCTCGGCCAGCCGGGGAGGGCATCCCCAAAGCAGTTCCAGGCGTACGCCGTCCCATTGTGGGCGCCACGACAGACGTCGGGAGAGCCCTCGAAACCAAGAACGTCCACGATCGGAGTCGCAATCTCGACATCTCCCGGGGTCTGACTCCGAGGGAAACCGGCCACCTCCACCCCAAAAGAATGGAAGACGTGGACCTCGGGCCCGGTGGATCCGAACACTCCGACGACAACCTCCGGTTCGAAGCCGCCGTAGACCTCGGCTAGCACAGGGCTCGTCAGCGACAGGCCGTCGGGGTCGTGCCATGGCCAGCCGGGGAAGTCCGTGCCGTTGGCATTCAAAACGTAGAGGTATCCATCGCTGGTCGTGAGCGTGATCTCCAGGTCACCGTCGAGATCCAGGTCACCCAGGGCGGGAGTGGTTTCCGGGAACCCTGCGGCATAAGTGCGCGAAGCCTGGAGGACGCCGTTGCCGGTGTAGACCCGGGTGCCGTGAACAAGGTTGACAACGATCTCGCGGTCGCCATCGCCGTCGACATCGCCGACAGCCGGCCCACCCCTGGTCTCCTCCGGCAGAAGCACTGGGAAGCCCGGCGCCATGCTCCCGTCGGCGTTGAGTAGAGAGAGTCTCTCGGCACTGGTGGCCACAACCTGACGCTGCGGGCCTGAGATGGCGCCGAGGGCGACATAAGTCCAAAACGACGTGCCCATGTCGACCGGCCAGCCCGGCATCAGGGTGCCATCGGCGCGGAAAGCGTGGATATGCCCATTGCTGTTGCCGGCCACGACCTCGTTGTCGGTGCTTCCCGTGATGTTTCCGACCGCGATCGTGGCGTACCGATCGAAACCTTCGATGTCGACCGGCCAGCCTGGTAGCGGCGTGCCGTCATGGTTGTAGACATGGATGTTCCCGTCGGCGGTGCCGAAGACGATTTCCGATTCCCGATCGCCGTCCAGTTCGCAGATGGCCGGCGGAGCTTCGCAGCCGGTCTGGCTGTCGACCATGACCGGGAAACCCGCCTCCACGTTGGGATAGCCCGGGTCGGTGCGCCAGTCGGCGTCGAAAAAGAGACTGTCTGCGCCGGCGCTGTTCCACGTCATCCAGACGTAGCCCGGCCGGCCCTGCTCGCTCGCATTGGAGTCGAGGTACTGCCCTCCGGTATTCGTGTTCGGTACATTGGCGTAGGGCCGGTCCATGTGGGATAGGTGGGAGCCCCAGTAGGCGTCGCCGTAGCCGAGGGCACCTGCCCCGTAGTTGTCAGATCCGGCGATGTTCCCCCAACCATAGAAAGCGTTCCGGTCATCCACGGCCAGCAGGTGCGGCAGCTGGTTGTCCGGGGTGTAGTTGCTGTCGCCGGCGGGCCAGGTGGCGCCGCCGTCGTTCGACCAGCGGTACTGGGCCGGCTGGAACGCGCCCCCGGCGTCGCGAAGGGCGTAGCCGATCATCACCCGGTCGCTTGCGTGAGACGCCGCCACCGAGGCGTGGAACTCGTCGTAGCCGTCCGTGTCCGAGGTCAGGTTGACGATCGACCCCCAGCTGGCGAGACCGAAGAGACCGTAGGACGCGGCGCGGCGGTAACGGACCGCGTAGTCGACGCCGATGGAGGCTATGGGCCTGAAGTAGCAGACGCAATGAACGTATCCACCCCGGCCATAGCGGACCTCGGGATAGACGTAGGCGTCGCCGGTGGTCGAGGAGAAGACCTGGTAGGGGGCCTCCCAGCTACTGCCGAAAGTGGTGGAGCGGGTGAACCAGACATCACCGCCGTCGGCGCCGCTTCCCGTGGCGGCCAGGAAGATGCGGTAGCTGGCGCTGCTCATCTCGTCCGAGTTGATGCTCGGGCTCTGGAAATCGACGCCGGCCTGTGCCATGGCCGGTCGCAGAACCCAGGACGCCGATGCCACGTTCGGCGGCGACGACGCCACCATGATGCTGTAGTTCGCGTCCGATGGGCCGCGGAAACGGTAGGCTACATAGACCAGATTCTGCGTCCCCTCACCGATGTGCAGGCAGGGGGAGTCGATGGCCTGGGCCGGCGCCACGGCCAGGAAGATCCTGCCCCACAGCGGCCAGCTGTCGCCGGCGTCCTGCGAGCGGTACACGCGGATCTCCGGACCGCTGGACGGGAGCGCGGCCACGGCAACAAAGATGTCGCCGTTTTCGGCGATGTCCATCGACGGGGAGTACAAGAGATTGCTGTCGGTGGTAATCAGGACATCGTCGCCACCGATCTCATCGTACTCTTGGGCATGCGCCGGGACGGCGAAGAGCAGAACTGCCGCCAGGGCGGCGATCACCTTGCCACGTCCGGACCTGCGGACGAAGGAGCGCTGGAACACCATGTTACGGTTCTCCCTGGACGCGACGGCCGGCCGCGCCCCTGTTGGAACTCCCCAGCTTTGGATGATGATGTCTCGGTGCATCTCACGGGCCTCCCGGGGCTGTCGTTCCCGAACTCCGAACTCCCATGGATCAAGCGACTTGCCGCGCGAGCGATCACATGGCCCCCGTAGTTCTCGCCGCTTCATGAGCCTCGGCGGCCACGAGTATAGCATATCCGGATGCAGGTCCAATCGTTGGTGCCAGCTCGTGTGGTCGAGATCTCCGAGATTGGGGGTCTGCACCACCAACCCATGAACGGATCAGAGGCCTTCCGCGTCGGTGATTGGCCGGTCGCGGTCGCGAGAGAACGCGCCTACCAGGCCGGTTGGATTTTCGGGAAGGACAGGAGGCCGTGCGAGCCTCCCCACTTCGCGATGGATCTCGACACTCAGCCGACTGGAGTGCTGTCACCGAACCAAGATCAGCCTGCGGGAAAGCACACCTCCAGCCGAGGTCAGTCGCATGAAGTACACGGCGCTGGGAACCTCACGGGCGGCCTCGTCGCGCCCGTCCCAAACGATGCTCCGTTCCTGAGCTGGCAGATTCCCGTCCAGCAGCCGGCGCACCTGCCGCCCGGCGAGGTCGTAGATGCTCGCCGTGACGTATCCCGCCTCCGGAAGACTCAGCCGCAGGATGGTCTGCGAAGAGAATGGGTTCGGGTGGCCCGGCGTGAGCTCAAGTGAAGCAGCCAACCCCGATACCGATTCTTGCACGTTGGTCGCGGGGGATTGCCTTCCCACGGCACGCAGCATGTAGTTCCCGTAGACCCCGTTGTCCGCGTAGAATCCACCATAGTAGTAGTACATGGTGCGCCCGTTCCATGTGGAATTCGTATCGCAGCCGATCTTGCTGCTTCCGTACTCGATGAAGACGATCCAGAAGTCTCCGGAAGCGATGTCAATGCTCTCCGAAGAATAATCCTCATAGTTCCAGGACATCCCCAAGGCTCCCGTCGTGGTGTGCACGGAAGAGAGCGGTGATCCGGGCCTGCCGCCGGTTCCGGAAGCGTCCCAGATCTGGCTCTGGAAGTTGGGGCTGTACAGATCCTGGCTGAATGCGTAGATCCCCTTGAGCTCGAACGGATACGCCGCGGGGGTCACGCGCAGGGCGAATCCCCAGCCGGGAGTCCCCCAGGAAAGACCCAGCTCGCATGTGCCGTCGTCGTAGACCAGGTACTGGTAGAGCTCTCCGGGCGTGATGTCCATCGTCACCACGCCGCCCCCGACGGCGATGTTGGTGATGGAGGTGCCCGACGCCGGGCCCGAGTATCGGTCGCTCGAGGGTGTGCTAGATGCCGTGAAACTGTTGTTCCCGCCGTACGGATAGAGATCTCCTGCGTCGCCGTAGTTCCCCGCCGTTCCGCAGTCGAGATGGTAGATCCCATCGGGCTGCTCGAGTGCGACTCGGTAGTGGGAGCTCGACGTGCAGCTCCCTCCTTGTTCGCAGTCGTTGTCCGAGGTGATCTCGTCATCGATGTGCCAAATGCAGAGTCCCGTCCCGGGAAGGTCCTGGTCGAAGCCGTAGCTGTTGTCACGATAAGAGAGCAGGAAATACTCCGTGGGACGCGTGTTCATGCCGATCTTGAGCACCGTGCCGCTGGTCTCCACACGAGGGAGTGTTTGGCCAGTCACCGGAGAGGAGATCACGGTGGGTGTGAGCCACCCCATCTGGATCTTGGACCAAGCCGACAGGTGCGTGGGTCGCTCGGGGGTCTGCACATCCCCACCCCACCCGCCGTACGCCATGAGGTCATACACCCCGACGCCGTGTCCCGTGATCGCCGTGCAGTAGCGCCCCACGTCATAAAGATCGGGAAGCCCGAGCATGTGACCGTACTCGTGGCAGTACACCCCGATCTTGACATGCGTGAGAGGCGTGGTGGCTTGGCGCTCGGGGACGCACAGATATGGATCCACCAACTTGCCGTCGTAGGAGTAGGGCGCCGAGGGATCGCCCATGCCGGAAAGCGTCGAGTAATGGCTCTGGATATCGTTCCAATCTGCGCTCGTTTCGAATCCTTCACCCGCGTGAACGATTAGGATCGATTCCGCCGTGCCGTCCCCGTCGTTGTCGTACTGGGAGAAATCCACACCGCCCGCGTCGGCGGCGGCCACCGCCTCGGCCACCAGCGATGCCGCGTTGTTGGGATAGCTGCCGAAGCCCTGCTGTCCGTTTCCGTAATAGGAGCGATTGTTCGCCGCCGTGTACCAGCCCACCGCGCTTCCGACGAGGGACAAACTCCCGTAGGAGACCTCTTGATAGTAGTCCTTCACACTCGCCGGAGACCAAGGGCCGAACACCATGTCCGCGAAGGTGCCGCTGGACCAACTGTTCGCAAGATCGGGAAAACGGATGCAGATGATGAGAATCCGGTTGGTGCCTCGCCAGCCTGCGATCGGCGGGGACGGTGGACGATCCACACAGGAAGGCTTCGGCACAAGCGGAGTGCCCGCGATGGTCATGCCGGGATTCAGGGGATCGAGAAGATCCGGCCTCACCGGCATCGCCTCGGCCGGGGCAGAAGCGGCGAAAGCGAGCGCCATGACGACGCCGACCAACACAAACGAACGCGCGACCATGATCGACTTCCTCCCGGCGCTTTCCCTCCCGCAGGCGCCCCTCGCTGCCGACAAGAAGCCGGAGGGAGAGACCACGGCGAGGGCTGAACTGAAGCGGCGGAGTTGGGGAAGCGCTTCGGGGCTATTATACGCCGGCAAGGGAGCGTCGTCCATGAGGTAGTAGCGCTTCTGCGGGTGGTTCGTAAACGGTTCACTCCGGGGTCTGGTCTTCCCAGGAGCGTTCACCCTCGGGCACCAGGCGCGCCCGTGCACGAACAGAGAATTCGCGTCGAGAATTCGCCCTCGCAACACGTTCGTGTTTCCGCAGATAGAACGGGTGATGGCTCTCACCACCAGGGCTCCGTTCACCACACGGACCCCTTAAGTTCGTGGACGTCTGGCTCCCCGGGTGGACGGTTTACGAACTACTCTCCAATCTCGAGTCACTTGGTGAGATCAAGAGCACGAGAAACCCACTTGTGTCGCACAGTGCTTCCTCCGACCCCAGCGCGTCAGGCGTCGGGAGAAGCACCTTGCCTCTCGCCTAAGGAAGCGTCCCCGAATGGACGATAACTCCTGGAGACCCGAGGCTGGCCTCTCAGCCGGCCGAATCCACGAAAGGGGAACCGACAGTGGCGACATCAATGACCGAGACAGAGATCCTCGAGATGGCCATGGCGATGGAGGAGATCGGGAGGGGCTTCTACGAGGCCCTCGCCTTCGGCAGCGACCATCCGGAGGTAAGGAGCTTCTGCGTGAAGGCATCGCGAGAGGAGGCCAAAGCACTTCGCCACCTTCAAGATGCTCCGTGACACTTGGGCCGGATCATCGACCTGGGGCGCGACCCGCCTCGATGAGGACGACGAGTGCGTCCAGTTGGCGAAGAAGCAGATCCTGCAGGATCCGGTGGCCGTGCACTGGGTCGCGGTTGGCGGGGACATGGAGGCCGCCCTGGAGATGGCCCTCCGCATGGAGACCGACGCCATCCGCTTCTATGAGGGGATGCTCTCCTCGTTGCCTGCCGCGGGGGAAGCTCTCGCTGCGATCATCGCCGAGGAGGTGAATCACCTGCGGAGCTTGGAGCTGCTCAGGGGAATGGCGCGGGCCGCCTAAGGAATCTCCTCGGATCGGATCAGGCTGCGGCGACTCCAGCCCTTACTCTAGGACCTCCAGCACGATCCGCTTGTTCTCCTTGGCCGCCACGGCAGAGACAATCGTCCGGATCGCCTGGATCATCCGACCCTGCTTCCCGATGACCATGCCGAGCTCCCCGTCCGCAACTCTCAGTTCGTAAACGGTCGTCTGCTCCCCGGGCACCTCGTGGACCACCACCTCTTCGGGTTTATCCACGAGAG
>CAZNRY010000186.1:0-7136 GCA_964575675.1 uncultured bacterium
GAGCCATCGCCGGCACCGCAGTTCGCCCTCGCCTTCGTCTGCCTGCTGGCCGGAGTCGGCATCGCGGCGACGGCGCACTTTATCATCAATGACGACCGGGAGATCAAGCAGTCCGGCAAGTTCTATCGTTTCGCCGAAGCCTACCTCACCCGCGTCCGCGACTTCATCGTCGACAACCCCGCGGTCGGCGAGGACGACCGGGTCCGCCGCGCCCTCCTCCCCACCGACGCGGAACTCGCAACGATCCAGTTCCACCCGAGCTTCCAGAAGACCCTCCGGGAAATGCGGGAGGGCACGAGCGTGCTTCTCCTCCGCAGCACCGTCCACAGCGGTGGGGCGCCGCTTCGCCTGAAGCATCTCTGCCTCAAGCCCCGCGGCCACGACGCCTTCCTTGAGACGATCGAGACGCTGCCAGGCCCCGTCGTGCCGCAGGCGCTCCCTCCCGGCGGCAGGCGCCCGGTGCTGCCTCGCGGCCCTGCCCTCCTCCCGTGTCCACCGTCGGCGACGCCCACCCTGGACACGCCCGTCCCGCCCTCGGACAAGGAGGAGTAGAGCACGATGAGCTCCATCGACCTGATCTTCATCGGCAGCCTCACCGCGATCGCCGTCGTCGCGGTCGCCATGGGGACCCGCGCAGCCCGGGATCTCGGCGGATACCTCTGGGATCGTCACGAGCGGACGCTGCCGGCCGTCGAGCCCGCACGACCCGCCGACCCGGGCGACGGCAGCCCAGACGGGAGGGCATCATGATTGGCGTCGTCTGTTCCCTCCTCGCCGTGACCGCCCTCGCCATCTGGATCGCGCGGGGGGTCTGGAGGGAGTTCGCGCGGCTGCAGGCCCTCGAGGCGGACGCCGAGCGCGACCGTCTTACCCAACTGGAGGCCTTCTCCCGCGCCCTCCGCCTACTCCACCCGGGCCACATCCCCTGGGCGGAGATCGCGGACATACGTCGCTCGGGTCGGGAGCGGGCGAGCGTCGCTGCCACCGACCTACTCCTCGACCGATACGATGACGGTCCCCAAGGCGTCGTCGTCGGACACGCCGCCGCCCTCGACGCGGACCGCGCGCGCTGGCCGTTCGTCGCCGCGCGCCACCGGGCGCGGGGATACCCGCCTGCATGGACGATCACCGATGCCACGCTGCCCGTGGTGCTGCCCGACACGCTCCGGTGCCGCCACCTGTACATTGTGGGGAAGAGCGGCAGCGGCAAGACCACGCTCATCCGCAATCTCGCTCTCCAGGACATGGCCGACGGGGCCGGCGTCGGCATTCTCGCCCCGGAGGCGGAGCTCATCCGGGAGGAACTCCTCCCCTTCATCCCGGAGGAGCGGCTCGACGACGTCGTGTACGTGGACCCGTCCGACACCGCCCGCCCCGTCGCGGTGAACCCGCTCCACGTCGATCCGCATGAGGACCTCGACCTGAAGCTCGACGAGACCTTGTCGATCTTCCACAGGCTCATCGCAGAGGACGGCAGCGGCGCGCCGCGGATGGAGACCATCCTCCGCTACACCCTCTACACGCTCATGAGCATCCCGGGCTCGACCCTCCTCGACATCCCCCGCCTTCTCGACCGGACCGACGACGGATTCCGGTCGTGGGCCGTCGGCCGTATCGAGAGCGAGGAGGTCCGGCACTTCTGGACCGCCATCTACCCGAGCTTCCCGAAGGACGCGCATCTCTCACTCTGGAATCGGCTCGGCCGCTTTTTGCAGCCCAGGATCGTGCGGAGCATGCTCTGCCAGCCCGGCGCGAGCTTGAACGTGCGCTCCGCCATGGACGAGGGCCGCATCGTGCTCGTGAACCTCTCGGACGGGCTCCTCGGCGAGCAGAACGCGCTCCTCTTGGGCCAGCTCCTCGTCGCGAAGTTCCAGACCGCGGCCATGTCCCGCGCGGACATCCCGAAGGACAGGCGTCGGCGATTTCATCTCTATGTCGACGAGTTCCAGGCGTTCTGCGGCGTCGCCGGGACCTCGTATGAGCGGATGCTCTCCCGCGCTCGGAAGTATGGTCTCTCGCTCGTCCTCGCCCACCAGCAGACCGGCCAGATCGGCGAGGGGACGATGCGCGAGATCCTCGGCAACGTCGGCTCCCTCGTCGTCTTCCGCGTCGGCGCCACCGACGCGCGCCGCTTCGGCCGCGAGCTCGCCGGCACTTGCCCGGGCTTCGGCCATGAGACCTTGACCTCCCTCGCCGTGGGCGAGGCGGCCTGCCTCTTCGACCGGACCTTCATGATCGCGAAGACGAGTCCGCCGCCGACCGGGGGGAGCGCGGCGATCCGGACCGAGGCGATCCGCGGCTCGCGCGAGCGCTTCGGCGTCGTGCCCGGCACCGTTGCGCGTCCGCACGCCGCCTCGGCCTTCGAAGACCTCGCCGCCGGGGACGTCTTCGGCGGATGAGGAAGGCCATGTCGACACCGACGCGGAGGCGGATCGTGGTGACGCAGAGAGATCTCGAGCTGCTCCTGTCGCTGTACCAGAATCGCCTCCTGTCGCTCCCCCAGATCGAGCGGCTCCACTTCCCCTCCGCCCAGACCGCGGCCCGGCGGCTCCGCCTGCTCTCGCGTGCCGGGTACGTGTCGCTCTTCCGCGGCCCCGGCCTCCCGGACCGGATCGCGTGCCTGGCCGCGCACGGCGTCGACCAGCTCGCCGCGCTCTTCAAGGTCCCCGCGGCGGAACTCGGTCGGTCGCGGGCGCGGGTGCGGCCGAAGGACCACTTCTTCCTCCGGCACGCGCTCGCCATCTCGGACTTCCGCATCGCGCTCGAGGCTGCCGCGTCCGCTCGGCCCGACACCTTCGTCCGGGGCTTCTACGCCGATCACGTCGTGGAGCGAACCGATTCCGGCGGCTTCAAACGCTTCACGCGGGACCTCGCCGCCGGGGCCGCGGGCGAGCCGGTCGGGCACACGCCGGACGGCGTCTTCGCCCTCAGCTGCGGCGCGGCCTCGGCGCTCTTCTTCCTCGAGATCGACCGCGGGACGGAGACCGTCTCGGACCGTGAGCACGGCGTCGCCAAGATCCTCCGCTTCTACCTCTCGTACCTCGGGAGCGGCGGATACCACCGCTACGAGAGCGTCTTCCAGGTCTCGGAGCCCTTCGCGGCAATCCGCGTGCTCGTCGCGACATCCTCGGCGCGGCGCCTCGAAACGATCCGGAAAGTCGGGGCTTCGCTCGGCTTCGAACCGAGGCGCGCGCTGCAGTTCATCTGGCTCGCCGAGATCTCGGCGGTTACGGAGCAGACCATCTTCGATCAGATCTGGGTCCCGCTCGATCCCGCGGCCACCGGCCGGTTCGGGATCGTGCCGAGACGGGACCCGCACGGTTCGGAAACGAGGGAGTGCGTCGGTTCGTGAAGATCACTAACCAACACACCCATGAGAACACGACAGCTCGTGACGCCGGTGCTCTGGTGCGCCGTGGTCCTCGTCGCGGGAACGATCGAGTTTCTCCGTGGCTGCCTTCGCCTCGTCGCGATCCGTCCGAAGGGCGTGTTCGCGGTCGTGACGCTGGCCGTGCTCTGGCGCTCGAGCGGTCTCCTCGCCGAGCAGTTTCCCTTGGACCGGGTCCGACCCCTGGGGTACGGGATCGGGGTCTGGGGAGCGCTCGCGGTGGGGATCGCGGTCGCCGAGTGCGGGCTTCGGTCGCGGCTGCAACGCCGCCTCTGGCGGAAGCTCGCGAGGCGCTGGCAACTCGGATGGTGACGACGTTCCGCGCGGGGCTCGAAGCCAAGACTCCGGCTCACACCTGCCGTCCCTCGATGCGCGTGACGGCGCGATCGCGGGCCGGCGCTTCCCTCGTTCCGAAGTTTTCCATTCGATTCGATGACCTTCAGAACCGAATCGAGTGCGCAGGTGTCCGGCTGGAGGAGCGTGGGCCCGTCAAGATCATTATCATCGACACCCATGCTGAAACGAACCACGAAGTCGTTCCGTCTGTTCCTTGTGTTCGTCACCGCGGACCTGATCGATCGCTCCTTCGATCTGGTGCGCTTCGCTTCCCGCTGCGGACTCCGCTGCGCCGGTCTCTTGCTGGCTCAAGTCGCCGACTGTCGATCGCGGTACCTTCCCGACCGTCCGGATTCCGGAGCGGGCGTCCTTCCTCCAAGGATTGCGACGCTCACTCGGCTCCAACGGCTGGGGGTGTTCGCGGTCTTCGAACGCGGGCTCGAGTTCGGCAGACGCCGGCCGCTGCGGGACGTGATGGCGAGCGACCTGCGCACCGAGGAGTGAGGTTTGGCCGCGTCCGACGCGAGGGCCCACGCGAGCGACGCGGTCCGTTCTGCGAGGCGCGGTCGAGCGCGATCGCGGGTCGGCGCTTCCTCCAGCCGGCAGATTCTTGTAATGCGTGAGCAGAGGCGACAGCGCCGTCGGGGGAACATCTCCCGGTACTACGACCGCGACGGCATCGTCATCTTCCATGGCGACTCTCGGGATCTTATACGAGAGCTGCGCGGATGCGCGGTGAAGCTCATCGTGACCGATCCCCCGTATGAGACCCTCGATATCCACGTCCGCCGGGGTACGACGACGCGTCTCGTCGGGGGTGCCAGCGGCGGTAGTCCCGACGCAGCCTGGTTCCCCACGCTCGACATGTATGCACTCCTTTCCATCCTCATGCAGGCGGGGCGCCTGCTGCCGCCCGACGGCGCCCTCTACGTCTTCGCGGATGCCAAGGCGAGCCTGCAGCTCTTCCCGCCCCTTTCCCCCGCGAACGTCCTCGTTTGGGACAAGCAGCGGATCGGGATGGGGTACTCGTGGCGGCGCATGCACGAGTGGATCGCGTACTGCCCGGGGCCACGGCATCGGTTGCGGAACCGGGGGCTCGGCGACATCCTGCGCGCGGCGCCACCGCGCCCGAAGCTCCACCCCACGGAAAAGCCGATCGCCGTCCTCTCCGCGATCATCGAGAACTCAAGCGACCCAGGCGACACTGTCCTCGACCCCTTTGCGGGATCCGGCACGGCCCTCCTCGCGGCGAAGCGGCTCGGCCGGTGCGCAATCGGCATCGAGATCGAAGAACGGTATTGCGCGACCGCGGCAGCACGCCTTGACGAGGTGGGCTCAGGTTGCTCCGAGTGCACCCCCATCGAGAGCGCAAAGGCTCATCGGAGGGCGCGGTGAGGACGGAAGCTGGAACCTCGGGCTCGCTCAGCGGAGCGACGGGTGTGCCCGCTGAGTCTGCCTTCGCATCCTTCGACGGGCTGCCACTCCTGCTCTTGCCAGAGGAGGCCGCGATCCTCCTCCGCACGACGAAGAAGGCCATTTACACGATGGCCGAACGGGGCCAGCTCCCCGGCGTCGTCCGGCTCGGCCGGCGCCTGCTCGTCCGCCGGGATGATCTGCTAGACTTCCTCCACCGAAGTCGCGCGGCGTCGCCCAAGGAGAGGCGATGGGCGTGAAGATCAGGCCATACATGAATGGAGGCTGGGAGGTGGACGTTCTGCTCACGCTCCCCGACGGGAGGAAGATCCGGGATCGCCGCAAGGCGCCCGTCTCCACCCGGACGGAGGCGCTCCGCTGGGGACGCGAACGGGAGCGGGAACTCCTCCTCCGCGGACCGGAGATCCAACGAAAGGAGGTGCCGACCCTCGAGGAGTTCGCATCGCGGTTCTTGGGCGGCTACGCGACCGCGAACCGGCAGAAGCCGAGTGGGATCGCGGCGAAGGAGACGATCCTCCGCGTTCATCTCATTCCGCGGCTCGGGAAGCGGCGGCTCGACGAGATCACGAACGAGGAGGTGCAGCGCATCAAGGCCGGGCTCCGGGGCAAGGCGACGAAGACGTGCAACAATGTTCTCTCGGTCCTGAAGACGCTTCTCGGCGTCGCGGTCGAGTGGGCGGTCATCGATCGGATGCCCTGCACGGTTCGGCTACTCCCCACGACGAGCCCGAGCGAGACGCCGTTCCATGACTTCGACGAGTACGAACGGCTGGTCGTGGCCGCTCGGCGCATCGACAGCCGAACACTCCTCATCGTCCTTCTGGGCGGTGAGGCGGGGTTGCGCTGTGGGGAGATGATGGCCCTCGAATGGACCGACGTCGATCTCTCGAAGCGGCAGCTCTGGGTGAGGCGTTCGGAGTGGAAGGGAGAGGTGACCGTGCCGAAAGGCGGACGCGCGCGGCTCGTGCCGCTCACGACCCGGCTCGCGGAGGCGCTCAAGACGCACCGGCATCTCCGCGGGGATCGCGTGCTCGCTGAGGAGGACGGGGCACCCTTGACCCAAAAGGTCGTACGAGGACACGTGCAGCGGGGGGCACGGCTCGCGAACCTCAAGAACCGCGGGGTGCACGTGCTCCGTCACACCTTCTGCTCGCACTTGGCTATGCGCGGAGCACCGGCCCGGGCGATCCAGGAGCTGGCGGGTCACAAGGATCTCAGCACGACCCAGCGGTACATGCACCTCTCCCCACGGGCGATCGAAGAGGCGATCCGGCTCCTCGAAGGACCGCCGCCCCTCGAAGTCCGTGGAGGAATCGTGGAGGCGGCGGGAATTCCGGAGTCAACTCGAAGGGACAGAAGCAGATAGCTTTGGAGGCGGCGGGAATCGAACCCGCGTCCGAAAGGCGATCAGCGAGGACCTCTACGTGCGTATTCGGTCTTTTGATTGTCGCCCCTGAGGCTCCGGCCGTCAGGATCCCTTCAGGGCCATCCCCTAAGTTTCGCCGCGATCTCGGGGCGGTCACGCGACTAGCCCATCGTAATAGCGCCCCTCTGCCGCCCGACAGGCGCAACGACAGGGAACGTGGCTACTTAAGCAGCCAATGCCAATTCAGTGTTGGCAGTTGGTTTTTGCCATGGGATTTACGAGGCCTTGGCGGCTCGGCACGCAGTCCGCGTTTCACTCCCCCCGTCGAAACCAGGCGCCCCCAGATCGACTGTGAATGTTGGTGCGCCGCCTAGGACTCGAACCTAGAACCTACTGATTAAGAGTCAGTTGCTCTACCAATTGAGCTAGCAGCGCACGATGGCTGGACCAGCCAAAATTCTACCTTAGAGCCGCGCGCGCCACGGGTCAAGTGTCTGGAAACCAGGGGCCGGCCCTCCATCCGTCGGTGGATCGGCCCGGAAGCCGTCTCGCGGCGAGGGCCGACTGACGGGCCGTGCCCCAAGGGCCCACGGCAGACGCGGAGGGGCGTGC
>CAZNRY010000187.1:0-7117 GCA_964575675.1 uncultured bacterium
ATCCTCGGACCGGCGGCGTACGTCCGGCGGGGGTCGCCCGGCGCGGTGCTCGCCGGCCGGCTGGAGCGGGCGTTCCAGGGCTGCCTCATCCTCACCTTCGGCGGAGGCGTCAACGAGGTGCAGCGCGACCTCATCGCGCTCTTCGGCGCGGGGCTCCCACGCGTGCCCCGGACCTGATCGGGAACGAATGGACTTCACCCCCACCGAGGAGCAGACGGCCGTCCGCGAGTATGCACTCGCCCTCGAGCGGGACCTACGCGGCCGGGGTTTCTCGGTCATCTGCGATCTCCGGGAGCAGTTCACGCCGGGGTGGAAGTACGCCGAGTGGGAACTCCTGGGCGTCCCCGTGCGGATCGAGGCCGGGCCGAGGGATCTGAGCAAGAACCAGGTCGTCCTCGTCCGGCGCGACAATCGGGCTAAGCAGTTCGTGCCGCGCGAGGGCGCAGGCGATCTCCTCGGCCAGACCCTCCAGATCATGCAACAGGATCTGTTCGACAAGGCCCTCGCCTTCCGCGACTCGAAGACGCAACCGGTCGAGGACTACCGCGCCTTCCGCTCCTACATGGACGAGGACCTCGGTTTCGCGACGGCCCACTGGTGTGGAGAGGCTGCGTGCGAGGCGAAGGTCAAGGAAGAGACGAAGGCGACGATTCGCACGGTTCCGGATGGGGACACGCTCCGCGAAGAGGGCCGCTGCGTGGTATGCGGGGCGCCGTCTGCCCGCCGCGTGATCTGGGCGAAGGCCTACTAGCCCGCATTTCTCACCACGGTTCGTCGCGAAACGGCGTCAGAGGGCCGGAGATGCAAGTCGCGCGATGCGAGACATGGCTGCACGCCCGCGGGTTCGGGGCGATCATGCATGCGCAAGCCGGTGCGCCCGCGAGGCCGGCGCCCCGCTCGTTTAGCCGGCCCGAGCGGGATGCACCGAGCGAGCGCGCCATGCGCGGAGCGGAGGCGGTCCCCCGAATGGCCGCCGCAGAGTCGGCAGACTACGGCGCGAGCCAGGCGCGCCGCACGGCCTCGTTGCCGGCCGCGTCGAACGCCCTCGCCGCTACCCACGTGCCCTCACCTTCACGGTCGAGGCGGATCTCCGCGCGGAATCCTTCCTCACGCGAGTCGATGAAGCCGTCGAGCGCGCCCAGGGGTCTCCACGCGCGTCCGTCCCATGAGACCTCAAGCCTCTGGAGCGGCGAGGCGTCGTCGCGGGCGCTCCCCTCGACGATTAGCCCGAGCGCTCCCTCCCTCTTCACCGTGAGCGTGAGGATCTCGGGCGGGCGGTGATCGACGCGAATCGGTCCCCCGATCCTGCTGACCGAGAGAGCCTCCCCCGGGGGATTTGATGGCGCATCGCTCGCCACAATGCGAACCTCGTAGGAACCGTCGGGAAGCGTCGCCGTGTCGATTGCGTAGACTGGGACCGGGTGTTCTCTCGCGAGCAACCGGAAGCGATCCTCCCCCACCTGCCGAATCGCCACATCGAAGACGAGGGCGTCGCCGTTCGGGTCCAATGCGTCCCACGCTATCGAGCGAACGTCTTTCACCCATGGAGGGGGCCCGCCCTCATCGAGTCCGACCGACGGCGCGGGCGCCCGCTTGTACTCGACCCGGATGCCCCCGCCGAGATCCTGCGAGTAGCCCATCTCCTGCTCCCCCTCCTTGGACGCCGAGACTGTATCCGGCGAGAGCCGGATGCCCGTGAGGCGCGGGGGAAGGTTTGCTTCGCTGTATGGGATCCAGATTCGCCTCAGGCGCGCAGGGTCGCCGCCGCCGGACGGGACGAATCTCGCCTCGGGTTGCAGGAACCTGGCGGGGGGACTTTGGACGAGCGATCCCTCGGCGTCGGCAGCTTATGCGCTCCAGTCGCTCCATGACGAATCGGGCCGGTCGGTGTAGCCGGACCTCGTGCGGAGTTGCCAGGACCCGCTCCCGGGAAGCACCTCCCAGACCGCGCGTCCCCAGGATGCGCTGCTCCCGGCGTCCACCGCTTCGAGACGAATCCACGCCTCCTCGTTGCCCTCCGCGCTCAAGCGGTAGATCCTCCCGGGATTGCCCGTAGCAGCGATGATGGAATCGCCATCACGCACGAGCGCCAGGACCTGTCCCTCTTCGGGCCGCCAGAGGAGCGCGACCTCGCCGGCGGGCGTGACCCGGTAGAGGGCGGCCTTGCCCCCCGTTCCGACGAGCAGGTTCCCTGAGCCGTCCAGGCACAGGGAGTGGATCGTCTCCTCACGGCATTCCCAGAGGAGGCGAACGGTGCCATCGGGCGCGCGCAGGTACAGAGAGGCCCCTTTGCTCTTCTCGCCGGGATTCGTCTTCGCCTCCCCCTCGGGCGGGGGGATGCTCTCTGGCTCCTGCGATCCCCCGGCGGCGAAGTAGATCTCGCCCGCGGGCCCGACGGCAAGCCGCGTGATCTCCGGCGCGGCCGCGTCGTAGAGAACCCTAGCCACACCGCTTTTCGGATCGATCTCCATCAAGAGACCCCGCCCCCCCGTGGCGGCGACGATCTTCCCCTCCTTCGTCCACTCGAGGGATGCGACGTGCGAGTCTTCTCCCCGATACAGGACCGAGGCTTTCCCATCCGGGGCGATCCGGTAGACGTATCCGCGGTCTCCCGTCCCCGCGTAGAGATTCCCCTCGCGGTCGGCGATGATGGACCAGACGATCTTCTCCGGCGTGTCGAAGAGCGTCGAGACCGTTCCGTCCGAGCGGATTTCGGACACGGTCCCGTTGGGCGCGCCCGAGGCAAAGATTCTCCCGTCCTTCCCCTCCGCGACGGTGAAGACCTCGTACTCGAAGAGCTCGGCGGCCCGTTCGACCTTCTCGCCCCTGATCCGGTACACCGTCCCGTCAGAGCCCGAGCCGGCGTAGATCACGCCGTCCCTCGTCCGGCAGAGGGACCAGACCTGCGCCCCCGCCTCGGGGGCGACGAGCGCCGCCGCCGGCCCCGGTGAGACCGTCCCATCCTCCGCCACGGAGACGCCGTTCAGTTTCGCCTTCGAGAACGCGGCGTCACCCTCGATGCGGAAGGTCCGCGTTCGAGATGCGGTGGCCGCGCCGCCGATCCCGCACGCAATGAGAAAGCAGATTGCCGAACGAGTCGAAGCCTGGCTCATCAATTCCCTCCGGAATTCGACGCTCTCACTCGACCGTCACGCGCACCGCGAGCCCGCCGACGAGGGCCCCCCCGGCATCGATGCGGCGCTCTTCCAGCCGGTGATTCGGAGCGGGCCGCGCCGGGCCGCGCTTGTGTTTCGCACCGAGCACGCTCGTGACCGAACCCGGCAGAGGCCCGAGCTCGCGATCTCCGAGCAAGACGCCGTCCTCTTCCCCGTAGATGCGGACCAGCAGGTCTCCTTCATCCGGGAAATCCCGGAGGAGGCGCTCGAGCCCCTCGAGATCCTTCGGTTCATAGAGCACGGGAACCCGCTCGTGGTCCCATTCGGTGAGGTCCTTCGCGCCCCCGGCCAGGATCAAGAGGGTTTGCCCACGCCATCTCTCGGGGACGGGAATCTCGAGCCGGATCTCGCGAGCTCGCTTCTGGTGGTCCTGAATCCGCGCCGAGAGAGAGATGCTCTCCCCGGGGCGAACCCTCTCACGCTCGGCCCACAGGTCGATCATGATCGACTCTCGGATCTCCGCAGAGTACGACAGCTCGAGCGAGACCGAGTCGAGTGAGACTCGCGCGAAGGGGTTCATGATGAGGAGGGGGATGGGCGCGAGGAGGCGCTCGGCAATCTCCGTCGCGGGCGCCTTGGTCGAGATGCGGTCCCGGCGGGTCAGCTCCTGCGCTCCGTTGTAATGAAGCGTCAGGCGCGCGTCCACGCTCGCATCGCCCGTCCTCCAGCCGTGCTGCAGGAGCGAGTTCGAGGCCGTCCAGGCGAGGAGGGTCGGTTCGATCGCCGTCCCCCGCGCCAGGCGATAGCGATAAACGTCGCGTCCGTAGGGTCCTTCCAGAACGATCCGCACCGGGAGCATCGGAGGCGCCGGCCCCACGACCCCCATGACGCCTGCCCGCGTGTCCTGGCGGATCGATCCGACGATCGGCCCCGCGCTGCCGACCTTGAACGAGTTGTTGTAGGAGGGAACGATTGCATGAATCCACGCGGTAGTCAGAGGCAGGTCGACCGAACCCCCTTGGAACATCGGGTGCCCGAATGCCGCGATCCTCTCACCGTCTCGATAGGTCAGTGTCCCCACCGCGGCGAGCGACGCGTCCCCGTCGACGAGAAGAACGCCGACGGCGGAGCCCGGCTCCAGGGCCGCAGCGCTCAGCGCCGGTGCGCCCGACCCGCCGGCCGCCCCAGCGACCGGAGCCGGCA
Organism: uncultured bacterium; assembly: GCA_964575675.1. Lineage (GTDB taxonomy): Bacteria > Eisenbacteria > RBG-16-71-46 > CAIMUX01 > VGJL01 > CAZNRY01. The sequence continues at coordinate 4,320 of CAZNRY010000187.1, forward strand.
GCCCCGCGCGTCTCACGACACCGTCCATCGCCTGCGCCACCTCCGGGGACCAGCCCGAGGCCCAAAGGGCGACGAGAGCGCCCGCGCCCGATCCGGGCTGCGCCTCCGGAACGAGTTGCTCCCAAAGACGAGGATCGACCGTCCGCGAAACGAAACCCTCCATGAGATGCTCGAAGTGGACGGACGGCATGCCGAACCAAGGAAAGGGCGATTCGTCGACCCGTTCCATTCCCTCCAACATCTCGCCGATCGGGGTGATCATGCCGATCGGTTCCTTCGCGAAGGGATAGGCAAAGGCGATCGCCCCGACGAGCCTCCCCTCCACGAAGACCGGGCTCCCGCTCATCCCCGCGACGATGCCGGTCCTTTCCAAAGTGTCGCCCAGGGCCCGGAAGAGGATCAACTCGCTCTTCGGGCGCGTGCCATGGACCACGCCCAGAAGCTCGACCGGGAATTCCTGCGCTCTGCTGCCGGCGAATACAGTACGCGCAATCCCCCGCATCCCCGGCTTGATCTCGGACGGCGCGAGGAAGGCCTCGCTGGCAGCCGCCGCGGCACACGACCGCCCGCTCGCGGCCACTGCGAGAACGGCGAGCAGGCACAGGATCCCGCGGCATCGTCCGGCTCGGCTCAATCGACCCCCTTCCCCGAACTGCGGCGTCCGGCATTGGCAGCATTGTAGGGGCCCCCTGCGCCGCTAACCATCCCTGCTTTTTTCCGGGCGTCCGCGCGCCGCCGGCGAGAGCTGGCGCAGTTGCCGAGCGAGTGAAATGCTCCCCTTTTCTGTTGCTGGACGGCCTGTCTCCTCCTAAGATCCCGCTTCCTGGAGAAACGGATGCGTATCAGCGGCTTCTCTTTTGTACGGAATGCGGCGCGCCTCCACTACCCGGTCTGCGAGGCGATCCGTTCCGCGCTGCCCCTCGTCGACGAGTTCGTCGTCGCCGTTGGGCCATCCGATGACGGAACGCTCGAGGCGATCCGTGCGATCGGCGATCCGCGCATTCGTGTTCTAGAAACGGCCTGGGACCCCGCCCACTTCGTGCATGGCAAGATCAACGCCGTGCAGACCGATCTTGCGCTCGCGGCCTGCACGGGGGATTGGGGTCTCTACCTGCAGGCCGACGAGGTCCTGCACGAGGACGATCTCCCCCTCCTGCGCGCCGCTGCCGAGCGGTGGCTCGCCGCGGAGGATGTGGAGGGATTCCTCTTCAAGTACCATCACTTCTGGGGCGATTTCGGCTCCGTCCAGTGGACGCGGAACTGGTACCGCCGGGAAATTCGCATCATCCGTCTTGGCCGCGGGATCCGCTCGTGGAAGAGCGCGCAGGGCTTCCGCCGCGATGGACGCAAGCTCCGTGTGCGCGAGACCGAGGCGCGGATCTTTCACTACGGTTGGGTACGCCCCCCCGAGGCGATGAAGCGCAAGCAGATCGCCCTCGATCGCCTCCACCACGACGAGGCGTGGGTCAGGAACCGCCATCCCGAGGGCGAGAGCCTTCCCTTCGACTATGGTTCCATGCAGCACCTTCGCCCGTTCCTGGGAACCCATCCCGCCGTGATGAAGGCCTGGATCGCGGCGAAGAACTGGCGGGCCGAGGACTATCGCCTTGAAGGCGTCCGGCACGAGCACGAACAGACGAGGACCCGGGTCCTCACATGGATGGAGGATCGGGTCCTGCATCGTCAAGTCGGGGTCTATCGCAATTACGTCCGGGCGGGTCGAGCCTGATCGTGCTCGATCAGAACAAGTAGACCCTGAATCCCGCCTGCAGCAGAAACCCGGAAAAGTCGATGTCCAGATCATTCCGCGGGGTCGGCGGCCGCTCCGTCTCCTGGGGCGGATCCGCGAAGCGCTCGTTGAAGAAGCCCCACAGATAGGAATCCTTCACCGGATCCTGGTTGTTCGGCACGCCATCCTGCGGGATGTCGTCGTCGCCCAGGGGGTCCACCAGCCCGCCGATTGACCATTCCCCGGAATCAAAGGCCGCCTTTGCGTACTGATAGCCCGCCTCGAAACTCAGGCTGAAACGATCGCCCAGCGTGTACTCCCCCGCGATCCCCCCCGCGACGCCCGTCCCGGAGCCCTTGATCGTCATAGAGTCAATCCGGTGGCCGCTGTCGCTCGTGTTCTCGTGCGTGATCGTGGTCTTGGAATCCATCAAGAGAACCGGACCGGCGAATGCGCGCAGCGACATGTTGTCGTCGGGTCGATACGGCAGGCGAATCGAGGCGCGGGGCAAGAGAAACCGCGAGCGCGGCTCGATCGTGATCTTCTGCAGGAAGTCGACGCTCGTCGAACCCCATGTCGTTCCGTAGACGAGCCCCAACCGAATGCTGGAGGTGAGATCGAAGTTGAGGTCCCCTCCGATGTTGAACCCTTGATGGATGCGGCTGGGCAGATCCCAATCGGAGCTCTCGCTGATCCCCTTCAAGCGGTTGTTGCTCCTGGAGATCCCGTCGTTGATCGGCCCCATGTCGTATCCGTTGATGCCCATGCGCAGGGTGGCGCTGAGCTTGCCGACCGGATCCCCCGCCTCCGCGACGAGAGGCAGCGTCAAAGCAGCCGCCGCGAGCAGAAAGACTGCGCCCCACGTCCTCCCCAATCCCTTCATCGCCATTTGCCGACCCCTCCCGGAGGATCGTCCCCTCCCCGCGCCACCAAGTCCAGCGACCGCGCAGATCCCGGCTGAAGCCCGTTGCAAGGTAACACGCTGCCCAGCGAGTGTCAACGCGATGACCGCCTGGACAGCGATTCCGCAACGGCGATCCTGGGACAGGAGCAACATGGGTTCCAGCGC
>CAZNRY010000188.1:0-7104 GCA_964575675.1 uncultured bacterium
GGGATTCTTCGCGACGGTAGATTCCATCGGTGTTGGGAGGGTTCAGTGGTCCGAGGACGTTCGCCTAGAGCTCGCAGCGCGACAGGCGTTCGGCGTATCGCGCGAAGCCGGGGGGAAGCGCCTTGATCGAGACGATCCGGTCGAGCCGGGTGTCGCGGGCGCGGTAGACCGCGCCCATCCCGCCCGAGCCGAGGGGACCGACGATCTCGTAGTTTCCGATGCGCATGCCGTTGGTCAGGGTCATAACCGGGGAACAATACACGAACCGGGTGCCGAAGGGGGACGGGTTGTGGGGGGCTTGGCTGGGGGCGACCGGGTGTGAGGGGGTGGGTAGGCCGTCGACGAGGGGCGGACCCGGGAGGACCGCCCGAGAGTCAAAGCCACTGATCGAGCGTCAGGAGGAACTCCCGATACGGAATGACGCGGAAGTCTGCCTGCATGTGCGCATGCGGCGCGAGACAGACGACCACACACGGCACCTTGGGATGAGCTTCCGCAAATGAGCGCAGGCCGGTGAGATCGGCCCCCGAGATGGTCTTCTTGCTCTTGATCTCAACGGCCAGGCGGAGCTTTCCGTGCTTCTCCAGAAGCAGGTCCACTTCGGCGCCGGAATTGGTTCGCCAGTAGAACAGGCGTGCCTCGTCATCTAAGTAGTCGATCTGCCGCAGGCATTCCAGAATCACCCACTGCTCGAATAGCCGGCCCAATGCCGAGGGATCCAGTGATGCAGTGAGGCGCCTGTTCAGGGCATTGGTCACGCCGGGGTCAAAGAGATAGAAACGTGGGTGGGCCACCATCCTGCCCCGGGGGCTCTTGCGCCATGCTTCCAGACGGAATCCGAGTAATGTGTCCTCGAGGATCTGGAAGTACTCCTGCACAGTCCGCGTGGCCAACATGGCGTCGCGGCCAATCGCACTGAAGTTGAGGATTTCACCCGATTGCCCCGCGGCCACGTCGAGGAAGCGAGCAAATCCCCCCAGGTTCCGCACCACAGATTCGGCCTGGATCTCCTCCTTTAGGTAGATCTCGCTATACGCCCTGAGCAGTTCCCGAGCATCCTCGTCGGTCCCGGTAACGACCGCGGGGAGGGTACCGTAACGCAACGCGCGTTCCAGATCGAACCGATCGCCCATCTCCCGGAGCGTCAGCGGATGAAGCCGTCGCACCGCAGCCCGGCCGGCGAGGAGGTTGGCGCCACCCCGCCTGAGCTTGCGAGCGCTCGATCCGGTGAGGATGAAGCGAGTCTTGCGCCTCTCGATCAAACCGTGGACTTCATCAAGCAATGCGGGCACCTTCTGGACCTCGTCCACGAAGATGGTCCCGGCCCCGGAATCGATTTTGTGTTCGGCCTCGCGTCGGAAGAGGCTCGGGTCCTTCGCGTATCGCATTGCCGTGTCGTGTTCGAGGAGGTCGACTGTCCAGGCGCCGGAGGGCAGGAGACCCTGGACCAGGGTACTCTTACCGGTCTGCCTTGGCCCGAGGAGCAGGCAGGATTGCCGTGCCGGCAGCTTGAGAATTCTTGGTATCATGATGCCAAAATGTAAGGCATTCTTGCGACGTTGTCAACAGGCTCAATCCCACCGCGCTCACCCAAAGCCTGCCGTCACGCGATCGCGCGCACGAGATCATGCAGGGTTTCGGGCGCGAGGTCGGCGCCATTCGGCCAGACCAGGGTTCGGGAGATCGGATCGACCCGGAACTGTCTGAATAGATCGAGATCCTTGATGGGCTCGAAAACGGGCCCCCAGAGCCTCGATTCGAGATCGATCTCTCCCTCGGTCCCGTCCTGAAACCTGAGCCACACTTTATAGCCGCCCAGGTGCTTGGCTTCAAGCACGTCGTAGTCCATCGATTACTCCAACGGCGCGGTTCGGGACAGCCGTCTGTGCCGCGGCGCCATCTCCCAACCCGCAATCAGCTCGTTTCTCCGCCGACTTCGCCATTCTAGCACCGGACAGACGCGAAGTTCTGGCTCGACCCGAGGCTCGAACTGGCCGAGAACCACGGTGTGACGAAGTCTCTGCTCGCCCGAGCATTGAGGATCATCGAGGAGCGTGAGGATGAGATCCGATCGGCATGGAAAGCGCACCTCGGCCGTTGAGGTGACGAACGTCGCGGCCAGCGGTTTCTGGCTCTTGGTCGCCGACCGCGAGCTGTTCGTCTCATTCAGACTCTTCCCCTGGTTCCGCGAAGCGACGATCGGCCAACTGACCCGTGTCCAATTGACGACGGCCGGTCACCTCCGTTGGCCGGACCTAGACATCGATCTCGCCATCGAGTCGATCGAGCATCCGGACAGGTTCCCGCTGGTCAGTCGGATGGAGATCAATGTCAGCCCTCGAGGGAGGGGATCCGCCAAGAGCCTCGTGGTCCATGCCTGCAACGGAGCGTTCGATTCGGTGAATGCGCTCGAGGATGTCCTCGATGAGGAGACCTGCCGGTCTACGCGACATCGACAAGTTCCTCTTCGATGACCGCCCAATGCCGTGGGGAGATGGCCCGGCGCGAGACGACGTCGACATGAACCCCGAGCAACGACTCGATACGCTCCGCAAGATCCACGAACTGGAGACCGATCGAAGGGTCGACCTCCACGAGGATATCCACGTCACTGGCCTCGGTCTGCTGGCCCCTGGCGTAGGAACCGAACAGTGCGAGCCGAGACACATGGAAGTCCCGTTCGAGCTCCGGCATGGCTCGCCGTAGGATCGCCAGTATTTCCTGTGCGCTCCGCATCATCATCCTCCGGAAAAGTCCATCTAATCCGGACCGATCGACCAGCTACTTCGGTGTCCGGGAGACGGCTGTTATCGCATCTCGGACGGTAGTTTCCTATGGATCGAGTCCTCAGGCAAGACGGTTAGACCACGCGTATGGGACTCCGATGCCGCATCCCCCCAAAACTCCCTGTCACAAACCGCCCTCCCCGCGCGTTTCCCAGGTAGAGATCGGTTGGCCGGGGACGTATTCCTTGCGGGACGAGTAACCCGACCCGGGGCCGATCCGGGAGGAACCCATGCAGAGCAGTGAGCTGAAACTGGAGAAGCCCCAGACCGGACTGGTCGCGGTCGACGGGAGGAGCTTCCCGCTGACGGCGCGGTCATCGGATTCGACATCCGGGTGGGGGCGAAGCGGATCGTGGGTGAGGTCGAGTCGCACGACAAGGCGCTCCGGAAGTACCGCCAGGCCCTCGAGGACGGCCGTGTGGCCGGGATCCTCGAGCAGGATCGCGCCGACGCCTTCACCCAGAACCTGGGAAACGTGCCCCCAAAGACCGCGGTCGAGGTCGAGATCCGCGTCCTTCATCCCGTGGCCTTCCGGGCAGTCTCCGACGCCAAGGCGGCCGCCGAGTGGGAGTACCGCTTCCCGACCGTCGTCGGAGCGCGCTACGACGGCAAGCCGGGACGCGTGACCGACCGCGACCGGTTGGACGTCGATCGCGCGGCCGGCGGGACGCCGGTCCGCCTGACCCTGGAGCTCGCGAGCGGATCGATCGCGGAGGCGTCGAACCCGACCGCGACCTGGCGGCGAGAGCAAACATGCAGCTCAACACGTTTCTGCAAAACATCGTCCGGGCCCGCAAGTTCGTTGCCGCATGCCTCGAGAAGGCCGGCGTGCCCTTGAAGGAGTTCATGTCATGACCGACGAGCGCGGGGGAGCGATCGAGTCGTTGCTCGAGATGGCCGCAAGCCCGTTTCGTGAGAGCGACGCGACGGGACGGGTATTGCCTGCCGCCGCGTGGTTCGACCTCTCGCCCGCGGAACGCGAATGGTTCTTCGATCTTCAGGCCGAGAGCCGGCTCTTGGAGCGGGCTCTCGATCCGCAGGGACTGAGCGGGACGGGAAGAGCGGTCGTCGCGAGGATTCGAGAGCTCGGGCAGCTTGGGTGGGAGTGACGGCCGCTTCTCGTGGGGGAGCATGCTGGCTGGCTCCGTCGAATCCGCGACAGAGGCCATGTCGTAATCCGGACGGTGTGATCTGAGTCTTGGCTGCCAGAGAGGGAGGAGATAACGCTTGACGTTATTATCGCGTCGCGTTATGGTTGATTTGTGATTTGGAAGTTCCGAGACCGGGATGCGGAACGGATATTTCTTGGGCAACCGTCCCTCAGGGTTCCTCCGTTGGTCCACCGCGTCGCCCTTCGGAAGCTTCTGATCCTCGACGCCGCCGAGTCTCTCCAGGACCTGAGAATCCCTCCGGGGAACCACCTGGAAAAGCTCTCCGGCGATCGCGAGGGGCAATACAGTATCCGGATCAACGATCAATGGCGCATCTGCTTCATCTGGGATCGGAGCGGCGCCTCCGACGTCGAGATCACGGACTATCACTAGGGGGTACCTGTGGCGGCCAAGCGTGTCCATCTCATCCACCCGGGCGAGATCCTCATGGAGGAGTTCTTGCAGCCGCTGGGCATCAGTCAGTATCGACTCGCCAAGGACATCAGCGTTCCGCCCCGGCGGATCAATGAGATCGTCCATGGCCTGCGATCGATCACCGCAGATACCGCCCTTCGGCTGTCGCGGTACTTTGGCATGTCCGACCGCTTCTGGCTGAATCTCCAGACCCGATACGACCTCGAGGTCCAACGGGCGGCCCTGAAGGGGCGGCTGGAGCGCGAGGTGGTCGTGTTGAAGAGGGCCGGGTGAAACACATGAGCCCAATCAACGATCCCGCCCAATGGCCGGAATCCCTCGACGCCCTGACTGCCGCCCCTGACAACCATGAGATCCTGATCGAGAACGATCAGGTCAGGGTGCTCGACACGCAGATCGGCCCGGGCGAGCAGACGCCCGTGCACACGCATCGCTGGCCGGGTGTGCTGTACGTCTTGTCCTGGAGCGACTTCGTTCGGTACGACGCCGGAGGGAACGTGCTCCTCGATTCGCGGACGTTCAGCGAGAAGCCGGAAGCGGGAACGACCCTGTGGTCTGCTCCTCTGGGACCGCACTCTGCGAAGAATGTCGGCAATGGCGTGCTTCGGGTTATCGCGGTCGAGCTGAAGAACCCGCTCTGAGTTGTCCTTCTCGGAAGGACAAATGTAGCCGACATTGTCCTTGTGGGAGGGAGAGATCCGCGCGCCTCAGGCGGCGGCCGGCGAGAACAGAAAGGCCGCGCCCTTGCTCCTGACGTTGGATTCGATGCCGCCGCAGCGACCATTGCCGAAACCGTTGCGATGGATGTCGGCGGGGGAGTGGTTGTTGGGGAGGGCACATGAATGAGGCGGCCCTCGGAGGAACCGTCTGATGCCGATCATGCTTTGGACTCACCGGTGCTGCGACCCGGACGCTGGCACAATGCGCGCCGACAAGTTCTGCCCGAAATGTCGAAAGTCAGGGGTTTTTGCGGGTTGGCACTACGAGCGACTCGAGGCCATGGCCGTTTATCAGAATCAGTACGGCCTGAAGGCGACAGGTCCGCACGGGGAGCTTGCCGAGCGACTCTTCAGTGAATTCAAGGCCCGATGCGTCGACTGCGAGGGAAGGGGGCTCTCGGAATCCAGTGGCGAGCCCGGGTTCGAGGTTTGTCGACTTTGCCGTGGAGCGGGGGCTCTCCTCCAGCTTGATGCGATGGAGTTCGACGTGATCCATTCCGCGGTTCTTGCGTCATTCCCTTCGGCGGGGGTCGATTTCCGAATCCCGAACGTGATTTCAGCGACGCTGATGCTGGACCTGACAGAGAATGTGGTTCGTGATGTGAGGCGACCGGAAGCGGGTGGGTGATAACGGGACGAACGAAGGAGAGCGAGGCCTTGGGATGAATCACCGGTGCGGATGACATGATCTACCGGCCAATCCTCCATGTCGCCGGACCACCCCTTTCGGGGAAAACGACCTTCATCGAAGCCGTGCTGCGGAGCCTTGACGCGGACGTGATCTGCATGCGTGCGACGCGCGATGAGTCGCTCCGCCGACCAAAGGAACGGCGGCCGAGGTCACACCCGGAGTCCCGTCGCTATCGAGCCGCCGGGGCCAGCGGCGTCGCCGTTTACAGTTTCCCCTCGGCCTACGCAGATGCCGATACCTTCTACATGACCGATTTCATGCAGGACTATTCGACCGCCGTGATCATCGAGGGAGACCGTCCCCTCGAGTGGGTGGAACTCGCCGCGTTCGTGGCGCCGGCTCCTCCGCCGGGATCATCGTTGCTGCATCGTGTCCTGCGGAATCACGAAGCTGAGCATGCGGAGTCGCTTGCCGCTTTGGAGCGAGCCCTTGAAAGTCCGCAATCGCTGGCCCGGTTTCTCCTGGGGGTTTTCAATGAGTCGGCCCGCAGGCTCGTCTTGGCGAACGCTGCCATCATGGAGCAGACCCGCGAGACGATGAAAGCGAGCCTGGAGAAGCGGCGCGCCGCCCCGGCGCCGTCGCCAACGGAGCACTGGGCTATCGCATCCCCGTTTGAGGGGATCGAGCAGGCTCAGCTAGTCGTCGTGAACGCCCGCGGGGAGGACGAGATAAGGCGAGGAAGAGAGTTCGTTCAGGACGTGGCGCGCATGCGCAAGGACGAGTCCGTCTTTGATGACCTGTTCGACATTCGAGGCAGCCGGGTGCCGATCATGGCGGCGGCCGCCGATCTCTGTAGTGAGAAGGATCCCGGGCTCAAGAAGGCCCTGGCCCGCGTTAAGCGTGCGCTCAGGACTCCGGACTGATGCCGAAGGGCGGCGCCTACAGGTGGGAATTCAAGGCCCGCTTCCGCCGGCACGCCTTCGGCTGGCGGTCGCAGCCCGCAATTCTCCGCGTGAAACAGGCCGTGATGGAGATCAAGCGAGTCGCCCGCAAGGACCCCGTTCTCGCAGCGGAAGGCGCCGTCAGCTTACTGGAACGGATCTCTCCCGCCCTCGAGAACATCGACAGCTCCTCCGGCGCCATCGGCGCTGCCGTGAATCACGCCGTCGCCGAGCTTGTGCCGATCATCTCGGAGGCGCCCGCCGACGACAAGACCCGGGCGAAATGGCTTGAGCGCCTCTATGAAGCGCACGCCGCCGAGGAGATCCCGTACATCGAGCTGCTCACGGACTACTGGGGCGAGCTGTGCGCTTCGAGGGAAACAGCCTCCGCATGGGCCGACAGACTTCTGTCCGTCACCCGCATGGCGCTGGGTTCGGACA
>CAZNRY010000189.1:0-6964 GCA_964575675.1 uncultured bacterium
GCCACAATCGAACAATATGACCAACTGGTCAAGTTATTTCATTACGAACCCTTAGCACCCCTTCCGTGCCCGGTACCATACACGTTTCGAAGCTCCGCGATCCCCTGCGCAACCGTGGCTAGATTGCTGAGAAGCCGTCGCACGGTATCGGCCGCGCGTGCTTCTTCGGGAATCCCCGTCGGTGTGAGGCGAAGCTCCTTCGTTGTCAGCTTGACGAGAGCCGGGAGATTGATGCCTTTCGGCACCGTCTGTCCACGATCGGTAAGAATTGTTCGGCAACATGTCTCGACAAGTTCTTTTGACGTACCAATCGCGAGGTCGGGGTCGCCCTCGACTGCGGCTTCCATGCGGGTGATCTGCTGGGTCAGGTACGTCGGGTCGAGTGGTGTCAGCGCTTCCCGCGCGGCATTGAGGCCGGGTGTAAGGCGGTTGAGGACCGGCCGACCAACGTAGACGGGCCGACCACTGAGCTTCGTCTTCTCGGCCAACTCATATCCGTCCTGGGCGAGGATTCCGTTGTAGAGCTGTACGATTCGGGCAGACTCGCTTGCATCCGGCCGGACGATCGGGTGTACGGTCTCGCAGAGGAACCGGAGGAAGACATCCTCCTCACAGTACATGAGATCGAACCGGTCGTCATAGAAGACCCAGCCGTCCTCCCAGTCGTTGTTCACGATTCGATGCTTCCAGATGTCGTCGGCGGCGGTCCGGTAGCGGGGATCCGTAGACCGCATCACGCGAAGATCAAAGACCCGACTGAGGAACGCGACATCATCAAGTCGGCCGCTCCACGCGATCCCCTCTGCCTGGATCGCGTCGGCGATGTCCCTCCTTGTGAGCTCCGAGATGTTCATGTGGATGATCGGCCGATGCTCAGGCGCCGAAGGAGCTTGTCAGCGGATTCGTAGGACCGCTTTTCCCGCGCAGCAAGCTCGGCTTCGGTCGGAACGAGTTCCCCACAAAAGGCGCGGGTCAAGACTGAGTTGCGCAAGCCTAGGATGCTCTTCGTCGCGACGATGATCCGCTGTTCGGTGGCCTCTGCGCTTCGAACTATAAGAGCTACCCTCCGGACGATCTCCTGCTGTGCGTCGAGGGGAGGCATCATAATTGGCATGCTGCGGATGTTGCTCAGATTCAGCCCTGGTTTGCCGCCACCGTATGCGGCGTTGAGAAGATAAGTGCGTCCATGACGTGGGCTGGTTATCCAGAGATGAAGGAAGGGTGCGTGGTCCGGGTTCTTCAAGCGAACCAGGCCAACGTGCTGGCTCACGTACGCTTCTCCCATCTCCTTGTCCACTAGCGCGCAACGTCCAACATTGGCTCCTGTGATTGTGATCAGTAGATCACCCTTTTTGACTCTAGTCCTCGTGCCTTCCGATCCGGTCGGCGGTCGTACATGAGTTGCGCGGCCGAGAATCAGTTGATCAGTATTGATATCCTCTGATCGAATGAAGATGGCTCCATCTACGGCATAGTACCGAGCCCATCCTCTGGACCCACTGGTTACCGTTTCCGCAAGGCTGGCCAGCGTCATAGTGCGCCACGAATGGCGCGATTCTCCTGCCCGCGTCCCCAGTATTTTTCCCGAGCATGCCGCCGCAAGCACCGCCTGCCGGAATCGCGAGAGGAGTCCTGGGATCCGCTCCAAGCGATCTCGGCACGAGTCCAGCCTTGCGAGGAGCTGCTCAAGTAGGGCCACGATCCTCATCTGTTCCGCCAGCGGCGGCACCGGGAGCCGTGCGGACTCCAGAAACCCACGAGGGACGCGCTTCTGACCCACGGAACCGGTCATCTCGCCCTCGGCAGCCTGTCGGAATGACGCCTGGCGAAGGTAGTGGTATACGTACTCGGGCAGAACGGCCCCGTGAGAACGGAAGACGTGAAACTCGGTCGAACCGAATCCAAGACCATTGACGAGGTTGCGGGCGATTGCCGCTTTGCCATTCTCCATGCACGGCGTGATCTTGGCCATGATCACGTCGCCGTCTGTGAAGGCGGTATAGCCCTTCCGTACGGTTGAGAAGGGACGCACTTCTGGCCGAGCGATGGTGCCCGCCCTTTCGTCCACCGCCCCCATCGGCACAAAGGTGACGGGCTCGTCCAGGTCGACCTCCGTTGCGGCGGGCTTCGGGGGGTTGATCTCAACGACATCAGGAAGCACAGAGAGCACCCATCCCTCTGGGATTCCGTTCTCCGCAGCCAGTGGGGCCTCCTCCTGGGGACGTCTTCGCTGTGGTCGTCTAGTCGCCATGGGTGGTCGGCTTCCTAACGGTTCCATTCTCAAGCAAGACGAGGACCTCGTTGAGCTCCGAGACTGCCGCCTCAAGTTCAGCGATCGCCTCGGTCGCAAGCTCTTCCGGCTCGAGAACCTCGTCGGCGTCGTCGAGCGACTCTTCCTTGAGCCATTTGAAGCCGTCCAGCTTGAAGTCCTTGGCCGCCATCTCCTTGATCCCGAACTTCCGCCAGCGGCCTTCCTTTGAGTCGGACTCCTTCCGCTTCGCGTGGCCGTTCGTGTCCGAGCCGAAGCACTTCTCAAACTCTGCAAAGTGAGCACGTGCGAGAGGACGGTCCTTCTTCGTGATTCCGGGCACGTTCGTCCGGGCGTCGTAGATCCAGACGACGTCGGTGGGCTGGCCCTTCGTGAAGAAGACAACGTTCGCTTTCACCCCTTGGCTGTACGGCGTGAAGGTCCCGCGCGGAAGACGGAGGACCGTGTGGAGCCGGCAGTCCTCGGTCAGGATCTTGAAGACCTCGCCGGCTTGATCAGCGAACATGCAGTTGTCTGGAAGGACGACGGCAGCACGCCCGCCCTTCTTGAGGACGGTCAGAATGTGCTGGACGAAGTTGAGCTGCTTGTTCGAGGTCGAGACGGTGAAGTCGTCCCGCTCCGGTGCCTGGTTCGCGCCCTTTGTGCCGAACGGTGGGTTCGTGAGGACGCAGTCGAAGCGGGTGCTCGGCGGGGGCGTGTAGATCGTGTCGCCGAGCGTAATTCCGTCCTCAATGCCATGCAGATACAGGTTCATGAGGGCGAGGCGTCGGGGACGGGCGACAAGCTCGTTGCCGGAGTAGACGTCGGTCTTGACCCGCTTCGCCACGGACCGGTCAAGAGCGCCTTCGGTTTCCGCCATGAGCCACTCGTACGCGGAGACGAGAAATCCGCCCGTTCCGGCCGCGGGGTCGTGAATCGTGAAATCCCGAGAGACCCGCGGATCCGGCTTCATGCACCGGACCATCGAGTCGATGAGGACACGTGGCGTGAAAAACTGCCCGGCTCCCTTCTTGCCCTCGGAAGCGGACTTCTCCAGCAGACCCTCATATGCGTGCGCCTTCACGTCGACGCCGAGTCCTGTCCAGTTCGTCTCGTCGATCAAGGAAATGAGCTTCTTCAAGTTCACTGGGTTATTGAATTTCGAGAGCGCCCCGGCAAAGATGTCTCCGAGGATGCCGCGTTCCTTCCCGAGCCTCCGCAGTGTCTCGACGTAGTGGTCCGAGAGGTCGGTTCCGGACCGCTTCGTGAGACTCGGCCAGTCGTATCCCTTGGGGACCGCAACTCCCTTTTCATCGGCCATCTTGAGGAAGAGCAGATAGGTCAGCTGCTCGATGTAGTCGCCGTAGTCCATCCCGTCGTGGCGAAGGGTGTGACAGAAGCCCCAGAGTGTTTGGACGATGTCGGTCATGCCGCGATAGCCTCATTGATCTTGGAGAGAAGCGCTTGAAGCTCGCCCTCGAACACCCGGTTCGCCCGACTCCACGCCCCCATGCGCGTGAAGATCGGGAGTTCATCGAAGTCCTCACGCTCGATCGCGAGATTGACGACGAGGTGCCGGGCGATGAGGTCGAGCCAGTCCTGCTGCTCCTTCGTGAGTGTCTTACCGGCAGTCACCCGCGCGATGGCCCGAGTCACTCGTTCCTGAGCGGTCATGAGCGACTCGCGCCGTCCGGCGTCCTTCACCATGGAGATGATGTCGGCGAGCTCTGCGTGGTACGCCTTCCGGAGGTTCTCTTCCGTGAATCGCTCAGGCCGACCGGCGAGCACCCGCCGGAGTTCCGTGAGCGCGGCCGTGTTCCAGCCCTGCGGTCGGGAGTGGAGGATCCGGATCGCGTCCACCTCGTCGGCTTTCTCCCGAACGAAGGATCCGAACGCGGTGAGGTAATCCTCGGGTTTCAAAGCGCGGCCGTCCGTCGTTCGGAAAAGGTAGTCAGAGGCGACGTGGTCTTCGCTGTCATAGGCGACGACAAACGCTTTCTTCGCGCGAGGGTAATTCTCGATGATGTCCTGGAACGTGCTGTCGCGGAGGAGCGCCATGGTTCCCTTGAAGTCCTGACCGAGGATCTGCGGTAGCGTCTTCGCGAGCGCGCCTAGGTCCCCGTTTTGGACGAAGGTCCCAAGCATCTCCCTGCCCTCACCGCTGATCTCCTTGTTGATCCGCTGCAGGCGCTTCACGAGACAGCGGACGTTGTAGGCGCGGTCTTCGTTGCGGTAGACGGCCTCGACGATCTCGGCGAAGGTGCGGGACGGTTTGAGTGGCGGTTCGGTCGTGAAGGCCGTCGCCTGCCGGAAGTACTCGAGGAGCGTCCCCCCGAAGCAGTCGAAGACCGTGAAGTGGGTCTTGTTGATCTCGGAACAAAGGCGCGTGCCCCGGCCAAGCATCTGCTCGAAGAGGATGCGGGACTTGACCGGCCTAAGGAAGACGATGAATTCGAGCGCCGGGATGTCGACGCCGGTCGAGAGCATGTCGACCGTGACAACGACACCGGGATTCGGGCGGTTGCGAAACTCTCGGATGCGCTGCAAGGGGCGGTCCGTCACGCGCCCCGTGATCTTCTGCACGAAGGCATCCCCGCGGCCGAATGCCTGCCTGCACATGTCGACGAGACGTTCGGCGTGGGAGGTGTGCGGAAGGTCGTTGACCGCAAAGATGAGGGTCTTCGGAAAATGGCCGGTGGCCTTCTCATGCTCCGCAGCGTACCTGGCGAGCTCCGCGACGATCTTCCGGTTCGAGTCTGGAGACGTCACTTCGCGTTCGACGGAGGCAGAGTCGAACTCCCGCTCGTCTTCCACGGCATCAAGAGCCTCCCGGCCGGTCTCGGGATCAACGATGCCGACCTGCTCGCCTTCTTTGAGGAAGAGTCCGTTCATCCGAACGCCCGAGGAGATCTTCACGGCGTCGTAGTCGACAAGATACCCTTCGCGCACGGCCCGTTCGTATTCGTAGCGGTAGACGATGTCGGTGAAGTAGGCCTTGGTGTGGGCCGCGGGCGTCGCCGTGAGGCCGATCTTGACCGCGTCAAAGTGATCGAGGACCGCCCGCCACTTGCTGATCTCCGCGGCGGTGTACCCCCGGTGGCACTCGTCCGCGATGACGAGGTCGAAGGCGTGGATCGGAATGGCAAGCTCGGTCGCGTCGGCTTCGTCGTCGGGCTCGGAAGAGGTACTCTCGAACGCGTTCTGCCAGCCGAAGAGGTTGATACCCATGCGCTGGATTGTGCAGACATAGACGAAGGCATGCCCGGGCTGAGGATCGGTCAGGTACTTCGTCGGAAGCACCTTCGGATCGAACTTCTCCTTTTCGTCGAAGTCCTCACGCTTGAAGCGTTGGCTGTACACCTCATAGATCTGATCGAATTTGAGGCCGGGTTCGGGTTCGAAGGCGGCGAGGGTCGTGACCGCTTGGGCAGCGAGCGCCCGACGGTCCACGAGAAAGAGCACACGTTTCGCGAGCCCGGACTTCATCAGACGGTAGATCTCGGATGCGATCGTGAAGGTCTTGCCGGTCCCGGTCGCCATCGCGACGAGCATCTGACGCTTGCCTTGGCCAAGCGCCTGCTCGATCGCGACGGTCGCTTCCTTCTGGTATGCCCGGATTCGAGGATGGTCGTTCGGATTGGCGCGAAGCCAATCGAGTGCGAGCTCGTCGTCGCGATGCAAGTACTCCGAGAGCGCCGAAGGGGTATGGAAACCGGAGACTAGGCGGGAGTAGCTGTCCTGTCGGCGAAGATCCTGGAAGAAGATCTTCTCACCGTTCGTCGAGTACCCAAAAGGCACCCGTCGACCGTCATGGTCGAAGGGGCTCTCGCGCAGTCCTTCCGCGTACCGGATGGCCTGGGTCAGCGCATTCCGCGGTCCGAGGGAGAGTTTCTTGGCCTCCGCGACGGCAAGCGGGGCGCCAGCATCGGTCAGGAGGTAGTCGGCGGGACCCGATGCGGTTTCGTATTCCTCGACCGCCGCGGCACGCCCATACCCCGCGAGGGGCTGCCCCTCGTGGAAGGGTGTAGGAGTCCAGCCGGCTTCTTTGAGGCGGCGGTCTATTCGAGTCTTCCGGGTCCGCCATTCGCTTTCGGTCATGTGATTCCGTGTTTAGAAAACGGCACCCGCGGCCGCGCGAGCGCCTCTCCGGCGGGGCAAGCAAGACGCACGTCCCGAAGCCACCTCATGGCCTCCTAATATAATGAGTGCCAATAGATTAGAACGAGCATAGCGTACAAGTCTGGAGCCTCCCCGTCAAGTTGCGATTGCGCCTCCACGATTCCATCATCGAAGAAGAACGGGCCCGGAGCCCGGATTCCATCTGTACCCAGGGACTCCGCCGCCTTCTGGACCTCGGTGAGGAAGGGGAACCAAGTCCGGGGAGCGAAGAAGACTCCCTCTCTCCTCTCCGGAGGACCACTTGAGCGGAGAGGGAGAGCTAAACCACGATCGGCCGAGCGCTGCGCACGGAAGCCCTGGATTGCCGGCGCGACGAAAGGCTATGGAGGGAAGCTGCGATGACTGCGGCGACAAGCGGCGGGGGGCGACATCGCAGCCCGAGCGCCAGCTCGGGGGCCTTCCTCAGGTCACCACCACGGCCGTGCTTCTGACTCAGCTAAGCCCTAGCATACGGTGCTTGCTCTTCCCCGGACCTACGATCCACGTGGTCTGCTCCTTCAGCGGCAACCGATATGGACCGTATCGCAACGGTCGCCG
>CAZNRY010000190.1:0-6908 GCA_964575675.1 uncultured bacterium
TGGAGTTCGCTCTGGCTGGGCAGGCGCCTGAGGCACGAGCAGACATCATCGCCCACAGCATGGGCGGGCTCGTGTCACGCTGCTACATCCAAGAATTGGCGCTGAGCCCTGGTGGAACCTCTGTCGCGTACGCATCGAACGTAGCGCACCTGGTGACTCTCGGAACGCCGCACCTTGGTGCTCCCGTGGAGTTGGCGCGACAGCTTGCACTGGGAGGATTGGGGTGTCTCAGCAGACCGGGAGAAGCTCATTCCGAGATTGACGCCTCATGTCCGTGGTCAGCTGCGGAGGTGTGGTCTCGATACTTTGGGACAAATCTCTTTCTTGAGAGTCTGAACGATCTTGAAACGAAGCCGCTGGATCCGGTGTGCCGATATCTTTTCGTCGCAGGAGGATTACCTGCAGGACGTTTCCCGACCGCATTTGCGTTCACACAGTCACTCTTGCAGGCGATGTGCGGCCCAAACGACGGTGTCGTGCCCGAGGCGTCCGCCATTGCGAACGGTGTCGATGGCTTTCCCAATTTCTCCTGCACACGATACGAACAGGACCACTCCCGCCTCAGGCGGTTTGACCCTGGAGAGCCGAAGGCATCGGAGCTCCTGGCGTTTCTTCGGACTGGCGTCTCCCCGAGCTGCGGCTATCTTCGTCTCCGTCAGATTACGGGAACCGTGCAGCGCGCCGCCCACGGAGTTGGGGAGGGAATCCGCCGGGCACCGGGCGCGATCGTCAAATTCTGGTTCGATCCAACAGGCCAGGATCTCAACGCGCCGCTGACCATTGCGTATGGAAGAACGCAACAAGACTCTTCCCTGGTCTGGGTCGCCGTCACGGATCGGAATGGGGAGTTCACGGTGCCCTTCTTGCCGACCGCTACATACCAAATGGAAGTCTTGGCATCGGACGCCATGCCCCAGATCATTCCCGTGAGAGTGGATTCGACAGCGGCGGGATGGTTCTGGGACATCGTGCTAGAGGAAGGGCCGCCGACGGATGGCCCTGCAGAGCCTTGGATCGCCATCAACGCGGGTGATGGCGTGACCATCGATAGCACCGTCGTGGTCTCCCTCGGCGTCGAGCGTGCCACCGAGATGATGATTTCCGAGGAGCCAGATCTTGCCAATTCACCTTGGGCACCGTTGGCCCCTGAGGTCCCTTATGTGCTGCACGGGAGTCCCGGGACCCATTTCCTCTTCGCGAAGTTTCGCGACGACGCAGGCAGAGAGACTGCCGTCGTCTCCGATGCCATCCAGATCGCCCGAGCAGCCCGCGGCCGACTTCAGATCACAAGCGAGCCCGCTGGTGCCGATGTGTACATCGACGGCCAACTTATCCCAGCGATGACACCCCTGGAGATCCCGGTCATTGATACGGGCCCGCACATGGTCACGGTCACGGCCCTCGGCTTCCGACCCGAGCCCGCCGAACAAACAATCGAGGTCCGAGAGAACGAGGTCGCCGTCGCGACGTTCGCCCTCAGCCCCCGCCAGGCACCAACTTCGTTCGGGTTGGTTGGACCGGAGTCCGGTGAGAGCGTTGCATCCGCACAACCAACGCTGTATTGGGGAGTATCAACGGATCCCGAATATGGGTCGGCCATCATGTATTCCGCGCAAGTCTCCCGCGACAGCTTGTTCTCGCAGATAGAGGTGGAAGTCGGTGGCCTGTCGACGACTGACTTCACACCGAGTCTGAGTCTTCGAGACAGCACAGCCTACGCCTGGCGTGTCCGAGCGCGATCCGTTTACGGGCTCGAGCGGGACTGCAACGAACCGTTCTGGTGGATCCGAATCGACACCACGCCGCCGACCGTTGTGGTGATCGCGCCCGCGCCGGGAGATGTGTGGGTCGGCGGCCAACCAGCTACCGTGCGATGGCGGGCCGAGGATTGGGCCGGAGTCGATTCGGTAGAGATTACTCTTTCCTTGGACGGAGGCGGCCAGTTCATTCCGATCGGCAACCCCGAGCCGGTGGATACCGTTTGGACGTGGACCCTTCCTGAGTCCCTCGGCACTTCCTCAGAGTGCCTGATTCGCATTTCCGCTCGGGACCGTGCCGGGAATTGGGGCTCGGGAATGACAGCGGGATTCTTCTACATTCTCCAACCTGCTTCCGTACCGCCGTTTCCGGTCCCGTCCACCAGCACCCACCTGACGCTCGAACCAGTCTCACCGAAGCCGTCGGCCCAGCGAGCTTCCTTTGCGATCCTGGTCAGCGACCAACGCACCGTCGATGTTGCCATCATCGACGTCGTCGGACGCGAAGTCTCGCGCCGCCGACTGCTCTTGCATCCTGGCAGGCAGTCATTTGGACTTACAGAATTCCTTCCCGCCCGTACCCTACCGAGCGGCCTCTACTATGTCCGTATGACATCGGGCCCCCTCGTGCGACGGCAACCATTCGTGATCCTGCGGTAGGTTTGGCAGGATCGGGTACGGTCAATTTGGAGTCTGCTGCCCGGAGCTAGGCATAGCGCTTTTGCTCCAGCAATAGAGTATGGTGGCAGCTCCCTGAATAAGAACAAGCAAGAGGTAGGGCGTGGTAAATACCAGACCTTCTTCAATTCCGGTGAACACCCAAGGACCCACAAGAACAACCCACACTGCCGAGAGTGCTGTCATGATCGTTGCACTCCGACGACTGATCGGTCTGCTTCGGTGAACGGAAAGCAGTACAAGAATAAGAATTGGAAACGCAAACATCGCCGTGATCGCAAGACTCACTTGAGTTGGGATACCCTTTGGCGACGCCAGCGCAATCGAATAACCGGAACCAAAGCTGAGAAGTATGAAGAGAATGGATGTGATTCTCAATGTGACTCTGAGTACTTGGATCATGCTGACTGTTGTTTTGGTTCAAGCGGTATCAGGTCCTCGCGTGCTCGATAAGCTCCTCCGCGAGATCCCCAATCACCGACTGACCCGCGACCTCGAACCACTCAAGGAAAGTCGTGAGATCACGGACCTGCGGCCAGTCGGCCTCGTTGGTCCACCAGGCCGCGAGTTCTTCCTCGAAGATCTCTTCGAAGTAGTCCTCGATCGACGTCTCGGCTTCGCCCTCCCTTGGCGGTTCGGGAACGCGGCAGACGGAGGCGCGGCCAACGAGCCTCTCCGCTCAGCGGAGGTACCGCTCCTTCGGCCGGACGATGAAGGCCGAACGGTTGATGGTTCGTATGGTCATGGTTTCGGATCGGAGGGCGAAGGGCGATGAGGTCAGAGTAGCACGATTCCGTGATCACTTCCTTCCCGTCGTCCACAGGGACGTGCGGCACCCCTGACGTCATCCCCCATACGCGGGTTGCTCGCGCCTCCGTACCGTGCAGGGTGGAGACTCGCTCTCCATCCCACCTGTTCCTTCCCAACGAGAAGGCACTCCACCGCACGGAAACGGAGGTTTCAGATGAACCAGATCGAGCTTGTCCGCACAATCGAGATCAAGGATCGAACCGGCCGCGTTGTTGGAACGAAGGAAGTCGTGACGTACCCGGGCCTCCTTTCGAAAGCCCACGACGAGGGCCTGCAGCGCATCGCGACGCGACTGGTCCAAGTTCCCTCGGACGAAAACGGCCGCACTGCGATCGCGAAGGCGCTCGTCGAGACGAAGAAGGGCCGCTTCGAGGGGATCGGCGACGCTTCTCCTGAGAACGTCAACTCCTTCATCGTCCCGCACCTGATCCGCATGGCCGAGACCCGGGCGAAGGCCCGCGCCCTCCGGGATGCCGTCAACATCGGCATCGTCTCCTTCGAGGAGTTGGACGGCGAAGGGATCCTCCCGAACGGCTCGGACCTCGGATCGGGTGCAGTGAGCCAGCCCGCGCGCCCGGCACGGGGCGAGAACCGGCCTGCTCCGCAAACTCAGCAGTCCCGCGGAAACGGCAACGCCGCCATGACGGAAGCCCAGCGCCGCTACCTCTTCCGCATCCTCGCCGGCCAGGGCCTCGAGAACGAAGCCGCCCACGACTACCTGAAGGAGTACTTCGAAGTTTCGGCGCTCTCCCAGGTCACGAAGGCGGCGGCGACTACGGCGATCGATCACCTCTTGAAGGAGGCCCCCCATGGAGCCTCTCAGCGTTAGCCAGGTCCAGAGCTACCTCTTCTGCCCGCTCAAGTACCGCTTCCAGTACCTCGACAAGATCACCCCGCCCTGGCGGCCCGCCGCCCTCGCCTTCGGCTCATCGGTCCACTCGGCCATCGAGTGGTTTCACCGAGAGCGGAAGGCCGGACGGCTGCCCACGCCCGAGGCGGTCGCGAACATCTTCGCTGCCGACTGGTTCGCGCAGAACCTCGAGCCTATCGTCTTCCCCGCGCGAGAGTCGAAGGAGATCCTCGCTGAGAAGGGCAAGGAACTCGTCCGTCTCTACGCGGAAGAGGCGAGCACGTCCGCGCCGCTTCTGACCGAGGATCGGTTCGAGATCGACCTCATCGACCCCGAAACCGGAGAGGTGCTGGACGTGCGGCTGCGCGGCGTCATCGATCTCGTCGAGGAAGACGGCACGCTGGTCGAGCTCAAGACTGCTGCCCGGGCCTTCGACACCGGAACGCTCGAGCGGCACCTACAGCTCTCGACCTACGCCCTCGTCCGCTTTCTCACGACAGGGACGATCCCGCTTCTTCGCATCGACGCGCTCCTGAAGACCAAGGAGCCACGGCTCGACCGGCTGCCCACGACCCGCACGGTCGAGGATCTCGCCTGGACCGCGCGGCTCATCGAATCGGTAGCCCGGTCCATCCAAGCCGGCGCGTTCTTCCCGAATCCGTCGTACCGCTGCTCCGAGTGCGAGTTCTTCGCCCACTGCCAGCAGTGGCGGGGCGATTAGCTCGCTCCTTCGTTCCTTTCACCACCTGTCCTCTGGGCCTTCGGGAAATCCCCGAGGGCCTCTCTCTTTCTCCGCCCGGTGTTTTGGAGGATCCCGTCCTTATGTATGTCGCTGAACTGAAGACCCGTCGGTACCGCGGCAAGACGCCGCCCGGGATCACGAAGCCTGAGCAGGCCGCTCGGCTCATCCGGAAGTCCATCGCGGATCCGCAGCGGGAGCACTTCTTCGCGATCCTGCTCACCACCCGCCACGCCGTGCTCGGAATCGAGACGGTCTCAGTGGGAAGCCTCAACGCATCGATCGTCCACCCCCGGGAAGTGTTCCGTCCCGCGATCACGGCGGCCGCGGCCGCAATCATCCTCGGCCACAACCATCCGTCAGGGGACGTCAGTCCTTCGGAGGACGACATGGAGATCACGAACCGCCTGGCCGATGCCGGGAGGCTCCTCGGCATCGAGGTCCTTGATCACGTCATCGTCGCCGGGGACGCCGCGTACCTGTCCTTCCGCGAGAAGGGCCTGCTCATGTCCTGTCCCACCTGAAAGGGAGGTACCAGCATCATGTCCGGTCAGCTTGTCCTTCACCGGGGCGGTTGGGAGGCGACAAAAGCCGACCTCGCTGCCGTCCCCGTTCCCGAGGAGACCGACTCCTACGTCCCGGTGCCCTACGGCCGGTTCGTCGAAGAAGTGGAACTCCACGTTCCGCGCTTCAGTCTCACGATCACCGATGCCCGCTACGCGCTCGCGCGGGACGGGATGCAAATGTTCGGGGTGCTCACCTGCGCTAACGGGAGAGAGCACGCCGACTACGCCCTTGCGCTGGGATTGCGCTCGAGCTACGACCGGTCCCTGTCCGTCGGGATCGTCGCGGGCTCCCGGGTCTTCTGCTGCGACAATCTTTCATTCTCCGGAGAGGCCGGCGCGAATCGGAAGCACACGGTAAACGTCTTCCGGGACCTCCCGGACCTCATTTATCGGATGCTCTCGAGGGTCTCGTCCCTGCAGAGCCGGATCCACGCCGAGATCGCGGCGATGAAGGCCCGGGAGCTCTCGCCGGAGATTGCCGACCACCTCATGGTGGAGTCGATTCGGCGAGGCGTCATCCCGGCATCGCACCTTCCGCTCGTCATGGAGGCGTGGAACCGGCCTCGCCACGAGGAATTCAAGCCGGACACCGCCTGGTCGCTCTTCAACGCCTTCACCGAAGTTCAGAAGTCCCGAAGCCCGCGGATTCAGATGGATTCCGGACTCCGGCTCGCCAGTACCTTTCGGAGCGCGCTCGCGCTCTGACAGTCCCGAGGTCGGACTCATCCGGCCTCTTTCTCTTGCGCAGCGGGTGCGTCGTGGCGGTTGACCAAGCTCGGGAACGCTCCTACCCTGAACACGTCGTTGTCTATCGGTGTTAGCTCCGTGCGATCCACACAGGCCATTCCGGAGCTTCTGGGGAACGAACCTGCGCGCCCCCGGCCTACCTGTAACAGCCGGAGTCCTGACCTCACAAGGAGCCCAGCGGAGATGGACCCCAAAAAGCAACAACGCGTGATCGAGCCCCTCCGAGCTGCCGACAATCTCACCTCGGCATCGGCGCGGGTTCTGCTCCCGCCCCATTGGCGGAAACAAGAACTCGCTTTCAGCGATCTCCATTGAAGATGAACAGATGAATGAGGAAGAACCCACGAAGGACAACTATCGCGCGCGCTCCGAGTCGGTGCGACGGTTGGTTCAAGACGCTCGCGTGTTCGATGACCATAGCGCGCACCTCCAGACCACAACGACAAGGAGACTGGTTCAGTTCTGGGATGATCCCAATAGCCTCCCCTCCGACGTGAAGGAATGCTTGGACTCCTGGCGTCCCGTAGGTGACATGGGCATCGACCGCGTTCTCTTCGATGCAAGACAGGCGCAACAATTTATCCGGCGGGACTTGGGATCGCGCCATGAAGCTGCCTACGACAGGTGCCATCATCCCGCAATGCAGTCCGATTTCTTTCGCCTTTGCTACATTTACGCCCAAGGAGGCTGTTACGTCGATGCAGATGACGTCTATCTCGGGGCGAGCCTCGGGCACCTGTTCCATGATGGGCGTCTCAAGG
>CAZNRY010000191.1:0-6623 GCA_964575675.1 uncultured bacterium
CAGGGCGGCCTGGTCGTCGTCGGTGACGTCGTCGAACAGGGGAGTGAGAACGGTGTCGATGCGGGCGCGCCAGGCCTCCAGGGCGGCGAAGCCGTCCGGTGTGCCCTCGATGAGTCGAGCTCGCCCGTCGGACCTGTCGGTCACCCGCTGCGCCCAGCCGTTCGCTTCGAGCCGGGTGACGATCCCGGTCATCGCCGGCTGGGTGACCCGGACCGCCTGTGCGAGTTCGCCGAGGCGGCGGGGGCTGTAGATGATCGACTCGCCGTACTCGAACAGCTGCCAATCGCCGTAGAGCGACTTGAGCTCCCCCGATTCGAGCAGGTAGACCCCCGGTTCTCGCGCCAGGTTGCCTTCTCCCTCGATGAACATCCCGACCGCGTTCCAGCCGCCCGGCGCGGTGTGTTCGCGGATCGCACGGATCCGATCGAGTGCTCGCTCGCCCACGAATTGGAGCGAATTGTTGGCGAAGCCGACGTCATAGGGTCCCAGAAAAGTGAAGGCGGCGATGTCCGCCAAGGCGACGCTCGATCGAAGGCCGGCATGTTCCAAGGCGCGCGAGGTCCGCGAAACCCCTGTCGGGGAGCCGTCGATCGCCTCTACGTCGAATCCATGCGAAGCGAAGAATACGACATCACGCCCCTCGCCACACCCGAGTTCGAGAAGGCGCCCTCGCGCCGGAACCTCCATCAGCCGGAGGAAGTGCATCAGTCTGCGCGCGAGAGTGCTCGGTTCCGTTCCGAAGAACCACCCCTCCTCATGGCCGGCGTACGCCTCTTCCCATAACCGCGCCCCCTGGGGCACGGCATCGAAGGACGGCGGCTGGCGGCCGCTCAGGGCCGCTCCTCGAAGAAACGCTGCCGCCCCGGCTTCGGCGAGCCATCGAACCTGCGCAGCGCGGAGCATGACAGCATGGCCGCGAAGACGGTCCGTGCTTGCGCATCGGATGGGTGGCGCCTGAGTGCGAGCGAATCGGCCAAGGGCGGACCTGCGTCGTGAAGCGGAGACCAGCAGAAGAGCTCCAGCTCCCGGGGGCGAGCTGTCAGCCACTGCGCAACGAGCGAGGCAAATGCCGCCTGCTCGCCCTCCGATGAACCGAAGGGGGCGGTCGAGGGATACCCGATCTCGATGATCGCGAGCGGACCATCGCTCCAAGGGGCGACACCCTCTCCGATCCGGGCGAGCGCGGTCGCAGGATCGACATCTTCACCTGGATCGACGACAGAATCCAGACAGAGTCCGAGTAGATCGAGGGAGTCCCGCAGCGCCCTCACGAGCGTTTCCTTCCCCGTCTCGACCACCGTGACGGGATCGACGAGTGTCCCGATCCTCGCCGTGGGGAAGACCGCGCGGGCCGAGTCGCCGATCATCGAGATGAAGGCAACCATCGCCCGGTCATCGTCCAGATCCGCGGCCGCGTAGCGGTCGGCCCCTTCGCCCAGCCAGAGATAGCCGATCGTCCCCTGGGATCGAACTCCCATCTCCCGCAGGAACCGGGCGAGCGCCCAGCCGAGGTCCTGGCTCTCCCAACCCGGGAACTCGGACCCCATCCACGCGGGGATCTCGACGCGGCCCCCGTGGATGAACTCGAGGACGACCGAGAGCTTGAGGCCGCGCTGGCGAGCGTGGTGAACGTGCAGGTCGAGCACGCGCCAATCGCGCACGACCGGCCCCTTCTCGACCTGCGCCCAAGAGATCGCGAGATGCGCGACCGTGAATCCATCCGCCCCGAAGTTTTGATACCCATCAACCAGGAGCGGGTCGGACTCAAGCGACGCACGGGGCGT
Organism: uncultured bacterium; assembly: GCA_964575675.1. Classification (GTDB taxonomy): domain Bacteria; phylum Eisenbacteria; class RBG-16-71-46; order CAIMUX01; family VGJL01; genus CAZNRY01. The sequence goes on from CAZNRY010000191.1 coordinate 1,785, forward strand.
GACGAGGGCGCCATACTCGAGCGGAGGGAGCGGATCGGGTCTTGACGGGCCGTCATCGCCTCCGCACGAGAGCAACGAAACGAGCAACATCGGGATCAGCAGTGCGGGGGCGGCACTTCGCCGTTGGGTGGCCATGGCCCTCCTTGTTTGGATGCATGCCGGTGATGGCGCACGCATGCCCGATCTCGGTCAGGCTCCGTTTGCAATTCCAACCACGCATGCGGAGAATGTCAAGGCGCGTCGAGGGGCGTGGGCAAGATGATGATCCGTCGCGGCCCATCGGCGCGAGGACGATTTACACGAAGGCCACGACCAGAGGGGAAGAAATGGCCGCATGGAGGAGGCGCGAAATGACCCCCCTGCGCGGGATCGCCCCTGCGGCACTCCTCCTCATCCTGTCAGGGATCGCGACGGCACAGATCCCAACGGGTCCCCCCTCCGCCCCGATGACGATTCCCCTGCCGGATCCGCTCTTCTGGGACCCCGTCGGCTCGACCGGCAACTACGCGGTTGTCGAGCAACAGCAAGGGATCTTCCTGCTCCGCCCTTCGACGGGAAGGATCATCGCGAGACTGGAGCCGCTCCAGGCGGCCGGGGCGCAACCGCTTGGAGCCGGGCAGGCGATTGGCCGAGAACCGGGCGCCGCCGGCATCTCGGTCCCCGATGGCTGGCCCTTCCATCCCGGCGATGAGATCCCGGGAACCCCGGCTTTCGCCGATATCGATGCGGACGGCGCCATCGAGACGATTTTCGCCACGCGCACGGGTTGGGTCTGGGTCCTGGGCCGAGGAGGGCTTCCTCTCAGCGGCTGGCCGGTCTCGATCAAGGAGGCTTCCTCGGGGGGAGTCTGCGTGGCCGACATCGATCGGGATGATCGTCTCGAGGTGATCGTCGGCGACCTCACCGGGTGGATTCACGCACTGCGGGCCGATGGCGCGCCCGTCCGCGGCTGGCCCGTCCAGTTCCCCGGTTCTCCCGAACTACCGGCGATCGAGGCCCCTGTCGCGTGCGCGGATCTCGATGGGGATGGATCGAGCGAGGTCGTCGCCTGCCAGGCCGTGGGAAGAGTCTGCGTCTTTCGGGGGGATGGGCGCCCGGTCCCCGGTTGGCCCGTTTCGATCGCGGCCGCGGACGATCCGCCCAATGCGGGAACGATTTTCGCCCGTCCGGCATTGGGCGACATCGACGGAGACGGCCGTCCCGAGATCATCGCCGCGGCGAACAACTACCGCGTTCACGTTTGGGACGCTACGGGGCGTCTCCTCAAGGGATGGCCCCGCATGCTCGAGAACCGGGCCCGCGCGGGGTACGCCGAGCCCGTGCTCGCGGACCTGAACGATGACGGGCGGCTCGATATCCTCATCGCGACCGATCGAGGCTTCCGCGGACCGGCGCGGGTCTACGCGCTCGACCATGCGGGGCGCGACCTCCGCGGATGGCCGGTCGACCTGCCGGAACGCTGCAACGCCGGCGTGGCGGTGGGCGACCTCGACAACGACAAGCGTCTCGATGTGGTGGCGGCCACGGTGGGCGAGCAGGGATGGGTCCTCGCATGGGATTCCCGCGGGCGTCCCCGCCGCGGGTTCCCGGTAGGCCTCGCGCAGCTGTCGGTCAACGCGAGCCCCGTTCTGGCGGACGTGGACGGCGATTCCAGAACCGACATCATCGTCGCGGCACTTCGGACTCGGTTCGAGCCGGCCGCCTATCTGGTCGCACTCGACCGGGAAGGAGATCCCCTCCCCGGCTTTCCGCTCACAATGGAAGGCTCCGAGGTCGTCACCGGCGGACCCGCGGTCGGGGACGTCGACGGCGATGGGCTTCTCGAGCTATTGCTCGGAACGGAACTTCAGGGACGGCTTTACGCGTGGAACCTGCTCGGAACCGCAGAGGGAGCGGGGGCCCCGTGGCCTCGGGCCGGCTTCGATGCGGCGAACACGGGCGTCTATCGGGCGCCCGACACCCGCAAGAAAGCGGCGCGCGCGCCCGAGCCCCCCCCCTTGGCGACGCCGGTCGAAGGGCCGCAACCGGAATCGTCCTTCCCGCCACTTAGCAGCGTCCCCTTCATCCTCTCGGGCGAGGGCGTGGTCCATCTCGCCGTGCTGAATCTGATGGGGCAAGAGATCCGCACGCTTCTCGACACAATCCTGCCCATGGGAAGCTACACGATCGTTTGGGACGGCATGGACGGCCTCGGCCACCCCCTCCCTGCCGGCGTCTACATCTACGAGTTGGAGACTCCCGGCCGGCGGGCCAAGGGGCAGCTTCTCTTGCTGAAATAGAACGGTGTAGGATCTCGATCTCTTGGAGCGGATCGATTGGCCGTGGCCAAGGCGATGACGGTCGGGCCAGGAGGGGTGGAAGGGAGGAGATCATGGTGAAACCGGCACCGGGTTCCGCTCACGAAGAATCGGTCCAGAAACTCCTTCGCTTCGTGAAAGAGAACGGCGTCGAACAGGTCGACTTGAAGTTCGTGTCGCTCATCGGGCGCTGGCACCATGTCACGATCCCCGCGGGCCGGCTCGATCGTTCGCTCTTCTCGTCCGGCGTGGGATTCGACGGCTCCAGCGTCGCCGGTTACGACAAAGGGACGACCAGCGACATGACCATGATCCCCGATCCGGAGACATGCATGCTGGACCCGTTCTGGGACCGGCCGACCCTCAGCCTGATCTGCGACATCTTCCGGATGGACGGGCAGCCATACCGCAGGGATCCGCGGGGCGTCGCGAGGAGGGCCGAGGAATATCTCCGTTCGAGCGGGATCGCCGACGCGGCCATGATGAGTCCCGAGTTCGAGTTCTACATCTTCGATTCCGTTCGCCATCATTGCGAGACGCGGGGCTGCTTCTATGAGATCGACAGCGATGAGGCGGAATGGAACTCCGGGCGCGCAGACACCAGGGGAACGCGCCTGCCGCTGCGCGGCGGCTACCACGCGCTCCCGCCCCAAGACAGGCTCTTCCTCCTGCGTTCGGAGATGGTGAAGCTCATCGAGGGGTGTGGCATTCCGGTCAAGTACCACCATCACGAGGGGGGCGGGCCGGGGCAGGTCGAGATCGAGATCCTCTTCCATCCCCTCCTGCGCGCGGGGGATGTCACAATGACCGTGAAGTACATCACGCGGATGGCAGCCGATCGCGCAGGCAAGACGGCGACCTTCATGCCGAAGCCGCTCTGGAACGCGGCCGGCAGCGGGATGCACATCCACCAGCATCTCTTCCTCGACGGCAAGCCGCTCTTCTGGGACGAGAAGGAGTGGGCGGGTCTGAGCACGCTAGCGCTCTACTACATCGGAGGCCTGCTTCATCATGCCCCCGCGCTCCTCGGCCTGACGAATCCCAGCACGAACTCCTACAAGAGGCTCGTCGCGGGCTTCGAGGCGCCGGTGCACAGGATCTTCGGACTGGCGAACCGGAGCGCCGCCGTCCGGATTCCGGCCTCCGGCGACAGACCTGAAACGAAGCGCATGGAGTTCAGGCCTCCCGATGCGACGTGCAACATCTACCTCACGATGGCCGGCATGCTCCTCGCGGGACTTGACGGGATCCGGCGGAAGATCGATCCGCGCGAGGCCGGCTTCGGCCCCTTCGATCAGCAGCTATCGGCGATTCCCGAGAGCAAGCGGCGCGGCCTGAAGACCCTCCCGCTCTCGCTCGCCGAGGCGATGGACGCCCTGGAGAAGGACCACCAGTTTCTGCTCGATGGTGGCGTGTTCGACGAAGACCTGATCGAAGGATGGATCGAGCTGAAGAGGCGCGAGTCGCTGGACGTGCGCAACCGGCCCCATCCGAGAGAGATCGCGCTGTACTTCGACGCCTGATCGGGGTGAAGAAAGTCCGCAGGAGGGGCGGGGCAAAGCCCCGTCCCTCCCGTCGGACCGCATCTTCAAGGGCATTCGACGTCGGGGTACGCCGCGGACCTCGCACCCCAGCAACAGGTATCCCCAGCGGCGCTGACCGCCAGTCCCACGCCGTCCCGGAGATCCCAATGCACGCGGCTCGTCGCAGGCTCGCTCGCATCGAAGAAGCTCACGTCGGCGATCGAATCGGCGAGCTCGTAGCGGAGGAGGTCCCCGAACTCGCCCGAGCCGTTCGTCACGTTCTCGAACTCAAGCTCGCGGTCCTCGCTCACCTGCACCGGCAAGCTCCACGTGCAACTCACCAACTCCCTCTGCGTGTGGCTAGTCCCCGGATCGTAGTAATGCCAGATTCCGGACCGGGCCGCGACGTCGCAGGAACCATCGAACCACAGGAACCGATCCAGATCGAGCATGGTGCCGCTGATCCGCATCGCCCAATCGATCTGGCTCTCCGAGCGCGCCAGCCCGGTCAGCTCCGCCGTCCACGCCGATTGCCCCACCCCACCGGATGCGGTCCACCGCCAGGCGTCGTCCCCAAGGTAGACGGGGGTCTGATGGAGACAGGCGTCGAGCGCAGCCGAGGGGATCGCAAGACGGAGGATGACGTTCACGTTGATCCACGCGACCGCCAGCGCCGAGAGCGCATGACAGATGCCGGCCGGCGTAAGGGCGGCTCCCTGCTCGAGGTCCGTGATGTCCATTTGCATCGTCGCGACCGACGGCTCGGCGTACGGAAACGGCGTCGCCGGGTCGGGGCTCTTGTCCTCGTCGTTTGAACAGGAACCAACCACTAGGAGACTTGCGGCAACAACAAGCCAAAGCGCGCGGGCGTTCATCGTTCCCCCCTTTCACGCGGCCAGGACGGCCGGACGGCCAGCGTGGGGCGAATCTACAGCGAGCCGGCCGCCAGCGGAACCGATCTTCCGGCTAGACCAGTTTGAGCAGACTTGAGAAGCTCGCCTCGCGGCGCGCGGGCTCGC
>CAZNRY010000192.1:0-6613 GCA_964575675.1 uncultured bacterium
GTCCTCGAAGAACGACTTTCCATCGTGATCCAGAACCGCGCGCATCATGTTCTTGGCCCACGGATGGCGGACCGCCTGGAAGAGCACTTGCACGACAGCGACCTCACCCGCTTCGAGGTCCGAATGCGCCGCGACGACACCGATCAAGGGATCGATCTCGAAGCCTCGAAAGACGCGGATCGGCAGCATGAACTCACGGGAGAGCCCAAAGTCGACAAGAATCGCCGCCCCCTCCGGTGATGCTTCCCAGGCCGACCGGAGGGAGTTGTCCTCCTGGGTGAGCACGACTTCCGGAAAGTACGCCTTCAGCTGCTGGGAGATCTTCGCCGCGTCGACCGCTCGGACCGCCAGGCGAACCGTGATCGCGTTCGCGAGGCCGACGACCTCGAAGGAGATTGGTCCGACGCCGACGGGTAGGCTCGCGAGAAACTGCTCGACGGCTTCCCGAGAGACCTTGAGCGGGGGAGGAACCGAGAGACGAAGCTCGATGATCGGCGAGTCGTCTTCGTCGAGCTCGATCTCCGGTTCTTCGGGCGCGAGCGCGTCGAGATCCCACGATTCGGTCGGCCGGGCTTGGCCCGAGACCAGTCGCCCGATTCCTTCCACGACCCGCGAGACGATCGTCGGCCGTCGCGCGTCGTCGATCTCTTGTTGGACCTGCGGAACCCAGTGGTATCGGAAAGGAACGAACGGCGGCTCGAGTTCGACCGGGGACGGGTGGAGAAGCCAGCCCCGGCCGCGCTTCTCCCAGTCGTAGAACTGAGCGGTGAGAAGCGCCACCCGCGTCGGAACGAATCCCACCGCGGATGTCTCGTCCTCCCAGGGAACGAGATCCCGTTCGTCCGCCATCGCTCATCCTACCGTCTGAGAAAGTCCCGCATGATCGGCTTCTTCTCGTCTTCGCTGAGCGCGCGGAGCCCCTTTGCCGTCGTCACTCCGTCGATCGCTTCATTGACCGCCGTGCGGACCATGTCCTGGAACATGGTGATCGTGTCGGTCCGGAAGTACGTGTTCGGTTTGAAAAGTCGTTCGTAGAGCGGGCCGATCACGGGGATCACGACGACGGTGTCGTCCGGTTCTCCGTCCCAGAGGCGGGAGAGGAAACGGGTGAGGATGCCAAGGACGATGAAGACACCGATTCCGATCAGGATCTGAGTAAGGGAACCGCTCCAGGATTGGAAGGCACGGCCCCGTTGGTAGCCACCCGGCGATTGTGCATGCGCGATCATCGGGGTCAGGTAGATCGCCAGTCCGATCTGCGCGAGGACGACGAGGAGAAGCCAGCGCGAGGCGCGCCGGACGCCGCACCACCAGGAGAAGAAGAACCCCGTGCCGAACGGAGCGGCGCAGAGGTCGAAGTTGAGCCGCTGGCGTCTGACCCGGAGGTACTCCCGCCGGGCGGAGAGCGCCCCGCCCTCGTGGAAGACGACATGGGACATCGAGAGCCCGGGGATCTGGCGGCGTTCGAGGCCCACTTCGACCGACGAATAGAACTCGAGGGCCGAGGTCTGGAATCCGTCGTATCCCTTGTGCCAGTGGGAGAAAAACGGTGGCGAAAGCGGTTTCGGCATGCGACCTCCCTTCGCTCGTGGCCTGCCGACATCAATAGCGCCGCGAGCCTATGCCCGCCAGTGGGGCAACGCAACAGGATTCGTCGCTCCCTGCTCCGATCGCTACCGGGACGGGATCGCCACTTGACCAGAGACGTTCCGAGGCGCAGCATTCGTAATGGGAGTTTCTCCGGGGAGGTGGCACATGACTTTCCGAACTTGGATCTGGTCCTTTCTGTTGGCTGCCGCGATGTTTGCCGCACCGATGAGAGACGCGCAAGCCGAACAGTGGTTTCCTGTCATTGACCGCCTGTTGAGTGGCGGGGGCCTTGACGCCCCGTGGGTCAACCCTGCTGGTATTGCCGCCGATGTGAACAGGATGGCGAGCGATCTCGCCCCGGCAGTGACCTCGACCGCGACACAGCTTGTCCAATCCAGTGCAACGATCGTCGGAGAAGTCACTGGACAGCTCGTTGGCAGTACCGCGGGAGGCCAGACCGGTCGGGTCATTGCGGACGTGTGCTCCGGCGCCGAGAACGCCGCGAACACGGCGGTCGAAGCTGTGGGAGCGACGATCGGCCACGCGCTCGGCGGAGATATCGGCGGAGCCATGGGCGGAAGCGTGGCGAGTTCACTTGCAGCCGGAGAGAACCCGGTTGACGCCTTGGTGGAGCAAAGCCCTCGGATCGCCGGGGGTCTCATCGGGGCCGCGACCGGCGGCAGCCTCGGTGGCCCCGCGGGTGCCATCGTCGGGCGCGAAATCGTCAAATCAACCATGTGCACCATGGACGGCCCGGCGGCTCCAGCCAAGGACGCGCCGCCGGAGTTCTGAATCAGACTCAGAGGTGATGTATGAAGAACGTGGTCCTTGTTCTCGGCGGATTTCTCGGAACGCTGGCGCTCAGTTACGCCCCAGGGGCGTTCGGAAGCGAGTTCTCCTGGAAGGAACAGGATGCGCTTAACGATGCAATCGAGGAGCTCGCGGACTCAGGCATCGACTTGCCGCTTCGTGATTTCGTCAGCCTGTCCGATGAATGCGGCCGTTCCGGTGCGTTGAGCTGCTACAACCGCGTGAAGTACACCATCGAGACTGAAGAGACGCGAGTCGAAACTGCTCAGGTCTTCCTGGGTACCGAGCCGGTCTTTCAATGGCGCCCGATGTGCTTCCATCCGTGCTACGGCTACTACAACTATCAATGGGTTCAAGTCGACGTCCGTCCGGTCTACGGTTCGGAGCGCCGTCGAGTTCCGCACACCGAGCAGCGCACAGAATACGGGGACGAGATTCACATTACCCGCCTCGTGCTCGAGCGAGGCTCGAAGCGCTTCAACATGGACTCCGGAGGCGAGGACCTGACGGTGGCGGGGTACAGCGCGACGCAGGACGATCCCCAGGCGCGAATCCGCTACCGATTCCCCCTGAGCCTCAAGGAAGCCTACGAGTTCTTGATCCTGCACGAGCTGGCTCATCTGGCCGGAACAACGAGTGACGATGCAGCAGATTCGTTTGCCCGTCGCGGGATCATGGAGCTCCGCAAGAAGGGCCTCGGGATGGACTATGCGAGCGATCTCCTGCAACTCAGGTGGAAGCAGCCTGACATTATCGATCCGTCCTTGGATCCAGTTGATCGAGAGACGCGGCGGACGTACTCGTGCGACTCGCGGGGACCCTCAGCGCCCTTGGGCGATGCCCCCCCGTCGTGGGATTGAGGCTGAAATAGCGTCAGGTTCGTTGGCCGAATCTGCCAGGGCACGATGGCGGCCACACGTAGAGTATCTGCCGCGACAGATCGGTGCTGATACCTCGCGGCGACCAGCCGACGGGTTTCGGTGCGCCTCGCACCCCGGCCCGATGACGATTGACCGGGTCCCCGTCTCTCAGCACCCCGGCGATTCCCCGCAACCCGCGATGTCCACCGAATCCGTCAGGAAGGGCTCGAAGGACACCCGGCCCCGGCCGTTCGGCGCGTCGACCGAGTCCTTGATCGCCCATTCGATGAACGAGCGGTCGGTCGTTCCCCACCAGTTGTTCCGTGCGTCCGGCCTGCCGTGCGAGAAGTTGTCGATAGCGGTCCAGCTCCGGTCTGGGTCCCGGACGAAGTTGCAGTGGCTGATGTAGACGGTGGGAGTGCATGAACCGCAGTCGATGAAGATCTCCTTGTACCCGTGGTCGGGATCCGGCGTGTTCCGCTCGAACGACGAGCACTCGACCCCGAGGAAGGGGCTCGGCGTGTTGGTCCAGATCGTGGATCGCTGCGGCTCGACGAGCTGGTTGTCCTCGAAGCGGCAGCCTACGAATGTCGCCGATCCGCCGAGGGCGAGGAAGACCATCATGCTGCCGCGGTTCCGGCGCATGGTCGTGCCCTCGACGTAGATCTCTCCGCCGTCGAGCTCAATGCAGGCGGCCTGAGCGATCTGGAAGGCCTGATTGTCCTCGAAGACGCAGTCGACGATGTTGACGAAGTCGGACGTGCTGGACTGCCGGTACCGCAGGGGCGGGAGCCAGGCGTTTCGGAAGATGCACGCGACGAAGCTCGGGCCGGCCGGACCGTCGAAGGTTGTCCCGTCCATGACGCAGTTGCCGAAGATGGTGCCGGAGACGTAGGCCCACGACTCGCGGTCCCGGAAGATCGTCGGGATGCCGGAGCCCATCAGGAACCGGATGTTCTCGAGCTGGATCGGATCGTTTCCCCGGGCGTCAGCGACGAGGGTGTCCGCGAGGCTCACCCACACGCCCGGTGCCGCGCGGACGACCACGCCGGGTTCGATCGTGAGTTTCGCGCGGAGCGTGACGTTCTCTACGATCCGGTACGGACTCCCCGCGATTCCCAGAACGGTCGGCCGCCCGATCGTGCCGCCCACCTCACCGAGGTTCCTCGTCGTGCCGCTGGCCTCGCGGGACTCCGCGGACCAGTTGCCCGCTCCGTCCGCAGCTTTGAGGCGGAAGTAGTAAGTCGTGCCTGGCGCAAGATTGTCGACGATCAGGAATTGCGGTTCCTCGGCCTCGCGCGGGACGGGCGCGTCGGGGAGAACCGCCATGCCTTCCCACGGCGTGTTCGGTGCAGTCGCTATGCGGATGTCGTAACGGGCCGCGGGACCTCGATCGTCGTACGGGGCGTACCACCAGAAAGAAAGTTCCGCGCTCGTCGGACCCGCGCTGGTTCCGACGTTCGGGGCGTTCGCCCAGGTCGGCGGCTCCGTATCCGGCGGTGCATTCGTCACGGTTTGAACCATGTTCGAGATTTCGGACCAGTTACCCGCCTCATCGGCGACACGGACGGCGAAGCGGTACGAAGTTTCCGTGGCGAGTCCGCTCACCGTGAAGACCTCGGACCGGCCGCTCACCTGCGGCGCGGGCTCTCCCATGGCCTGGGTCATGTGATCCCAGTCAGTCGATCCGCTCGTCGCGTATCGGATGTCATATGCGGCGGCGGTCCCGACGTCGCCATCGTCCCCGGAGGCAGTCCAGGAGAGCCGAATCGCCGAGACCGTCGCGGAACCGGCCTGGAGATCCTCAACTCGTCCCGGAGGGGTCGTGTCCGTCTTCACGGGATTATCGCTCCCGCAGCCGGAAGCGAGCGCCGCGGTGAGCACCGCGAGGGTCAATCTTCGCATGGTCCGTCCTTCCTCTTCGGATCCTGTGGGGCCACCGCCCGTCTACCGGAACGCTGCCTTGATCCGCCCCCAGCTCGTGGCCTCCACGGGTGAGGCGGCGCAGTTCATTCCGAGCCCCCCGATGAGAAGCCCGCAGGGGGACGCGCCCGGCAGGCACGGGGAGCCGTCCGAGAGGCCGTAGTCGCCTTCGCTTGTCGGGAGGGACCCGCATGCCGGAAGGTCGCAGAAGAGCGGATCGCTACCGACCTGGTCCCCGAGATACTGCACCTGGCCGGGACCGGTGATCCGGCTCGGATCCTCGGCGCAGCAGTCGAAACGCAGCGTGCTCGCGCCGCTCACGTATGCGTCGTCCGTGCCGCACCCGGCCCAGACGATGACCCGGGTGAGGGAAAGGTCAGAAGTCCCCGCGGCATGGACGATGCTTCCGGTGCCCCCGGCCTCGTTCCGCACGATCGTCGTGCCGGAGAAAGTGAGGATTCCGGAGTCGGAGAACACCCCGCCGCCGTTTCGAGTCGCGCGGTTACCGGTGACGAGACAGTCCTCGAAGGAGCCGAGACTCTGGAAGTAGTCGCCGGACACCGCGTCGATGCCGCCACCGTCCTCCGCGGAGTCGTTGCCGGCGATCCGGCAGCGGGCGAAGCGCGGCGCATCGTACGTCGACCAGAGGTAGATGCCGCCTCCGGAATACCGGGAGACGTTTCCTTCGATCGCGCAATCTTCGAAGACCGTCGGACAATCGCCCTGGAGGAAGACCCCGCCGCCATTGTTCGCCGTGTTACCGGTGATCGGGCAATTCGTGAGGTGTGCCGCCGATTCGGCGATGTAGCAGGCGCCGCCCCAGCTCAGCGCCGAGTTTCCGTCCATGACGCAGTCCGTGAGCACGGCATCCGAGTAGCCGGCGTAAAGCGCGCCGCCGAAGCCGCTCGCGGAGTTTCCTCGGAAGACGCACGACGTGAGCCGCACGTCGGAGCCGCCAGCGAGGTAGACCGCGCCGCCGTGCCCGGCCGTGCAGTCCTCGATGGCAATGTTCTGGAGGACCGGGCTCGAGCGAAGGCAGTAGAGGCCGGCCCCGCTGCTCGCCGAGCAGCCCGAGACGATGCAGTTCGTGATCGTCGGTCCGGGGCTGTCCTGGCAGAAGAAGCCACCGCCGTCACCGTTGAAGGGGGCATGGGCGCTTCGGACCGTGAAACCCTCGACGGTAGCGTCCGCAGTCTCGCCGTGCTGGAAGGCGAAGCCGCGATCGTCCCCCTCGCAGTCGATGGTGGTGGCGTTCGGGCCCGCGGGTGCGATGAGGTGAAGATTGACCCCGCCGAAGTCGAGGTTCTTGTTCAAGGGGCCGGTGTACGTACCGGCGTGGACCTCGACAATGTCCCCGTGGGTGCAGGCGTAGATGGCGGGCTGGATGGCCGTGAAGTCCCCGCTCCCGTCCTTCCCCACGACGTACGTCG
>CAZNRY010000193.1:0-6608 GCA_964575675.1 uncultured bacterium
TGTTCACGTTGCTCCACACGGCCTGTTCGGTGTGGCTGGTTTGCGGCTGGATGATCCATTTCCAATCGAACTTGATGTGCCGGCTGTGCGTGAACGCGGGCAAGTCCCCCTTCCCGAGTTCCAGGTAATGCTCTGGGATGCGGGCAAAGTAGCCGCTGGTGGGACAGGACGGCACCCACTGCTTGCCGATCAAGACCTCCGTCCAGGCGTGCGGCGTTCGCTTCTGCCTGGCACTATCACACGACGCGAACCGCACGCACGCCAGGTGCGTTTCGGGAGACGTCTGAGTCAGCCAAGGAGACGAATCACAATCCTCGATGCCGGCGTGGTGTGCTCGGCCGCAGCCAACCCTTCGCCTTCCAGGACTCGCTGTACTTCGGGTCGGGGCACGTCTTCCAGGGATTGAAGTGCGGGGACTCGGCGGGCCAGATCCGGCCGCCTCGATTCGGATGCGACCATCCGAACTCGACCTCGTGGTCGCAGTCCCGGCAGCGCACGTAGATCTCGTCCTCGGTTTCGTCCACCTCCCGTTCGCCGCGCTCCACCTGCCACTCGTCGGATTCCGCCTCGGCCAGGCAATGTCGGCAGTGGATCTCCTCTTCCTCGTTGACCCGGTCGATTTCCTCTTCCTGAGATTCGAGGTCGTCGTCCGGCGGCCAGATCACCCGATGGTCCTCGTCAAGCAGACCGACGCGTCGACATTGCACGACCGCGTCGTACCGTCGGGTCACGGCTTCCTCTTGTTCTCCATCCTCGCAGGTACAGGGGAGAACCACCTCGTAGGGGTCACAGGCAGTGAACTCGTGAATCACCACGGCCTGATGCCCGCCGCACTCGGCACAGCAGAAGATCGGGCCCTCCTCCGGCCGTTCTTCGGTCATGGCGTCCTCCTCCTTTGAACGACGATGCCCCGGTCGGCACCTCGGTGACCCGATCGCAGAGCTCGGACGTTGTGCCTCTCGGAGTTGGCGCATACACTCGGCCACGATCATCGCGGATGGATCCTGCGGAGGGAAGCACATGGTTCGGCCCCGCCTGACCACGGAGGCGCTGCTCGACGACCTCGGAAGGCTCGTTGCTGCCGGCAGCTACGTCGCGATCGATCACCCGACGGCTCTCTCGGATGTCCTGAAGCCGTTCGTCGCTGGCCGGTCGAAGCTCGTGGTTGTCGCAGCCTCAGCCACGACCTGCTCCGCCACCTGGGGTCCGGGCGGAGGGGGATGCGATGGCTCCGTCTTCCTCGTCCGCAACTTCCGGTACTGCACCCACGACGGGAACCCGCACGTCAATGCCGATGATACCGTCGCCTGGCGGGATCGACGGGGTCGGCCCTGGCTCCTCTCGTCGCGCCACGGCTCCGATCACTACCGGAGCCTCTCTGCCGGGACGACCACGAACGATGTGGTCGCGAGCTTCCATATCCCACCCGAGCGACGGGGCACGATCGAGAGATTCCGGGCGGCCGGGGGCATGTTGACCTTCTGGGGCTCGACCTGGCGTTGAGCGAGGCAACGACCGAATCCCGGCGGGCGATCTCCCGTGCGCGGTTCTTCCTCGAGCGGGCGAAGGATTGCCCTGGTGACGCCCGCGTTGAGTTCGAGGCCTTCCTCGAGACATCGATCGTCTTCGCCCGGGACGCCCTCCATCGGCTGCGGACGAAGTTCCGAGAGCACCCCGACCAGGCAAGATGGTGGGGCTCGCTGCAGGGACATCCCGCCATCGACTTCTTCCGGGTGCAACGGGACTGGATCCTCAAGGAGGCCCCGCCGAAGGTCGGACAGAAGGTCTTTCTCGCCTGCGTGGGCAGACCCGGTTCGCAGTACCGTCCCTCCCGCGCCACCGAATGCTACTACTTCGACGATCCGAGCATTCCCGCCGTCGAGACGGTCGAGAAGCACCTTGCGGCCATCGAGGACGTCCTCGCTGCGGCAGAGGCACGTTTCACCGCACGGTAACAGAGAGGCCGCTCGAGGCTTTCGTCAACCAGTTGGAACAACGGAAAGACTGTTTTGTAGGTAGCTATTGGGTGAAAGGAACATTTCTGGTGTGTTGATTCTAGCCTCGAATTCCCGCAGGAGCAGCGGGAGCCATTCTTTGTGGTAGTGGTGATAGGTTCTGCGGATAAAGCGCTTCAAGCGCGACCAGATATTCTCAATGTGATTCGTCGGTCCAAAGACGAACTGGCTGTGGTTGCACACTTCGTGCTGGTATCCAAAGAAGGCGTCAATACCCTCATAGCAGCCAGCCTGATCGGTGGCCACGGTACTCGTCCGGGTAACGTGTTCCAGCAGGAACCGATCCGTGGTCTCCTGTTCACGATTCCGGGTCATGCGGACAATCACCTTGCCGGAGTGTCGCTCCACTGCTCCAAGGACAACCCGCTGGTTTCCGAACCGTCTCCGGCCCACGAAGGCCTCATCGACCTCGATGAACCCCTCTAAACGGGGACTTTCATAGACGAGGTGGTGCTGGAACCGTCGAAACCAGCGACGCACAGTGATGACGGAAACACCGGCTATTGTTGCGGTGGTATGAAAGGCGATGCGCTGCTGCCAACAGGTCAGGAGCAGCCAGCACTGGCGGGGGTTGAGCTTCATCCCGGAGAGCCAGGACACACTCGTGAGACTAAAGGGGACACGACATCGTGGACAGCGATACCGGCTTTCTGACCGTCGGATATGGCTGGAGCCGCAGCGGGGACAATACGGACGACCACCGAACGTGCACTGCCGCAGGAATGCGTGAATCTTGGCGTTTGAAGGAACACCGTCTAGGATGGACATGGGACAGGTGGTTAGTTGTTAGGGCACTAACAGTCTAATCCCTGTTCCATTTGGATTCTAAAAGCCGCCGCTCGAACCATCCGTCACCCCACCCGCCGCGCCCGCGGACTCAGACCGAACAACCCAGTACCGACGCGGCACTCGACCCTCGGCCTTCACTTCGTCGGGATACTTCTTCACGAGGCGTTGCAGCGACTTCGCGACCGCCTCGCGGGATGGATGCCCCAGGATCTCGACAACGTCATTCGCGGTGAGGGCGCGACCCCGCTGATCGCGAAGGACCATGAGCACCTCGGCCAAGGCATCACCCAGGTCCGGCGCACCATCCCCGGCTTTCGGACGGGAACCAGCCTGCGTGAACACGGTCGTTCGTGAGAGGTCGATGGGTGGCGTGATGAGGAGACGCAAGGTTAGGAGAAGTCGATCGTGCAATGCCCCGATTTCGAAGACGCGGCAGGTCCGGTGGAGGACCTGGCTCGTCTCCAACCTCTGAATCTGATCGAGAAGATCCGCTAGCTCTCGCCTGACCTTCCGAGGAAGGTCATCCCGGCCGACGAACCAGGGAAAGAGGAGGATGTTCTCCGCCATCTGCCGCAGGAGGGGGCGAAACGGGGGCGAACTGCGCGAGAGGATGTCGAACGCCTTGCCAAAGTGTGCCCGCGCGTCACGCAGATCGGACGGCTCTTTCCGCAGTCGGCACGTGACCGCGTAGTTCCACTCACCCTGTGCCTGGAATCGTGGAAGGCGGTGGACTCGGGCCGCCTTGAGCGCCTGTTCGAGGTCTCTTTCCGCTTCAGAGTACTTTCGTAGCTGGCATCTAAGCTCCGCCCGCCGCATGAGCGCCTCTGCCCGGGTCTCTGCCAAGAACTCGGGCAGCTCTCCCGCATCGATCACCTTCGTGAGCAGACGCTCCGACGCGACCGCCTGGCCCATCGGCGCAAGGACCATCGCGCGAGACAGCCATAGGAAGGCGATGAGACGGTGGTCTTCGGCGTGTGCGAGTGCCTTCTGTGTCCCCTCGGTCCATCTCCGTGCGGTGTCGAGGTCGTTCATGCCGACGTGGAGGCGCGTGAGCTCTGCGGCAACGATCACGGCGGTCGGCCAGCGCTGATCGCGCATGGCGTGCCGGTAGGCCGCGGTGAAGTGCGCAACGCTCGCGGCTCGGTCGTCGACGAAATCGGCGAGGAAGCCTCGGAGGGCATCGAGGTCGCTTTGCCAGATCGCTAGATCGCTTCCCGTCGCAGCTCGGGTTACTGCCTCGCGGAGGCAGGCCCGCGCTTCTCGGTAGTTCCCAAGCCGGAGATGGGCAAGCGCCCGGCGAAGGCTGCTGAGGACCCCCATCCACTCCGGTCGCTCTCGAATCGGCGACGACTCCCACGCGCCAAAATGCTCGAGCGCATCCGGGTAGTCGCTCTCCCGAAAGGCCATCTCGCCCGTGAGGAAACGCTTTGTCGCCGAAGCACGAGCGTCCCTCCGAATCTCGACGCCATCAAGGGCCGCGACCAGCAGGTCACCGCGATCTTGACGGACGGCCTCCAGCGCTTCGCTGAGGGCGCCGGTTCGAGGGCGTCGGACTCGAGCCACGGGGGTCGGGCGCTTTACCCGCTCGGCTGCCCCTTGCGGGGAGCGGAGCGGGATGCCTTCCCGAGCAGTGCCCGAAGCCAGTCGCGACGATCGAATGCCGCCATGCGTCTCCTTTCCCCGCCGGTGCAGCCGGGGACGGCCGAATTGCTCCTGGATGGGAATCCGGAGAGACGCAGGGTCTTGACAGGTTCTGGACGAAAGGCGTGGTTCCGCTACGCTGCCCATGGAGGGAAACGGAGGAGAGAGTCCGACCGCCAGAGAGCTACGTCTCCGGTTGGAAGGGAATGCTCTTTCGGGCCGACCTTCGTTGCTTGCGGCGACGTAGGCGGCTTCCCTCAGGAACGAAGAGCATCCCCCGAGACCCGTGGAGGAGGGGCCCTACAGCGCGGACAGAGGGTTTTGGAGAAGAGGAACCAAAACATGAACGCCTCCCGGCGGTTCGGGTGTGCCGAACCGCGGCGAGGCGTTGGGTCTGTTCCTCTTTAGTTCCGGCGCCGACATCGTGTCGACGCCGCCGGGCTGACTTTCTTCCCCATCGTGGGGTGGCCAGCCGGCATGGAGGGCCTCGGGCGCAGGAGCATCATGCCTCCTGCGATTCGCGTGGCCACCGCCCCATCCCGAAGCCCGCAGAGAGGACTCAGCGACAACGCTGCCGGTCTTGTTTCTGCGTACGACGACTTCCACCTACTACAACGCGGGCGGTGCCTCATCAAGGGTAGGCACGCGCGATCGATCCAGTCAACAGGGAGATCGCACGAGGTAGTCCGTCCCCGCGCCCCCTACGGGCTCACTCGGGCCATCCCCCTTCGCCGTTGTCCGGACAACGGCGCTCTTGCTGTCCACACCAGGCTCCAATGGCCCCAGTAGAGTCCGGCCTGTCGACTAGGGCAGGGCGACGGTCGCTCCGGTCCCCAGAAGGGAGGCAACATGGACAGCCACACGACCAGCGGCGCGGCGGGCCACCGGAACGTCCCCGCCCGCCTCATTGAGACGGCTGACGGAATCGAAGTCCGCTGCTCCTGCCACGGAAGCAACGGGCATCTTCTCTTCCGCCTCGTGGGCCCCAACCTGATCCAGTCCAAATGCCGCGACCACTACATCTTCCTGGAGGTATTGAAGGCGCAAGAAGCTTTCGCCAAGCGATCTGAATGAGTAGTCGAACCGATTCCGAGGCGCGAGTCCCGCGAGACCCCAGCCCCTTCGCTCAACCAGAGCGGCGGGGCTTCTTTCTTCCCCGCCGAGAGAGGAAAAGGAACATGAACGAGAGACTCCGGCGTCTTCGTGACGCCATCGTCGGCCGGGACCGCGAGGTCGAGGTCGATGAGAACGGCACCGTCCGCGAGATCCCCGAGCGCGAAGCGGACGAGCGAGAGGAGAGGGAATCGAAGGTTCCCGAACGGCGGGCGACGAAGCTCGCCCGGCGGACCTTCGGCACATTGGCACTCAGCGACGACCCCGGCCCGATCGACTTCTATGAGATCACCGACGTCCTGGCCGCGCTCGCGCCGCGTTTGCAGGTCGTCGTGATCGTTCCGAGCCGTGACCGGGAAGGCCGGCGGATCGACTTCAAGAAACTGGTGCTCGCGACGGAGGCCACACTCCTCGCCGTCGCGACGGGAATGCGAATCACCCGTAGCCATGGGATCTGGCGCGGCGCCCTCGGCCTCACCGTCCGCGAACGGGTCGCGGCCGTCGAGGTCTTCTTCCCCGAGGAGGTCCTGCCCGCGCACCGGGACGCCGTCCTGATCTGCCTCACTCGGATCCTCCGGGAGGGCAACCAGGAGGCGGTCGAGATCATCATCGACGGCCGCCTCTATCTCCTCTCTGAAGACACGATCATCCGCAGGGCCGCCTGAGATGTGGCACCGGGAAGAGCGGTGGCGGACTCGGCTCCTCGCGGAGCAGGAAGTTATGCGGCTGCGATTCCCGGGCTTCCGCCTGGTCGAGGCGGAGGGAGGCAGGTTGCGCTGGGTCGGAACCCTGGAGCCCATTTCCGGCCGACACTTTCTTGTCTCCCTTCGCTACCCGGACGCATACCCGTACGTTCCGCCCAAGTTCTTCATCGAAAGGCCCGCGCTCCGATCCGGGTGCCCCCACCGCTTCACCGACGGCAGCGTCTGCATCCACAAGGTGCAGTGGAACCCGACAACGGGGACGGCGGCGAGCTGCGTCCCGCCCGTTTCGGCCTGGCTCGTCGCGTACTTGGCGTGGCCCGAGAATGGGCCGGGCTTCTGCTGGAGA
>CAZNRY010000194.1:0-6583 GCA_964575675.1 uncultured bacterium
TTCCCCGGAAGCTAGTAACAGTGAGGGCCTGGAGCCTGATGGTACTTCTCCTGCCGGCGCTCGCGGCCGGCGGGACGGTCGTGAGGCCCACATTCGAGAACCATCGCGCCCGGGCCGACTCCCTTCTGTCCCGGCGTGAGGCCGACGCAGCCCTCCACATTCTGGATTCCCTCCTCGTTGATGCGCGGCGCCTCGGGTCGCGCGAGGAGGAACTCAAAGTCCTCCTTGCAGAAGCGCGCCTCCACGGCCTTGTCGGCCGGCCCAAGCCGGGTCGCGCAAGCGCGACCGCCGCCCTCGAGATGGCGTCGACCCTGCGCGATACCCTCGCAGTCTGCCAGGCCCTGCGCTGGCTCACCTTGGCAGCCCAGGTGGAGGGAGAGATGCGCGAGGCGCGGGAACACGCTCAGAGACTTCTCGATCTAGCGCGATCGCAGGGAGACCGTCTGCATGAGGGTCACGGCAGCCTCCTTCTGGCCTACGACGATCTCATGGCGGGCGACCTGGCTGCCGCCGAGCGCGAGTACCAACGGGCGGCTCAACTTCTTGAGGAGACGGGCGACCTCAGAGTCGAGCTAATGGCGCGCACGGGTCTCGGACGGGTCCTGGAAACCCGCGGAGATATCGACAACGCCCGTCTCTGTTACATGCGAGTGCTAGAGGGAAGCCGCAAGCTCGGCGATCCGTTCAGCGGGGCACATGCACTGAACAACCTCGGCGTACTCGAGTTCAACTACGGTGATCCTTCGGTCGCTCAAGGGTACTATCGAAAGGCCTTCGATCTGCAGGTCAACCACGGAAACCCGGAGGGAAGCATCGTCCCGGCGACGAATCTGGCGATCATTCATGCATACATGGGTGAGTACGACGAGGCGGTGGAGGTCCTGAACGAGACGCAGCGCTTGTGCGAAGAGTCCGGGTATCATGGGCACGAGGCGGTCGTGCTGGAGCAGATGGGCACCGTGCGCAAGGAGCAGGGGAGGCTGGATGAGGCTGCGGAGCTCTTCCGTCGTGCCGCAGCGCTGGCATCCGAGATATCGTCAGAGCAGTTGGGCCGCAACCTCTTGGGCCTGGCTCAGACACTTGCCCTTCGCGACAGCGTCGATGCAGGGATCGCAGTCCTGAAAGAACGCTTTGACAGAGTCCGCCATCTCCTCCCTCCGGAGGTCGTTTTCAATGCCGAGCGATTGCGCGGCGAGCTTCTGCTCCGCTCGAATCGTGCCGCCGAGGCTTTGGAGCGCTTCCGACAAGCCGACCGCATCGGGCGAACGCTAGGACTCGGCTTCCGCGTGCATCCCCTGACCTACTCGGCACGCTGCCACGCCATCATGGGTCGTGCCGACAGCGCCCGCGTCTACCTCGACCTCGCCGTCGAGGCGTGGGAGTCGGAAAGGGCACGCATGCAGGATCCGGTTTGGCGGGAGCAACTGCAGATCGACGGGCGGTTACTCTACGCGGAGCTCGCACACTACTCGTTGTCCGATACGGCCTCCGCGTCACCCGGCGAGCGTGCGCGCTCCACCTTCGACGCGCTGCAGCGCTTCAAGGCCCGCACCCTGCGCGAGCGAATGCTCGGCGCCTTCGCGCAGAGGGCGGACTCGGCCGCGGAAGAGATCCCGGGCCCGGTGACTTTGGCGGAACTGCAGGAGAGCTGGCTATCTCCCGATGAAGTTCTGCTCGACGTCTTTCTCGGGACTGACGGCGTCTATCTTTTCGGCGTGACACGGACAGAGTGCCGTGCCTCGCGAATCCCCCATGAGACGATGCTCTTGCAGCGCATGCTCGAGCGCTACCGGGACCTTGTCGCCAATCGCCCGGACCCGATCCGATCCGTCGAGGAGGCGCAGTTGCTCGAGGAGGCGAGTCGGAATCTCTCCTCACTCCTTCTCTCTCCCGTCGCGGATCTTCTCCAGGCCCACTCGCGGATCATTCTCGCGCTGGACGGATACCTGAACATGATCCCCGTCGAGGCGCTGCCCTTTCCCCAAGTGTCTGGCGACCGCGCAGGGTACGGGCCGCTAGGGGAGCAGCGGCAGATTGTAAGGATCCCCTCGGCAACCGTCTTGCGGGATCAGCGTTCCCGCGCGGCGCGGACGAGCCCGGTCACACCGCCGGCGAGGATCCTCGTGGTTCTCGGTGAGCCGGATTCCGCGGGATCGACACTCCCCGGCGCCCGCGGTGAGACGGCGTGGCTTCGTCGTTCCTTTCGAAAGGTCCGGATCAAGAACGCCGGTAACGACCAGACGACGTCCGGATGGAACGAGGATCTAGCAGGATGCGACATCATCCATCTTGCCTCCCATGTGCAGGTCGATGACTCGCATCCGTGGCGTTCAGGACTCCCCCAGCTTCGTGCGCATCAGATCGCGGGGATGCGCCTGCCCGCCCGCCTCGCGGTCTTGGCGGGGTGTGAGTCCGCCGGCGGCCGCGTGGTTTCGGGGGAGGGGGTCCTGGGATTGACAGCGGCCTTCACGGCTGCGAACGTGCCTTCGCTCGTCGCGACCCTCTGGCCCGTCAGCGATCGCGTCACTGCAAGACTCATGAGACACTTCTACTGTTCGCTGGAGAGAGGACGATCCGTTGGGGAGGCGCTTCGCAGCGCACGGCAGACGATCCGGGAGGATCCTCGCACGAGCCATCCATTCTACTGGGCGGGTTTCGTCCTGGTCGGCGAGGAAGGGATCGTGGTTCCTATCGAGCGGATCTGGACGGTGAAGGGGCCCCTGTTCCTGCTTGCGGCCCTGGCCGCCGTGATTGGGGGACTGGGCGGGGTCTGGTGGCGGCGGAGGCGTCGATCGTTATGATTCCGACGCCGGGAAAGACTCTCAGTAGATGAACGACCGGAGAGCGACGGGGGCGAGCGACGAGGAGCTGGCCCGGCGATACCGGCGGGATCCTGCCGGGGATGCGGGCCGGTCCGCGGCCTCGGAGCTGTTCGAGCGCTATTGGGAGCGGGTCTATTTGTGGTGTTTCCGCCGCATCGGACAGCACGAGACGGCCCGGGATGTTGCGCAGGAGGTCCTGATCAGCGCATACCAGGCGCTCGGGACCTTCGAAGGACGCTGTCGCTACAGCTCCTGGGTGTTCACGATTATGCGCAACCGCTGCTTTCGGGCGCTGCGGCGACCCGGCCTGGTCCGCGATGAGGACTACGAGATCGACATGGTGGCCAGTGCGGACAAGCCGGCCGACTCGATCCTGATCGAGCAAGAGGATGAAGAGGAGATTCTCGATCTGATCAAGCAGACCCTAGATCCAGAAGAGCAGGCGGCCCTTTGGCTGCGCTCCTTCGAGCGCCTGCCGGTCGAGGGGATCACCCGGCTTCTGAACATTCGCGGGGCGTCGGGCGCGCGGGGAGTGCTGCAGAACGCGCGGCGGAAAATCCGCATGGTCCTAGAAAAGCGCGCAGCGCGGAGAGAGGAGAATCTGTGATGATGGACCGCTGCTTCTCTCCCGACGAGATCGAAACGATTTCACGCCTCCCTTCCAACTCCCCCGAGCGCCGCCACCTCGAGGCGTGTCCTCGATGCAGGGCCCTCCTGCTGACCTACCGGGAGTTCGTAGAGGACGTATCTGCGCCAGATGATGCCGACCTGCAGGATGCGGGGGAGCGGCTACGTGCGGCTTTTCGTGAGTCGATGGCTCGCACCGCCGGGCCTACGGTCCGATCAAGAGGGCTGAAGTTCCCCCGGTGGATTCGGGACCTTCCGCACGGGATCGGTCGGGCTTCGGTCCTGGTGCCCGCCGCGGCCGTCATTCTCATGGTGGTGGGTCTTTATGCCGGCATCGAGCACCTCCGCGAGGCGACCGGACCCGACTCGCTCCGCGGCCCCTCGCCCTCCGAGAGGGGAGCGTTCGGGGGGGCGATCCTCCTCCTCGATCCACGCCCCATTGCAGTGGACGGAATCGAGTTGCGCTGGCGCTCCCTACCGGATGTGTCTTCCTACGAGATCGTGCTGTTCGCTGCCGATCTCAAGGATCTGGCTCGTCTCGGGCCTCTCGCGGACACGACCTGCATTGTCCGGCGGGGTGACCTCCGCCCCGAGCCTCCGCCGGGGACCGCGGTGGGTTGGCAGGTGGTGGGGCTACGGGATGGCGCCGCGGTCGCACGCTCATCGATCGGAACCGCCCGCACTCGCTGATAGACCAGCACTGTTTCCCGTGAGTTTGTGACTCCGGGGCCCTCCGTGTCTCCAAGAGGACGGTACGGGCCATGTCCCCCTGGCTGCTGAGGGGTCCCCGTTGTGATGCGGACCCCAATCCGGGGCTTTCTGGGCCATCCCCTGATCTCTGCCTCAGGACGGAGTGGGCCGCTCATACGATGACCGTAGGCCCGGGACACAGGAAGGAGGTATACGCATGCGCACCAAGAGGACGGTGCAGGTTGTGCTCATTCTCTCGCTGGCCGGATGGCTGCTCTGGTCGCCGGCGGGCGTCCGCGCCGAGGACGACGCCAACGTGAGGGAAGTGATGGCGTATGTCATCACGACGTGGGACGAGGATTGCGACGGCAGCCGCCGCAACGAATGGGACAACATGGTGAGCGCCTGGTACAACGATATCAGAAACGACGCCGCTGTGCCGGATGGCCATGGCGTGGGCGCCGCCTGGATCATCGCCTTCATGAACAATAACGGCTACATCAGCGACGGCCAGTTCGTAGATCCCGACAACCGGGCCTGGGGCAATGATGTCAACCACGCGGATCTGCCCGATGCCTTCATGGCCGGATTGCACGGCGGCAACGACGGCGGCGACCACCGCTGGTACGGGAAGGTCAAGTATGACGAGGCGGGCTCCGGCAACTGCTTCGCGTATCAGGGGCACATCGAGCTGGGCGACGGGGATCTCGAGTTCCTGCATCTCTCGTCCTGCTACAGCATGGATCGCGAGGACTGGTGGAACGAGTGGAACAGCTCATTCGATGGGCTTCATCAGATCGATAGCTTCCACGGACTCATGTGGATCAGCTCCGACTACCGCGGGCGGTACAGGCGCTTTGCAGATGACAGCTTCTGGATCTCGATCGCCGATTCTTGGCTCGACAACTTGTACGATGACGACGCAAGCAACAGCTACGATCAGTGTCCTGTCGCCAGGAACGTCGGCAGTGACGATAACGACAGCCTCACGAGGATGAACAACGAGCGGTACAACGCTATCTACTGGGACGATCCTCCCGGGCTCGGCTCTTCTCGAAGTCACCGTGCCCGGTACATACGCGGCTGCGCTCCGGATGGAAAGGAGGCGCTACCCCAATGAACCCCAATGCGAGAATCCACGGTCTGGTCGCTCTTGGGGTGTCATGCGCCCTTTGCGGTCTCTTCTCTGGGATGGCAGCGGCCGGTGAGGGGCCAGAACCACCACCGATCCCCAGAACGCAACCTCTGACGTACTACTCCTCGCTCGTGAACACGAAGCTTCCGTCATTCAGTTCGTCCATGCTGACCGTCGCGAACGGGCCCGACTGGATGGCCGGCAAGACCGTCCATCAGGTCGCGGTGGCCGTGGGGGATACGGATCCCGGCACGATCGTCACCAGCGGTTCGGTCGTGATGGGGTACGACCCGCCCGACGGGCCGAGGCGGATTAGACTCGAATTCGGCGAGGGCTACATCCGGTATACGAACCGGGACCGATCATTCCACACGGGGTCGCCTTGTGTCGCGGTCTCAGCCACCGAGGCGGAGAACGCGCTTCTGGCCACGGTGAGCGCGCTGAGCCTTCCGACGACGGAATGGAATCTCCGCACCGTGAACACCGTCATGGAGCGCAGCGTCAGCGGCGAGGGGGAGACCCCATCGGAATCCACCTGTGAGATCGAACAGATGGCCACGATGACAAGGAAGGCGTCCAACGGCTACCCGGTGTTCGATTCCTGGGCCAGAGAGTCGGTATCGAATCTCCACGAGCGCGCGCGTCTCCAGATCAACTGGCCTCAATTCGTTATGGAGACGGGTCTCATCATGCGAAGCCGCACCGATGTCATCAGCGACATGGCGCAGCAGATCCTGCAGGCGGAAAGCGGTTCCAGCGGGCTGGGTGCGGAGGTCGATCTGGAAGTGCTTCTTGGGTACGCGAAGACCTCGGCAGGGGTCGTGCCGGTCGCGAGGGCATCTTTCGCAGACATCTACAACAGGTATGCGGGACAGATTATGTACGTGCCCCTGGCATACAACCCATCGTCGGACGTCGTTCCGCAGGATGATCTGGCTGAGATCCAGTTCCGCGTGCGCGTCGATGTGAGCGGCGGGGTCGTCCTGGCGGAGTTCTACCTTCCGAAGCCGGAGACGGTGCGGCTGGCGATCATGGATGTCTCCGGTCGCGAGATTGCAGTGCTCACGGATGCCGCGTACTCGACCGGGTGGCACCAGGTCGAGTGGAACATGCGGGATCATAGTGGCCGGCGTGTTGCGGCTGGGATCTACTTCGCACGGCTCTGGGCGGGAAAGCAGGCGCCGACAAGGAAGATCCTGGTGATCCAGTAAGCGGACGCTCTTGAGTCAGTGAAGGCGTCCGACGAACCGCATCTCTTCCGACTGATGCGCCGTAGTGCATGATGCCTCGCATCCCAGGAAGCCCTCCT
>CAZNRY010000195.1:0-6561 GCA_964575675.1 uncultured bacterium
GATGCTCCTCCACAATCGCCCCCCCGGCCCCGCGCTCCGCCGCCTGCGCGACAAAGTCGTGCCCGTCGCGCTCGCCTCTCAGCGCGACGAAGATCTCCCCGGGCATGAGCTCCCGCGTGTCGATCGAGACGGCGCCTGGCTCCCAAGGGCGGCCCGCGTCTCCCCGGATCCGCCCCCCGCAAAGCCGGGCGACCTCTCCGAGCGTGATCGCGCTCACCCTTGCCATCCGCGGGATGCGAGCGCGCGGCGCGCGACCTCGCGATCGTCGAACGGCCGCCTCAAGGATCCGATCTCCTGATATCCCTCGTGCCCCTTGCCCGCGAGCAGGAGCGTGTCGTGCGCCTCCGCCGCGCCCACGGCGAAGAAGATCGCCTCTTCCCTGTCGATCGTGACGAGATCGGCGTCACGCCCCTGCGCCAGGATTCCGGAGCGCACGGCCTGCAGGATTGCCTGCGGATCCTCCGTCCGGGGGTTGTCGCTCGTCAGCACGATTCGGTCCGCCGCCGCCGCGCACGCCCCCATCTCGCACCGCTTCCCGTGGTCCCGATCGCCGCCGCATCCGAACAGCACGATCAACTTCCCGCGCGTCAGCGGCCTCAGGGCCGCCAGGACTCGACCCAGGGCATCCGGGGTGTGCGCGTAGTCGACGAGGACGAGGAAGGGTTGTCCCGCGTCGATCCGTTCCATCCGTCCGGGTACGCGCACGCCGCGAGAGACGGACGCCTCGACTTTCTCGGCGGGCAGGCCGAGCGCTAGGGCGGTTGTGTAGGCGGCCAGGACGTTCCAGCCGTTGAAGGCGCCGATCAGGGGTGTGCGGACGACGCGCTCGCTGCCCATCGCCGAGAGACGAAGATCGATCCCGTCCGCATGGGCGCTCAGATCGCGCAGACGGACGAAGCAGCCGGGCGCCGTCCCGTAGCCGCGGAGGCTATCAGTACTGCCCCGCAGGATATGCGGGGATGAGGGATCGTCCATGTTCACGATCGCGAGACAGGAGGACGGCTCCCCGCGTCCCTCCGGCGTGAACAGCTTGTGCTTCGCCTCCCGGTATCTCTCGATCGTGTCGTGGTAGTCGAGGTGGTCGCGCGTGAGGTTCGTGAAGACGACCGCCCGGAACCTCGTCCCGTAGACCCGGTCCTGGTCGAGCGCATGGGAGGAAACCTCTGCCGCGACCGCGCGATATCCGCCTTCGCGGAGCTCTCGAAGCGTCCCCTGGAAGCGGGGAGCATCGGGGGTCGTATGACTCCCGCCCGTCAACGTCTCGGGCCGGCCGGCTCCCAAAGTTCCCGACACCGCCGACGGGATCCCGCACTCCTCCCAGATCGATTGCAGCAGCCAGCTGACCGTCGTCTTGCCGTTCGTCCCTGTGATGCCGACCACATCGAGGGAATGGGAGGGGTCGGCGTTCCACCGGTTGGCGAGGAGCGCGGCGGCTTTCCTCGCGTCGGCGACCTGAAGATATGGAAGTCCCTGCGGGGCGGGCGGCTCGCCCACAGCCGCAAGTGCGCCCCGATCGGCGGCACTAGCGATGTAGCCCCGCCCGTCGTCCTTCAGTCCCCTGACGCAGACGAACAGGCAACGCGGGCCAATTCTCCGGCTGTCCTGCTCGACCCCCGCGATCTCACCCGCGGGCCAGCGCTCGGGGAGGGGCCCCATGACCAGATCGCCGAGGATCCGGGGCGCCTCCTCGAATCGGATCATGGCCTCTCCGGCTGGATCGCGGTCAGCGCGCGGCAGGAGTCGCTGGAGAGCCAGAGGATCAGCCTGCGGCCCTCACGGGGCGCGCCCGGCTCCGGACTTTGGCGGATGACCCATCCCGATCCCCGCGCATCGACGGCGAGACCGGCCCAGCGGGCGCGGGCATAGGCATCACGTAACGAGAGGCCGAGCAAATCGGGCAGCCCCCCTGCGACAGCCGTGCTGTCCGCCGCCTCGGTCAGCGCGAGGGTCACGACCTGTCCCGACCTACAGCGGCTTCCCGGTACAGGAAGAACCTCGCCGACCCGGTCCCCTCTCCCGACAAGGCGGGCAAGAAGTCCGGCGTCCTTCAAGACCTTTCGGGCCTGCCCGGGCGAAAGCCCGGCGAGCCTCGGGACGATCGCCGCACTCTCTTCCTGGTGCGCGACCGTTCTGATCCGCGAGCTCCGGTCCTCGGTGGGCCGCGTGTCGAGCCTCCCCACGTCTCCGATGATCTTCGCGAAGACCGGGGCGGCGACCGAGCCTCCCCAGATCGATGATCGCGGCTCGTCGATCACGACGAGGCAGAGCCAGCGGGAAGAGTCGTAGGGAGCGAATCCGACGAAGGAAGCGATGTAGCGTTCGTTGCTGTACGTCCCCTCCGCGGGAACGTACTTCTGCGCGGTCCCGGTCTTCCCAGCGGGAAAGAACCCCTCGACCTCGGCGTTCTTGCCGGTGCCGTCGGTCACGACCGTCCGCAACATTTGCTGCAGCGTGCGCGCCGCCTCAGAGCTCAACGCCTGCCGCACGATTTCCGGCTCGTGCTGCTCCCTGATCTCCCCTCCCTGGGTGCGGACCGCGCGCACCATGTACGGTTTCATCAGTAGGCCGCCGTTTGCCACCGCGGCGTAGGCCATGGCGAGCTGCAGCGCGGTGCACGAAATCTCCTGGCCGAAAGCCTGCGTGATGAGCGACCGGCTCGACCAACTGGCCGGGTCGGGGATCCTGCCGCGCTCCTCCCCGGAAATCTCGATTCCGGTCGGGACGCCGAACCCGAGGCTGCGCTCCATCCGGTAGAACCCTTCCCCCCCAACCCTCTCCGCGACGATGCCCGTTCCGATGTTGCTGCTGCGGGCGAGGACCTCGGCCGCGCGCAGCATCCCGTACGGTTCGTGGTCGCTGATCACGCCCCCGGGGACCTTCCTCTTCCCGCCGTAGCAGTTGACCATGTCCAGCG
The DNA here is from genome assembly GCA_964575675.1 of uncultured bacterium. GTDB lineage: Bacteria > Eisenbacteria > RBG-16-71-46 > CAIMUX01 > VGJL01 > CAZNRY01. Next base: position 2,915 of record CAZNRY010000195.1, read on the forward strand.
GAGAGAGAACGCCCATCTCGATGGCGGCGGCGAAGGCGACGAGCTTGTAGGTCGATCCGGGCTCGTAGTTCTGCCCAACGGCCCAGATCTGCCAGCCCAGGCTGTCGGCCTTCCCGATCTGGTCGGGATCAAATCCCGGCATCGACGCGAGCGCAAGGATCTCGCCCGTCCCCGGGTCCAGGAGGATCGCGCTCCCTCCGCGAGCGTTCTGCTCTTCGACGGCCTCGCGGAGGCGGGCCTCGACGATCTGCTGGAAGCGCGAATCGATCGTCAGCTCGGTCGTCGCCCCGATCTGCGGGGCGTCCAGGACGATCCGCCCCGGTCCTTCGTGTTTTCCCCTGTGCCCCGAGAGAAAGTCGAGCATCTTCCCGTCCACGCCGTGCAGGTCCCGCTCGTAGCGCGCCTCCAGGCCGAGGAGCCCTTGGCCGTCGACCCCCGTGCTGCCGATCAACGGCCCGGCGGCCGCTCCCAGCGGATAGAGCCGCTTCGGCTCGGGCATGCGGATCACGGCCGGCCAGAAGCGCCGCTCAATCGCCTCGGCGTCCTCTTCGTGGATCTTCCCGCGGACGAGCCAGACGAAGCGTTTGTTGCTCCCCGCTCGATCGAGGAGATCAAGGACCTGGGAGGCGGCAAGAGCGCCGCACTGCTCGAGGGCGAGGGCGAGACTGTCCGGATTGGTCAGAAACTTCGGGTCAACGGCCAGGGAACTCCCGTCAACCGAATACGCCAGACGATCGCCGGCCCGGTCCAGAATCGGTCCGCGGAGGCTTGGGATCCGGATCAGCTCGGACTGCTGCCCTCGCGCCATCCTCTGAAGCTCGTCGTGGCGGAGGATCTGGAGGTACGCCGCGCGCACCCAGAGCACAAGCGATCCGGCGACCACGAACCAGATCAGAAGCCGGAGTCGATCACCTCGCGCGCGTCCCATTCCCCTCTTCACCCGCCGCGGAATGGGCCTGCGCCACACCACCCCTGAACACGCGCGCGAAGCGCGCAATCACCGACTGCGGTGAACCGGCGAGCGCCGCGGTCTCGACGACGACCATCTTCGGAGCGGAAACGAGTCGGGCCCGCTGTTCGGGTACGGCGACCGACATCCCCCATTCCTGGCTCGCGATCTGTTGCACATGGATGAAGCGGCACTCCTGTTTCAGTTGCGTGCGATAGAACGCCTCGTCGGTCTGGAGGGATTGGAGCTGCACCTCGAGTCTCTCGAGCCGCCCGCTCGTCTCCTTCAGCGCCATCCGTTCCCATGTCAGGGCGAAGAGGAACACGAAGAAGCCGATCGTCGGGAGGACCCAACGAAGATCGGTCCGACGGCGAGCGATACGGCGCCCCATCGTCGCCATGTCAGTCCTTCCTTTCCATGGCCCGCAACTTCGCCGAGCGGGCCCGAGGGTTGTCACGGATCTCGTCCCGGTCGGGACGCAGGACATGCGGGGTCAGCTTGCGGAAGCGGGCCTCGCCGCCCGCTTCGCCCGAACTGCGTTGGAGGGACTTGACGCGGCGATCGGACAGCGACTCGTATGCGATCACCACGAGCCGGCCCCTGGGAACGAGCCAGTCAGCGACATTCGCTATGAAGTGATCCAGCTCCTCGAGCTCGCGGTTCACCTCGAGACGGAGAGCCTGAAAGATCCTCGACAGCTCGGCAGGGCCTCCCGGCACGGCCCGAGCCCGTTCGAGCGTCTGCACGAGATCGCCCGACGTGAGCAGCGGGCGGCCGGCGCGGGAATGGACGATCGCCCGCGCCGCGGCGCGAGAACGCCTCGCCTCGCCGAGATCCCGGAAGATCCTCGCCAGATCATCCTCCGAAGCCTCGTTCAAGAGGTCGCGGGCGGTGCCGGGCCGGCTGCGGTCCATCCGCATGTCGAGCGGCGCCCCCGGATCGGAGTGGCGGAAACCGCGGTCGCTGTCGTCGAGGGCGACCGAGTTCAGTCCGAGATCGAGGAGGATCCCGTGGGCGCGACGCCCTTCCGCCGCGAGCCGGTCGCCGATCCTCGCGAAGGATTCCTGGTAGAGACCGATTCTGCAGGAGGAATCGCCCAGGGCTGCGGCGGCCGCATCGAGCATCGCGGCGTCCCAGTCGAATCCGAGAAGAGATCCCCGGGATGAGAGGCGCTCGAGGATCAGGCGGGCGTGTCCCCCGCACCCGATCGTCCCATCGACATAGAGACCGTCGGGATCCCAGATCAGATTCTCGATGACTGCGGCCGCGAGAACGGGCTTGTGGCCCATTGGGGTTCCTTTGCATCCGAAACGGCGCGACCGCGGTCCGAGGGTTCTTCCCACACCAAGGAGGCTAGGGACCTGTGCAGCTCGGCATTTGGGTTTTGCCCGAGAAGCGTTCCCCCGGACCGCGCCCGCCGTCTTCGAAGAGCGGGCTAGTTCTTCGAAACCCCCAGGGGCGAGAGACTCCGGATCAGATCGTCGATCCGTGTCGCTCCGTCCCTTGCGGGGAGCGGTACAGAACCCCCCGCGAACAGCTCGACTTCCTCGATCGAGAAGGAAAACAGAACGATCGCCAGTAGATAGGAGTCGAACCCGAGACACTGAACATTTACCCCCCGGCGATGAAGCCGCCGAAGCTCCTCCGCCACCTCTGAGAAGGAACGAAAATCGATGTGAGACACACGACCCCAGTCGATCCGGAGGATCCGCGTCGACGGAGGGAGCGTGCGAAGCCTCGCAGCCAATCGATGGAGTTGCGGACGTCCCAGAACCCCATGCAGGCGATCGATCCTAGCGGTGTCGGTCTCCTCCGTCGTTCGTGACATGCCTCTTCTCGCGATGGGATTGTTCATTGGTTCTACCGGCCCTCCGGCTCACGCTTGGATGAAGACTCACGACGGCGGAAGTAACTGCTGGCCAACTCCTCGAGAGATCCCGCGAATCTCCGTCCTGCGGCCATGTACTCGTCGAAGACATCGGGCGCCCAGATCTCCATCCGCGTTCCCACTCCGTAGATCAGGGCCTCCCGTTTGATTCGTGCAAAGGCGCGCAGCTCCTTGCTAAGCTGGATGCGTCCCTGCGCGTCGGGCACCTGCACGTCGCCATCTTCGAAGAGCATTCGCTCGAAGTAGCGCGCCTGGCGCTCCGACTGGAACTCCTCCTGCTCCATGCGGGACTGGAGCTTCTGCCAAGTGGTGAGGGGAAGCAGATAGAGACAGCCGTCGAGGCCCTTCGTCAGAACGAGATGCGGGGAAGGCTCGAGCTTGAGGACATCGCGATGCTTCGAGGGAACGTTGGTTCGCCCCTTTTCGTCGACCGCGTACTGATACTTTCCGAGGAAAGGAATCACGAGGCCCCCCGACCTCCTTCGATCTGTTGTCACCCCTTCTAACCCACTGCGGGCGCATCCTAACCCGCAGCCACCCACCGGTCAACTCAAAACCGGAAACTTCGAGCCACTTTTTTCAGTGGTGTTCGGACTCCCGGCCGGTCCGCCTTGGGCGCGACCCGGCAGCTTCACGCGGCGGGTACAAGTCGGGGACGACCAGCCCTCATTGAGGGATCGAGTGGCGGTCAAAAGTCCAGCCGGGGGTGATGCCAAAATGCGGGGATCGGGCCCCATGCCCCCGCGCCCTGCCGATTAGCCCGCATTTCTCACCACCGTTCGTCGCGAAACGGCGTCAGAGGGCCGGAGA
>CAZNRY010000196.1:0-6469 GCA_964575675.1 uncultured bacterium
GTGACGGCGGTGAGGTGGAGGCGGTGGACTTCCCCTATTTCGGCGGGCGGGCGATCTACGCGCCGCAGAACGTGGATCGGCTCAATCGGGCCTTCAACGAGGAGATCGCCGCCGCCGTCGACGAGGGGTTTTCCAAGCAGGAGGTGGACGACGCAAAGTCCGGATGGATTCAGCGCCAGACCGTCTCGCGCTCGACGGACCAGGAACTCGTCCGAAGCCTTGCCCTGCGCGAGTACCAGGGGCGCACGCTCGCATGGGACGCGAATCTCGAGAGTCATGTGTCAGCCTTGACGCCCGAGCAGATCAATGCCGCGATGAGGAAGTACATCGACCCGGCCAAGATCAACACGGTCGAGGCGGGCGACTTCGCCAACGCAGGGAAGCCGGATGCAGCCCCCGGAAAGAGCGGCGCCGGCCCCGGATCGGGCGATCCGCCTGCTCGGCGGCCGGACTGACGCGCGCGCTCGAGTTCGACGCCCGCACCCAAGGAAAGCGAAAGCCTCCCGTGCGATCGATGCTCCGCGTCAGGGGCATCGGGTCGCGGGGAGGCTCTCGTATGAATACAGGCTCCGCTAGAATCCCACGGCCTTCTTCAACTCCTGCCGATCGAGGAGCTCGCGCATCTTCTCCAGGAGCTTCCGCGGACTGAATGGCTTCGTGATGTAGTCGTCCGCCCCGGCGCCGAGACCCGCCTCGCGATCGATGGGGCGTCCCTTGGCCGAGAGGAGGATCACGGGCAGCGAGCGGAACTGCTCGTCCTGCCGCAGCCGTCTGCAGACCTCGTAGCCGTCGAGCTTGGGCATCATGATGTCCAGAACGACCAGATCGGGGCGTTCCTGCTCGATGATCCGGAGGGCTTCCTCTCCGTCCGAGGCGGTGAGAACCGAGTAGCCCTCCATCGTCAGGCTGAACTCGAGAATGTGGACGATGTAGATCTCATCGTCGACTACCAGGATGCGCTTGCGGTCCACCTTGTCCTCCCCGGGTCTCAGTCGCCCCGCCGATCCCAACAGATCTGACTGCCGGGTTTCGATTTCCCGAGACGCTTCAGCTCAGCGGCAATGTCAGAGAGTTGACCGACGTGCGTGATCGTCCTGCCAATGCTTGTCACGCCGGCAATCGTGATCGACATGAGGGGTGTCTTCACCTTCACGTTCTGCCGATTCGTGACCTCGACGTATCCGCGGTTGCGGTCTTCCTCCTTATACAGTTCTGGCATCACCTTGTCGAAGCGGCGGATGACCTCATCGGCGATCGCCCGGGCGTGCTCAGGGGTCGAGAAGACGACGAAGTCGTCCCCGCCTACGTGCCCCACGAAATCGGCGCTGCCCCCGATGTACCCGACGGCGCCCAGGATGATCATCGAGGTCTTCTTGATCGCGGTGTCCCCATCCTGATAGCTGTAATAGTCGTTGAACGCCTTGAAGTTATCGACGTCGAGATAGAGGAAGGCGAAATGATCGCCCGACTGGATCCGCCTCGTCGCCTCCGCCTCGATCGCCACGTTCCCAGGAAGGCCCGTCAAGGGGTTCGCCTCGCGCTGAAGCCGGCTGAATCGGAGGATGTTCCGCATCCGGATCAGGAGCTCGTCAAGCGAGTAGGGCTTCGTCATGTAGTCGTTCGCGCCGACGTCGAGACCGGCGACCTTGTCCCGGAGCTCGCCGAGCGCGGTCAGCATGATCACCGGAATCTGACTCGTGAGGAAGTTCGCCTTGAGTTGCCGGCAGACTTCGGAACCGTCCATGCGGGGCATCATGACGTCGAGGAGAACCAGATCGGGAGGGCTCTGCCTCACACTCTCCAGCCCCGCGAGCCCGTCCTCGGCCGTCGCGACCTTGTAGCCGGCGCCCTCGAGTTGCATCTGGAGGATCTTGCGAAGCGAGGCCTCGTCTTCGACTACCAGGATCGTCTCGTTGTTCATGTGCATTGCTCCGTTGATTCAGCATTGGCCTCACGCCATGTAGGGCGTATCGGCAGCCTCAAAGGACTGCGTTAGAAAGCAGGCTGTTCTCCGCGCGATTTCTTCTGCGCCCAGCTTTGTAATAACGCAGGCGGTTCTCGCTCACCCGCTACCCTGCAATGAGCGTGCCAATCTGGGTGGATTGGTCCGTCCCTGCGGACAGCGAGAAGGACCGCTGATTTAGCGGCTTGACGAACGACGACCCACAGGGGCGTTGCGATACGCCGGTTGCGAACTGCGTTCATCGGGCGGTACGCGTCGCGGATTGCACGGTCCAACGGGGGTGATCGCCGACGGCAGCCTTCAGATCGCAGCTTGCCCGTTCAGCGGCGCGCTGGGGGTTTCTCCCCGGACGGACTATCGTTCGGCAAAAGCGGGAAAGTCGTCGAGGTTGGAGAGCGCGGAGAGCGCCATGCCGTCGTCTTCACCCGCTTCGAGTCGCGCCAGTCCGGCCAGGCCGATCATGACCGCATTGTCCGCGCACAGGTTTGGGGACGGATAGGCCGCTTCGATCCCGAGCCTCCGGCCGAGGGCGTCAGTCCGTCGGCGGAGGTAGCTGTTGCAGGCAACCCCGCCGCTGAGAAGGATCCTGCGCGCCCCTGTTTGCCTGAGCCCCTCTTCGATCTTGGCCGCCAGCACATCGACGAGAGCCGCCTGAAAGCTGGCGCAGACATCGGCGACGAAAGCCTCCCTCTCCTCCCCACCGGCTCGCTCGACGTTCCGCTCCAGAAAAAGCTTCACCGCCGTCTTCAACCCGCTGAAGGAGAGATCGAGGTTCCCCCGATCGACGTCGAGATAGGCCCGGGGGAAGGAGAATGCCTCGCCGTTACCCAGGGCGGCCAACCGATCGACGATCGGTCCGCCCGGAAATCCCAAGCCCAGGAGTTTCGCGACTTTGTCGAATGCTTCTCCCGCCGCGTCGTCCCGGGTCGCGCCCAAGAGCCGGTAGCGCCCCCATCCCTCAACATGAAGAAGTTCGGTGTGCCCCCCGGAGGCGACCAGCGCGACGAAGGGAGGCTCCCAATCGCGTTCCGCTCGGATCGCGTGAAGGTGTCCCTCGATGTGGTTGACTCCAACCACTGGAATCCCCCGGGCCAAGGCTATTCCCTTTGCGAGTCCGAGCCCGACGAGCAGGCAGCCGATCAGGCCGGGGCCTTGGGTAACCGCGATCCCGCGAATGTGTTCGAGATCGATCCCCGCTTGTTCCAGCGCGATCCGGATCGCGGCCGGTCCCAGCCGGAGATGTTCCCGGGATGCCAACTCCGGAACGACCCCCTCGTACTCACCGTGCACAAGTTGGCTCGAGACGACGTTTGAGAGCAGGCGGCCATCCCTGGAGAGAACCGCGGCGCACGTATCGTCGCACGACGTTTCGATGGCGAGGTACATGCCCGATCAGTCCCGCCCGGTCCGGGGCCGAGGATTTCCGGGAATGAGCCTCCGGAGCCCAGGAATCGCTCCCCCGCCCACGTCAGGCCGCCGTCGCGTCGAGGACCCGGATCAGTTTCGAGCGCACCTCGGCCGCCACGCCGGCCAGGTCGGCATGACCGACCTTGCCCATCTGCACCTCGGGGTTGATCGCGGCCACGACCGATGTCCCGGGGTCCCTTTCGTAGACGATCACGTTGCAGGGAAGGAGCAGGCCGATCTCGGTCTCGGCGCTCAGGGCTCGGTGGGCCAGCGGAGGGTTGCACGCTCCGAGGATCACGTACTTGCGGAAGTCGACGTCGAGCTTCTGCCGCATCGTGGCCTGGACGTCGATCTCGGTCAGCACGCCAAAACCTTCGTTCTTCAAGGCCGCTATCGCGCGCTCTCGGGCGGCCTCGAAGGGGGCCGCCACGTCCACCGAAAGGCCGTATTTGCTGGTGCGAATCATCTCATCCTTCCCGGGGGTCAGAAACCGGAGCGCCCCCGCGGCGGCCCGATTCATAGTCCTCTCTTGTTCAAGATAGCAGACGGACGGGCCGGGGCGATGGGATCTCCTCCCGCCCGCAACTCGCGGTCCGTCAACGCGCCCCGCGGTGGTCTGGATTCGTCGTTTTCGTGACACTTGGACCGCGGCGCGTCGATCTCTTATACTGGCATCTACTGAGCACTTGAGGATCCATCGGGTCGGGTCGTTGAAGGGAAGGAGGATCGGGCATGGACTTCGGAGTCCCGCTCGAAAAGCACCGAACCGAACACCGCGTCGGGATCACCCCTCGCGGCGTTCGCATCTTGGTCGACCAAGGTCACCGGGTTTTCGTGGAATCAGGGGCGGGCGAGGCCAGTCGCTACCCCGATCCGGCGTTCCGCGATGCCGGAGCGGAGATCGTCTTCCGGCGCGAGGAGGTCTACAAGCGCGGGGAGGTCGTCGTGGGCGTGAGCGTCCCGACGAGAGAAGAGATTTCCCTCGCGAACGAGGGACAGGTCATGATGGCCTTCTGGCATCTCGCGGTCGCGCCCAAGGCGCTGGTGGCCGAGATGAATACGAGACGGCTGACCGCCATCGGTTACGAGATCATCGAGAATGACAAGAACCGGCATCCGGTCTTGAACGCGATGAGCGAGATCGCCGGCCAGATGGCTGTCCACACCGGGGCGCACCTCCTTCAGCGCGAGAGCGGAGGCCGCGGGATTCTCCTCGGAGGCTGCCCGGGCATTCCGCCCGCAACCGTCCTGATTCTTGGAGCCGGAACTGCCGGCCGCGCCGCAGCCGAGACGGCGATCGGGAGCGGAGCGCACGTGATCGTCCTCGACATGGACGTCGAGAAGCTGCGCCTGCTCACGACCGAGTACGGTGGGAGAATCGTGACCGCCACCGCCGATCGGGACAACATCGCCCGCTTCGTGGCGATCGCCGACGTCGTCATCGGAGCGGTCCTCGTTCAGGCCGGCGGCCATGCCCCCTACCTGATCACGAAGGACATGGTTGCGACGATGAGGGCGGGCTCCGTCATACTCGATCTCTCGATCGACCAGGGCGGCATCGTCGAGACGAGCCGGCCGACGACGATCGATGATCCGACCTTCGTCTTCGCCGACGTCGTCCATTACTGCGTTCCGAACATGACGGCCGACATACCGCGCACTTCGAGCAATGCTCTGACCCTGGCCCACATCGGCTATCTCGAGCAGATCGCCCGGGACGGCTTGGACGCCGCCCTTCGGAATGCGCCCGCGCTGGCGCGCGGGACCTACATGTACAAGGGAACCGTCACGAAAGAGTTGATCGCATCGCTTTTCGGCCTGGAATACAGGCCGATCGAATCGCTGCTGGGTGGGGAGGGGAGGTTCTAGGAAGATGTCCTGGTTCGAGAGCTACAAGGCCAAGCTCACAACCGCCGAGAAGGCCGTCACGGTGGTACAGAGCGGCCATCGCGTATACTACGGAGGAAACGCGGCCACGCCTTTTCCGCTGATCGAGGCCCTCACGAACAGGAAGGACGAGCTGGAGAACGTCCAGCTGAACCACGTCCTCTTGGTCGGAGAGGACCCGATCGCCAAGCCGGAGTTCGAGGGACATTTCCGGCACAACAGCCTCTTCGTCGGCCCCGCCGACCGTCCGGCGGTGAACGAGGGCCGCGCCGATTACGTTCCGATCTTCCTTCATCAGATCCCGCGCCTCTTCCGCCAGGGAATCATCCCGATCGACATCGCGATCGTGATGGTTTCCCCCCCCGACGAGCACGGCTTCTGCAGCCTGGGCGTCGAGACGATGGCCACGAAAGCGGCGGCGGACGTGGCCAGAATCGTGATCGCCCAGGTGAACGAACATATGCCGCGGGTCCTCGGGGACTCGTTCATGCACGTCTCGCAACTGACGCACGTCGTGGAGCATTCCCGTCCGCTCCCGGAGCTCCCGCGCAGGGAAATCACGGACGTGGAGCGGCAGATCGCCCGGCACATCGCCCCTCTGATTCCGGATGGGGCGACCCTCCAGCTCGGGATCGGCGGAATTCCCGACGCGGTCCTGAAGGAAATCGAGGGCAAGAAGGATCTCGGCATTCATACCGAGATGGTTTCGGATGGCGTGATGGAAGCGATCGAGAAGGGTACGATCACCGGCCGCAAGAAGTCGCTTCATCGCGGCAAAGCGGTCCTCACGTTCGCCTTCGGCAGCCAGCGCCTCTACGAGTACCTTGATAACAATCCTCTCTTCGAGGCGCATCCGGTCGAATACGTGAACGATCCCTTTATCGTCGCGCAGAATGACAACCTCGTCGCGATCAACTCCGCGATCGAGATCGACCTGACCGGCCAGGTCTGCTCCGATTCGATCGGGACGAGGATCTACTCCGGGTTCGGCGGCCAGGTCGACTTCATCCGCGGCGCGGCGCAGTCCAAGGGCGGGCGTCCGATCATCGCCCTGTCCGCGACGGTGAAGGAAGGGCAGTCGTCCCGGATCGTCTCGACCCTCAAGGTTGGGGCCGGCGTCGTGACGACGCGTGCGGATGTTCACTACGTCGTGACGGAGTTCGGCGTTGCGCACCTCTTCGGGCGCAACCTGCGGGAGCGCACCGAGGCGCT
>CAZNRY010000197.1:0-6459 GCA_964575675.1 uncultured bacterium
ACACGCTGCGCGATACGCCGATTTTCACCTGCATTCGCAAGAGCCTCAAGGAAACCCTCGACACCCTCGGCGGCTAATGCCACGCCGCAGAGAAGCCAGGCGAGATCCGCCCCGGCGATCATCGGTGCGGCGGCATTGTGCGTCCAGAGGGCGAGCGCCTCCGCGAGAACGACGGCGATGAGCCAGCGTCTCCTCCCCTCCAAGAAACGATGCGTCGCAGTCATGAGAATCAAGCCGAACAGCATCACGATCGTGTACGAGCGGGCCAATCGCCCGAAGTAGATGCCGTAGGCTCCGACGGCGAAAAACGCTACGGGGATCTCGACCAGGCCGGGTATCGGGGGCGCGGCCGCGAGCCAGACGATCCCAGCCACGCCGGCCGCGACCGAGAGAGCGCGCACGGACGCCTCGCTTGGCGGAAGATGGGGGAGGACGGCGCGTTGGATTGCGTAGTACAGGGGGGGCGCGTCGTCGTAGACGCGGGCGGCTTCGTGTTCGGCTGCCGTGAGCTGCGTGGTCCAGGCAGTGTACCCCTCGTCGCACCAGAGGCCGTCACCGTCGAGAGCGACGGCACGCAGCGCGAGCCCGAGAGCGATCCAGAGCGCGATGCGAAGGATGAGGGTCTTACTATGGCGTTTCCGCGGCCCCGGCGTGTCTTCGGTCGCGTCGTGCGCGGTCATTGCGGATCCCGCCCGATTATCCGTCCGATCCTGTTCAATCTTTCCTCCGCGCGAGCGCCGCCACGGAAAGCCCGGCGGGCAATAGCCCCGCGAGGGCAAGCGCTGCGTCGCATCGGGCGAGGAGCCAGAGCAACGCGTTCAATCCCGGCGGAGGCATGCCGATCTCGGATCCCTCGCCGCCCCTGCGGAACAGGCGAACGATCACCGCGGGGAGGAGGAGCAGGCCGTTCCAATAGAGGACCCGGCACGGGGCAAATCCCGCGTTGATCAGCCGCGCCCGAAGGCTGCCGCGGGTGTAGCGCCGCGCCGTATGCATCGCCCGGTCGTGGGCGGAGCGCAGGGAATCGAATGCCGGGACGTTCACGCAGAGGAGCCCTCCGGGTCTGAGCACGCGGCGGAGCTCGCGGAGCGCCGCGAGGTCATCGCGCACCTCGACATGGTAGAGGACGTCTGCGCAGAGGGCGAGATCGAAGGACTGATCGCGGAAGGGGAGCGCGAGGACGGATCCCCGCACGAGGGGAGATCCAACGCGCCCGCGGGCCAGTCCGAGCGCGATCGGGCTCAGGTCCAGGCCGATCGCGCCTTGATTCAACGGAGGTCCTGACCGCATCCCGTCCGATCCGGGATGCCCCCCCGGGAATGTCGATGCCTCCTCGATGGCGCGGAGGTTCCCTCCGGTTCCGCATCCTGCATCGAGGATGAGTCGGCGCCGAGGTGACTCGGGCGGCGATTGCTTCGAGTTCGGCGGGCCGGCGGGGCTCATGGCGGAGGGCTCACGCGGTGCGCGCCGCAAGAGACCATGCCAGATCGCGCGCGCCTCGCGGAACCAGAAGTGCCGGTCCTCGGCCGCGGCGGTCCGCCCGTACTCCTCAGGCTCCAACGACTAGCTCCGGAAAACGAGATAGACCCCGGTCATGATGATCGCCGTGCCGACCCATCGAATCCATCCGACGGGCTCCGCAAGGACGATTCTCGAGAACAGCAGGACCAGGATGTACCCGAGCGAGAGGATCGGGTAGGCCCACGACAGGTGAGCGCGCGAGATCGCGGCGAGCCAGAAGCAGGCCCCCACCGCGACGAACGCGAATCCCACCCAGACCTGCGGGGTCCGCAGGATTCGGCCAACGGTCGCGAGGAAACGATCGAGTCCCACGACGCCGACGCGGTTCATCCCGCTCTTCAAGAACAGCTCTCCCGTGACCGTCAAGCAGATCGCGGCGAGGATGAGCAGGAAGGAGATCAGCTTCTCGTTCGAAACCATTCCTTGATTCCCTCGATGACCCGATCCTGTGCCTCTTCCGCGAGCTCCGCATAGAGGGGAAGACTCAGGACGGATTGCGCGAGCGACTCCGAGACCGGAAAATCACCCGCCTTGTGCCCCAGGAACGAATAGGCCTCCTGAAGATGGATCGGGATCGGGTAGTGGATTTGCGTTTGGATCCCGCGCGACGCCAAGAACGACCTCGCCTCATCGCGCGAGTCAAGGCGGATCACACAGAGATGGCGGACGTGGGTGCGGCCGGGCGCTTCCTCGTTCCACCGGATGGGCAGTCCCTCCAGTGCGCGCCGGTAGCGCTCGACGAGCGCGCGCCGCTCGCCGTTCCAACGGTCGAGGTGGGGGAGCTTCGCCGAGAGGATCGCAGCCTGGATCTCGTCGAGCCTGGAGTTGAAGCCGATTTCGGTGTGGTGGTAGCGCTCGCGTTCCCCGTAATTGCGCAGGCGGCGCAGACGCTCGGCGATTCCCGGGTCATCCGTCGTGATCATGCCGCCGTCGCCGTAGGCGCCGAGATTCTTCGAGGGGTAGAAGCTCCAGGCGGCGGCGTCCCCAAGCGATCCGGCTCGCCGTCCCTCGTAGAGCGCTCCGTGCGCCTGGGCTGCGTCCTCCACGATCGGGACCCCCGCGGTGGCGCAGACCGCGCGAATCTCGCCCATCGCCGCGCACTGCCCGTAGAGGTGTACCGGAACGACGGCCGCCGTCCTCGCCGTGATCGCGCGCTCGACTCCCGCAGGATCGATCGTGGCGGTCTCTGGATCGACGTCGACCAGAACCGGGCGCGCGCCCGATGCGGAGATCGCCGAGATCGTCGGGACGGCCGTATTCGCGGGCGCGATGACCTCCCGCCCGGGCCCGGCCCCGAGGGCGGCGAGGGAAAGATGGAGCGCCTCCGTCCCCGAGCCGACGCCCACGCCGTGCGCGACGCCGCAGTAGCGGGCGAACGCCTCCTCGAAGGACCGGAGCTCCTCTCCGAGGATGAACCACCCCCGCTCCACAACGCGGCGGATGGCCGAGTCGATTTCGTCCCGGATCCTGTCGTGCTGGGCGGTCAGATCGACGAGCGGGACGGCCGCCCCCTTCACGGCTTCTCCGCCGTCAGGTAGTGGGAGGCGTGTTTGCCATAGTAGTCGAGGGTTCTCTTCAGGCCGTCATGCAGCGTGATCGAAGGCTCCCACCCAACCGCCTCGCGGATCTTCTGGTAGGAGCCGAAGTAGTCGCCGATATCGATTCGCTTCCCTTCCTCCGGGAAGGGAACCGTGCGGAAACTCCCCCTTCCAGCGACCCCGATCAACGTTTCCACGAAGGTGCGGAGCGATACGACCTCGTCGCCCCCGAGATTGTAGATCTCGCCGTTCGTTTCGTCGGTTGCGCCGACCAGCAGGAAGGCGCGGGTGACGTCGTCGACGTAGTTCATGTCGCGCCTCTGCTCGCCGGTTCCGAACAGCTCGATCGGCTCGTCGAGGAGGATCTTGCGGACGAACCAGGGGATGAACCCCTGCCGGCCGTGCTTCAGGAGCATGCCGGGTCCGTAGGAGTTGGTCAGGCGCAGCGAGGTCGCCCGCATCCCGTAAACGTTCGCATAGAGGATGTGGTACCACTCGCCGGCCATCTTGTTGATCCCGTTGACGTCGATCGGCTGGACGATGTGGGCTTCGTCGACGGGGAGATAGCGGGGGCGGCCGTACTGCTGCCGCGTGCCAGCGTAGATGATCTTCACATCCCGATTCCCCTGGCGGCAAGCCTCGAGGATCGACAGCTGGCTCTTGCAGTTGATCTCGAGGTCGGTATAGGGGTCGCGCATGCTGTCGACGTGACTGACCTGTCCCGCCAGGTTGAAGATCACCTCCCGCCCGCGGACCAGGTACTGCATGGAGTGGCTGTCGCGGACGTCGGTGATGTGAATCCGGAGATCCTTCTCGATGTCGTGCACATTCCAGAGGTTTCCGCCGTAGTCGAGGATCAACGAATCGACGACGGTCACCTTGGCGCCCAGAGCGAGGAGGGCGCGGCATAGATTCGATCCCAGGAAGCCGAGACCGCCGGTCACGAGGATGTCGCGTCCGGCGTAGAAGGAGAGGGCGTCGGACCTATCTAGCATCGGGCGCCTGCCCTCCGTCCGCCGGGATTCGGAAGACCTCGCCCCGGACGGTGATCCTCCACCAGAGGCCGGCCATCCCGAAGAAGACCCTGGCGACCCTCACGAAGTTGAAGAACTGACTCCGTCCGTGCATCCGGTGGTAATGATGGACCGGGACCTGCCGGATCCGCAACCCGGCCCGGCTCATCTTGGCCAGGAGCTCCACGCAGATCAGCCCGCTATCCTCGGTCAGGTGGATTGGTTCCAGCTTCTCCCGGCGGATCAGGCGGAAGTCGCAGTCGATGTCCCGGATCGGAATGCGGAACCAAAAACCGACGAAATGGTGGTAGAGTCTCCCGATAGCGGTGCGGTACCAGGGATCGGAGCGGCGTATCTTGTAGCCGTTGACCAGGTCGGCATCCTCCCTGAGTTCCCAGAGGAGATCGAGCTCCCGGACGTCGTACTGCGCATCGCCGTCGGTGTAGAAGACGTAGGTTTTGGTGGCGGCGGCAAACCCGCTGCGGATCGCCCCCCCGTACCCGCGGTTGGTCGGGTGGGTGACCACGCGAAGGCGGGGATAGCGGGCCGCCATCTCGCTCAGGATCTCTCCCAGGTGGTCGGGGGAGGCGTCGTTGACGACGATGATCTCGAAATCGTCGGTCAGCGCAGATGCGGCCTTGTGGGCAAGCACGACCATGCTGGCGATCGTGCCCCAGTCGTTGTAGGCAGGGAAGAAGATGGTCAGACTATCGACAGGGGGCATCAACGCTCCGCTCGCGCGGGGTCAACGCGCAGGAGGAATTATGAAGCCCGCTTCCAGGCCGCGTTCCCAGATGACGCATCAGGGCCGCAGTCTACCAGAGGGTCGAAGTGGGTGCAAACCAGTCGCGGGGGACAGTCTAACGGAGGCCCCGAGCCGCCGAGCGCGGTGCGCAGGGAGATCGCGTCTGCGGGGAAACGGCCTGCGACTCCTGGTTCAATCGGGCGCATTGATCCTCCTCGCCTCCGCCGCGGCCGCTCAGGTCGCACCCACGGCAGGGACGGCGGTCGTCCTGCGTGTCGGCCCGCTCTCCGTCACGAGGGATGATTTCTACCGCGAGTTTCGCAAGGCCGCTGTGGCCGACACCTCGACCCTCACCCCCGATCACAGAGGGGCGGAGAAGTTCCTCCACCGGTTCGCCGATGAGTTGATCCTCCGCGCCTGGGCCATGCGCGACACGACGGTGTTGAGCCCGGTGCGCCGGATCTCCCTGGAGGAGTCGATCATTCAGGTCTACAAGGACGCCCTCCGCGATGAGCTCTTTCCGCGGTACGTCAAGGTCGATGACGATCTTCTGCGGCGGGTCTACCAGAGGATGGGGACCGATCTGAGGCTGGCGGCGATCCGTGTCCCCACCTATGCCGAGCTCGATTCGGCGAAGGCCGCGCTCGCCTCGGGTCTCCCGTTCGGCGACGTGGCGCGCCGGTGGTCGAGGGCGTCCAGTCCCGTCGGGCCGGGCGGCGAGATCGGGTGGGTCCAGGCGAAATCGTTCCCGCCCGACGCGCAGGAAATCCTCTGGGCCCTCGAGACGGGGTCTGTGTCGCCGGCGATCCACGATGCGAACTTTCACTCGATCTATCGGGTCCTCGAGCAGCGTTCGAACCCGTCCTTGCGATCGTTCGACGAGGAACGCGCCGAGCTGTACCGGGCGATGATCACGCCGCTGCTCGGCAAAGCGGGCGGCGAGATGCACGCCGACCTGATGACGGCCTACCACTTCCGGGTCGATCCCGACAACGCGGAATGGCTGCGCGCCTTTCTTCAGAAGGCGACCGCGGGAGTGCGGCGCGGCTACGACGCCGCCCGGGACAAGGCGTATTCCGAACCCGAGAAGCCGCTCTGGACTGCATCCCCGTTCACCGAAGCCGAGGGGAAGCGTCCGATCGCCTATGTGGACGGGGACACCCTGCCCGCGATCGAGTTCATCGACCAGCTCATGTTTATGCCGAGCATCGTTTGGCCAACCTTCGAAAACGTGAGCGATGTCTCGGACGTTGCAGATGAGGCCCTTTACGATCGCGCGCAGGCGATGGAGGCGAAGAAGCTCGGGCTCGGGAAGCGCCCTGAGTATGAAAGGCGGATTCTCGAGAAAAGGGGTGTCTTCTACTGGCGCGGCTACCGGGCGACGAAGCTGCTCCCGAGTCTGGAACCGACTGAGCAGGAGATCCGGGCTCTCTACGAGCGGGGGCGGTCCAAGTACGATCTTCCCGAACGCCGCCGCTTCGTCCTGATCAACGTTCCCACCCTCGACCTGGCGCAGGAGGCCGTAGCGCGATTCCGGAAGGGACTCGTCCCGTCGAGCATCGTGCGGGAGATCGGCCGGCCGGATCCCAACTTCATGGTCACCCCGGCCACGACCGCCGGTTGGAGCGTCTTCGGGCACCCC
>CAZNRY010000198.1:0-6426 GCA_964575675.1 uncultured bacterium
AGTCCGGCCGGATCTTGATGGTGGTGATGCGCGGGGCGTACTTGGACACGTCCGGGCGCGGCGCCGAGATGGTCTTGGCCATCTCGCCGAGGATGTGCTTGCGGCCGGCGGCGGCCTGGTTGAGGGCCGTCTCCATGATCTCGCGGGTCACGCCGCCGATCTTGATGTCCATCTGGATCGACGTGATGCCGTCGGCCGTGCCGCACACCTTGAAGTCCATGTCCCCGAGGTGATCCTCGACGCCGAGGATGTCGGAGAGCACGACGGTCTTCTCGCCTTCCTGGATCAGCCCCATCGCGATCCCCGCCACGGCCGACTTGATCGGGACGCCAGCATCCATGAGGGAGAGGCTTCCGCCGCAGACCGACGCCATCGAGGAGGAGCCGTTCGATTCGAGCACGTCGGAGACGAGGCGGACCGTGTAGGGGAACGATTCGCTCGAGGGAACGACGACCGACAGCGCGCGCTCGGCGAGCGCCCCGTGGCCGATCTCGCGGCGTCCGGGGCCGCGGTTGGGCCGTACCTCGCCCACGCTGAACGGCGGGAAGTTGTAGTGGAGGAGGAAGGTCTTCCACGACTGCCCCATCAAGTCCTCGATCTTCTGTTCGTCCGTGGAGGTTCCCAGGGTCGTGACGACGAGCGCCTGCGTTTGTCCGCGGGTGAAGAGCGCGGAGCCGTGCGTGCGGGGTAGAACGCCGACCTCGCAGGTGATCGGACGGATCTCATCGGGCCTGCGGCCGTCGGCGCGCTTGCCGTCCTTCATGATCATCGACCGGAGGTGGGTACGCTCCATCTTCTCGAGCAAGCCCTTTATCAGTTTCTCCGACGCCGGGAAATCAGGGAGGAATCGGGCAATCGCCTCCTTCTTGAGGGAGTACAAAGCATCCTCGCGCCGCTCCTTCCCGGGGATCGAGACGATCTCGAGAATCCGCCCGTCGTAAGCGCCGCGCAGCGCATCGGCGAGCGGCGCCGGCGCCTCGACCCGCGTGTACGGCCGCTTGGCCTTGCCGGCCGCGGCGACCAGCTTCTTCTGAAGATCGAGGATCGGCTGAAGCCCCGTGCGCGCGAAGGCGAAGGCCTCGATCATCTCGGCCTCGGCGAGCTCCATCGCCTTCCCCTCGACCATGATCAAGCTGTCCTCGGTCCCCGCGACCACGATGTCGAGCGTGCTGGAATCAAGCTGCTCGCTCAGCGGGTTCATGACGAGCTGCCCGTCGATCTTCCCGATTCGGACGGCCGCAACGGGGCCGCTGAAGGGGATGTTCGAGATCGAGAGGGCGCAGGAGGTGGCGATCAGCGCCAACGCGTCGGCGTCGTTCTGCTGATCCGAGGAGAGCACGTCGGCCTGCACCTGGACCTCGAACCGGAAGTCCTTGTCGAAGAGGGGACGGATGCTCCGGTCGATCAACCGCGAGGAGAGGATCTCCTTCTCCGTCGGGCGGCCTTCGCGCTTGAAGAAGCCACCGGGAATCCTGCCGGCCGCGTACGCCTTCTCGCGGTAGTCGACGACGAGCGGGAAGAAATCCTTCTCGAGCACCTCGTCGCGCGACGAAACAACCGCGCCAAGCACGACCGTATCGCCGTAACGGAGAAGGACCGAGCCAGAGGCCTGCTTGGCCACGCGCCCGGTCTCCACATGCAGCATCCGGCCACCGATTTCGACGGTGAATTCATGCACCATTCTGAGTGCTCCTCTCTTGTCCCCGAACGTTCGCCCGGATAGGCGGAAGCCCGGCCCGCGACCTGCGGGCCTTGGAAGGAATCGGTGACGGAGCGCCTAACGACGCAGCCCGAGTTCCTTGACGAGGCTCTTGTAACTGTCCTGCTTGTTGTCCCGAAGGTAGTCGAGGAGCTTGCGGCGGCGCCCGACCATCTTCAGCAGGCCTCGACGGGAGTGGTGATCCGTCGTGTGCCGTTTGAAGTGCTCCGTGAGCTGTCGGATCCGCTCGGTAAGCAGGGCAACCTGAACCTCGGGCGAGCCCGAATCCAGATCGTGGAGCTTGTAGCGGCTGATGATCTCCTGCTTCTGATCTTTCGAAAGCGACATCCAAAATCCTCCGCGAAACGCCGGGACTTCCGGCGCCTCCCCGAATGTTCGGGGGACAACCCTTCCACCAAAAACCCAACCTTGCGAAACTAGCAACAATCGGGTCCGGGGGCAAGACCCGATTCAGATTCCCCCCACTTTATTGCAAGTCGGCGGACGTCGGCGATGTCTCGTCCCACCTGATCCACTAACTCATTGATATCAAAAAACTTCCGCTCGTCACGGAGGCGCTCGCGCAGCCGGAACATGAGCCGCCTGTCCCTCAGGTCGCCGTGAAAATCGAGAATGTGGACTTCGGGAACGACGGTTTCGCCGTCGGTGAAACTCGGTCGCCGCCCGAGATTCATGACGGCCGGCCGGTAGGTCCCTTCCCACTCCGCTTGCCCGGCGTAAACCCCGAGTCCGGGGAGGCACTGCCCCTCCGGGAGCGAGAGGTTCGCGGTCGCAACGAGCAGCTTCGCCCCCTGTCCGCGGCCCGGCACAACGATCCCCTCGATGTCGGGCCAACGGCCGAGAAGCCTTGCCGCTTCGGCGATCCGCCCTTCGCGCAGCGATTGTCGGATGCGGCTCGAGCTGATCGGACCGCCCTCGCGCACGACGGCGTCAACGCGATGCGCCTCGAATCCGAATCTCTTCGCCGCCGACTCGATCATCTCCCAATCCCCGCGTTTTCGATGTCCGAAGCGGAAGTCGTAACCGATCCAGAGCCCGCGAAGTCCGTCTCCAGCGCCCAACACCTTCGTCAGGAACTCCTCGGGTTCCACGCGCGCGAACTCGCGGGAGAACCGGAGAACGGTGACGCGGTCGATCCCCGCCTCTGCGAGGATCCGCCATTTCCTCGGCGCAGGGGTCAACTCATCGGGGGGAGTTTCGGGCGCGAAGATCGTGACCGGTCGCGGATGGAAGGTGAAGAGAACCGCGGGGAGCCCTGTCCGTCTGGAAGCCTTGAGAAGCGGCGAGAGAATCGCCCGGTGGCCCGGGTGGAGCCCGTCGAAGACGCCGACGGTCGCGAGATACTCGTCCGGCCAGGTCTTACGGCTAGAGCACACGATCGAGCCGCAGCTCCCACGAATCACGCCAGGACCGATCGGGAAGACCGGGAACGGCATCCAGCGAAGCGATCGCGATCAACTCCCCTTCCGGCCCGAGAAGGCGTACACGCTTCGTGGAAGGCATCTCCGCGGTCTCCATGGCGCGCCAGGGAGGCTGCCCCCCCTGCCGGACCCTCCTGATCCAATCGGGCAAAAGGCGGAGGGCCGCCAGGTGCGAGAGGGCCGCTGCCAGAGGAACTGCAGCGGATAGGGCTCGCGAACGCGCTTCCTCCGGTTCGCCGGTCAGCGAGATGGCCTGCGACTCGTCGAAGGGACCGACCGCGCTCCGCCTCAAACGATCCAGGGTCGCTCCCGGCCCCAGCGCATTTCCGAAGTCCTGCGCGAGACTCCTCATGTAGGTCCCCTTGCCGCAGAGGACGCGAAACTCGATTTCGGCTCCCTCGATGGCAAGGATGTCGAACGCATGGATTTCGACCATGCGCGGTTTGCGCTCGACCTCGATGCCCTTGCGCGCAAGCTCGTAGAGACGTTTCCCCTGCTGCTTGATCGCCGAGACCATCGGAGGAACCTGCTCGGTGCGGCCGATGAAGCGTCGGGTCAGCTCGCGGGCCGCCCCGGGATCGACGGCGCCGACCGGCCGCTCCTCGATCACCTTTCCCGTCCGATCCCCCGTGTCGGTCGTGACGCCGAGGCGCATCACGCCGACGTACTCCTTCGGAAGGTCCATCAGGTAGGAGAGGATCTTGGTCCCCCGCCCCACCCCGCAAACCAGAACGCCGGTCGCGAAGGGATCCAGGCTTCCCGCGTGGCCGATCTCCTGGACGCCAAGGATGCGGCGAAGACGGTGCACGGCGTCGTGGCTCGTCCACTCCTCTTCCTTGTGGACCGCGAGAACGAAGCCGTTCACTCCTCATCCCCCGTTCCGCCCGTTTGGGATGGCTCCTCGCCGGTCAGTCCGAGTTCCTGCAGCAGGCTCTGCATGCGCAAGCTGTAGGCGATCGAATGATCCGCCCGGAAGAGAATCTCGGGCACCTTCCGAAGCCTGATACGGCGCGCCAGCTCGGCGCGGACAGCCGAGGTTGCCCGGGAGAGAACGCGGAGGCTCGCGGCCTGCGCCTCCTCGCTGCCCAGGACGGAGATATAGACCTTCGCGTGCCGCAGATCGGGGCTGACCTCGACCCGCACGACACTCACCCATGTGAGCCGGGGATCGGCCAGGTGGTTCTGGAGAATGTCCGCGATCTGCTGGCGCAGCTCTTCGGCCATGCGGGCGGCTCTGATCTCGTTCACGTCTCATCCTCCGCCGGATCGTCGTCGAGACTTCCCACGCGCGTGCGAAACGCGAGAACGACCACGCGGTATTCTTCCTCCACCGATCGCAGAATCGCCGCGAGCGAGGACCGCACCTGCCCCTCCTCGCGGGCGGCGAGGCAGACGCCCAGGCTTCCCCGCTGCCAGAGATCCTGCGGGCCGCACTCGATCACGGAAACCCGAGACCGCTCGGCCAGCCGGTCCTTGAGGCTCTTCACGACCGCGCGCCTGTCCTTGAGAGATCGGCTATGGGGTATGTGGAATTCGAGAAGCCCGACGCCGTAGAAGATCCTGTTCTCTTGCACCAATCTATCGAGACCCCTATTCGAGCTTCCGGGCGATCTCCTCGACGATGTAGGCCTGGATCCGGTCTCCTTCCAACACGTCGTCGCGCCCTTCGAGCTGGATACCGCACTCGAAGCCCGATGCCACCTCCCGCGCGTCGTCCTTGACCCGCTTGAGGGAGGCGATCTTGCCTTCCCATACCTTCTCGCCGCCGCGCAGGATGCGTACGGAATCGCTTCGGTGGACCGTCCCGTCCACGACCATGCAGCCCGCGACCACCCCGACGTGGGAGACCCTGAAGATCTGGCGGACCTCGGCGGTCCCCTGGACCTTCTCGACGAGGTCGGGGGCGAGGAGTCCGCTCATCGCGCTCCGGACCTCATCGACGACCTCGTAGATGACGGTGTAGAGCCGGACGTCGACCTTCTCGGTCTGGATGGCAGCCTGGGCTTTCGCATCCGGCTTCACGTGGAAACCGACCACGATCGCCTCGGAGGCGGCGGCCAGGAGAACGTCACCCTCAGTGATCGCGCCGACCCCTTGATGGATCACGCGAACCTGCACTTCCGGCGTGGAGAGCTTCTCCAGACTGTCGCGGATCACTTCGACCGAACCGGCCACGTCGCCCTTCAAGACGAGATTCAACCCCACCACCTCGCCCTGCTTGATGCGCTGGCTGATGTCGAGCAGCGTGCGGCGTCTCGAAAGGCGCATCTCCTGCTCGCGATGAATCTGCGAGCGCTTCGAGGCGATGTCCCGGGCGTCTTGCTCCGAGGCCGTGACGCGGAAAGAGTCGCCCGCCTGCGGCAGACCCGACCAACCCCATACCTCGACCGGCATGGAGGGGCCCACATCGGTAACGCGCGCGCCCGTGTCGCGGACCATGACGCGGACCTTTCCGTGCTGCAGCCCGCAGACGAACGGATTGCCGACCTTGAGGCTCCCGTCCTGCACCAGGACGGTCCCGACGACACCCTTGCCGGGGTCGAGCTTCGACTCGATGATGACCCCCTGCCCGGGGCGGCCGGGCTCGGCCTTGAGCTCGAGGATCTCCGCCTGCAGCAGGATCATCTCCAGGAGATGGTCGATCCCGTCTCCCTTCTTCGAGGACACCTCCACGCAGACCGTCTTGCCGCCGTACTGCTCGACCATGACTCCCGCCTCGGCGAGTTGCGTCTTGATCTTCTCGGGGTTCGCCCCGGGGAGGTCGATCTTCGTGATCGCCACCATGATCGGAACCGAGGCCGCGCGCGCGTGGTTGATCGCCTCGAGGGTCTGCGGCATCACGCGATCATCGCCCGCCACAACGAGCACGACGATGTCGGTCACCTGCGCGCCCCTGGCGCGCATCGCGGTGAATGCCTCATGGCCCGGTGTGTCGAGGAACGTGACCCTGCCGGTCGGAAGCGCGACGCCGTAGGCGCCGATGTGCTGCGTGATTCCTCCCGATTCGCCCGCGACGACCTTCGTCTTCCGGATGTAGTCCAGAAGGCTCGTCTTTCCGTGGTCGACGTGGCCCATCACGGTGACGACCGGGGGCCGGGGAACGCTCTCGAAGGTCCCCTCGACGGCCGCGATCGTATCCTCGAGCGCCTTCTCGCCATACTCGTGGACGAACTCGAGCTCCGCTCCGAACTCGTCCGCGATCGCCCCCATCTCGTCCTTGTCCAGGCGGCGATTGACGTTGGCGATGATCCCCATCTGGAGGCAGGCGGCCACGACCTCGGTCGG
>CAZNRY010000199.1:0-6414 GCA_964575675.1 uncultured bacterium
GTGGGCGATCAATCATGGTCACAGTCTACCATGAAATATGAACAGGACAAGTTCGTTTTTCATGCCCTCCATCGCCTCGGTCGGCTCTTCGTGATGCTCGGCTCCCCCGCGCGCGCGGGGATAGACCGAACGGGGACCTGAGGGACGGCGGGCGCATCAGGGCTAGCCGTCGGGCCGGCTGTCAAGGATCTGAATCCGAATCTTCCTTTCGTCCATGAGCGCGACGATCCTCGTCAGGCTCTCCTGAGCCTCTCGGAGACACGGTAGTACCCCTTTGAGATCGGGAGGGACCTCGGTGAGGTCCGGCCAAAGACGCCAACGGTCATCATCCCGCGTGAACAAGACCTCGCATGCACCATACAGGGGGAACTCGACATCAACGATCCCACCCTTGAAGAGCGGCATCCACGCAGGATCCACATCTCCAGTCGCGGAGGACACGCCGAAAGGGAAATCATAGACGGCGCGAGGAGGGCTATCGTCCGGGACGACTACCGGCCCACCCATGCCGGCATAGCGGCGGAGCTGGTACACGTTGGACAGGATCGTCAAGACCACCTCGGAGAACTCCCCCCGAGTTATCGACCCATTCTCAATGCGGGCGATCAGATCCACAAGCTTCTGGGCGGCCCCCTGGCACAGGAGCCTGACCCGCGGAGTGTAATCGACCACCTTCACGACTGCTCCTCGTCAAGGAGCTGAAGCCGAATCTTCCTCTCATTCATAAGTGCGACGATCCCCGTGAAGCTCCCCTGAGCCTCTCGGAGAAACGGTACGGCCCCGTGGATGTCCGCAGGGATATCGCTTAGACCCCGCCATAGACGCCAACGTTCCTCGTCCCGCGTGAATAAGACCTCGCATGCACAATACAGGGGGAACTCGATATCGCCGATCCTGTGCTGGAAAAGCGGCAGCCACACATGATCCGGTTCTCCAGTCTCGGAACACACGCCGAAAGGGAACTCATAGTTGGAGCGAGGAGGACGATTCTCCGGTACAACAGCCGGCGCGCCCATGACGGCGTAGCGACGGAGCTGGTATACGTTGGTCAGGACGGCCAGTACTGCTTCGGAGAATTCGCCCACCGAGATGGGGGCGTTTTCAATGCGGGCGATCAGGTCCACGAGTTGTTGGGCGGCTCCCTCGCACAGAAGCCTGACTCGTGGAGTGTAGTCGACCATCTTCATGACCGATGCTCACTGTCTGGGTCGACGCCAGGGTGGGTCGCACCCGCTCATCAGCGTCCTGTTAGCCCGTCAGGTCACAACGGAGGTTCTTGGCCCCGCCACCGGCCGTCTCCGAGTCAGCTGAGATCGTACATCGCTCGGCGGACGTCTCCCAGGCGAAACATCAAGTCAATGAACTGCCGGTACCAGAGCGGCCACGAACCGGATGATTCAGCTTCAGCCTGCTCGGGGGTCGTATCAAACTCCAGAATCGTCACGGGGTCCGTGTAGAAGACGTACCGTGGTGGTTTGGCCGTGCAGTCGCTCCAGCCGACCAGGTTGCCTTCCGCAGCGCCGGTTTCACCGCGATCCTTCGCCCAGTTTCTGGCACAGAGGTGGAAATCGATCAGGATGACGGCACCGGTGTCAGCGAGGTACTCCAATCCGTCGTGGTCGAGGCGACGGATCCTGAACGGGTCGTATCGGAAGTGCAGTGCGTTGCTCATATGACGAGCCAGAGATTCCTTACGGGGTCCTCTCATCAGGCCTGATGCCGATTCGGTTGCAAGGATTGGACTGCGTTTGCCACAAGTCAAGCTGCGTGCTCTGAATGTCCTATCGGAAAGACGGGGCAGTCGTACCTTCCACTGCCCCGCTTCCCCTACGAGCAACTCTCAACGATAGAGGAACTTGATCTCTCCCCAGGAGGGGTGCTCCGCTGGAACGGGCGGGCTGCTCTCCCCGTAGATCTTCACCTCATCAATGCAGCCGAGGAACGATCCTGGGCTCTGACCATCCCAGTCGTTTCGACCGACATACAGAGGCCACGTAGTGTGGTTGATCGAACCCAAGGTGGCCGATACGACTCGGTCCTCGATCATGTTCAGGAACAGCTTCACCGTAGAGCCGTCGTACACGATCCGTACCTGAGTCCACTTGTTGAGGACCAGCGGCCTGGTCGAAACGATCTGCGCCTGATTCGAAGGGCCGGCTGGGCTGCCCATGATCCTACACTCAACGGTGCCCTCCGGATTGAGAACCAAGGCATAAGAGTCATCTGACTCCCCCCCAGGTCCCCATTTCGTCACGATTCCCAGGTTGTGTCCTGGAATTGGCGCCTCGGGATATACCCAGACTTGAAGTGTCAGACGGGGCATGCCGTCGAGCCCCGGAGCATCCGGGGTTTCCCAGCGGGCGTATGCTCCGTCAAGGTGTGCCGCGTTGTCGGCCGGGAGACCCGAGTAGCACCAGTCGGCCCCGTTGAACGCTGACAGGTCGTGCCCATTGCCGGTCGCGTCACGGGCAATTCCGCCCTGCCCTTCGTCGAACCGCCACCACGCAGAGGGGTTCAGATCCGCCGCTCTGACGAGATCACCCGATGCAAAGATGACGAGCAACAAGAAGAGAAACATGAGCACCTTTCTCATAACAGCAATTCCCCTTTCCGGTCGAGATTCAAGAACCTCGGTGGCATGCGGGGGAGGTTTGATTTGTCCGATCACCTGCCACCCGCCGTTTTCTGTAGCACCCGTTCTTCTAGTGCCAACGTGCCGCATCAGCAGCGGTGGGCGCGAGCCAGATACTCCGAGCGTGAAAGAACCTTCCGGGCCCGCCGGCTGCTGCATGCGGAAGTTGGACACCGTCACTGCCTTAGGAGAACCAGGGATTCGTTGGTCGTCTTGTCGCCGACCTGGACGCGACAGTGGTACACGGCACTCGGAAGCGCGTGGCCGCTGTTGTCCGTGCCATCCCAGGAGGTGCGATAGATACCTGCCGCCCCCGTATTCTGCAGGATGCGTCGCACGAGGCGCCCGGCAGAGTCGAAGATCAGCACCTCCACTGGGCCCGCTTGGCTGACCGAAAACTCGATCTGGACACTACTGTGAAACGGATTCGGAGAGCTTACCGTCTGCAACCCCTCTTCCAGCCCATCTATACCGCGAATCCCACTCGTTGTCTGGACCCAATCCGGGGCAGAATAGAAGGGCTCATACGATCGAAACGTCACACCAGAGCAGTACACATTGACGAACTCATAGGTACCGAGAGTTGCCGGGATCCCGGAGTAGTTCGCCGCGCCTATGAGCTGGCCATCTATGAACAGCGTCCATAGTGCATCGGCGACACGGTCGATCTGGAAGTCGTGTGGTCCCGGAGAGAGGTCTGGAAACGGCAGGTTCGGAATCACGGGCGTATAGTTGTTCAAGTATCGGTAGTGGGTTAGGCCCATTGCGCGATGGCATGCATCGTAGTCGAAGATCACCGAGTCGTCAGCCTCGGATGGCGCCTGCTCATAGCAGTCGCCACCAATGAGGATGACTCCGAATCTGGTCTCCGTACACCGCGAGTCTTCGCAGGCGGCCGAGGGTTCTGGAATCGTCACCGTGAATGTCCAGCGAGTGGGTAGCGCGGGAAGGTCCCTGCATGCGACCGCCCAACCGCCAACATCACCGCCTGGGGAGGGCACGAACGTGCGTGCCGTATATTCCCATCCGTCGTTCGTAACGCCCCACGTCTGCGTACCCGGGTAGGCCTTGCTCCCTGACGGCACGAGCAAGAGCAGCAGGATGACTCCTCCTCTCGCGATAGTGCGTAGCGCGTGGATGAGTGTCTTCATGGCGCGATCTCCTTTCGGGGGCATCCCCCATTCGTGTGTCCAGCGTGCTCTTCAGCGGTGGGCTGGTCCGGCGCGGACCCTGCGCCGCAGGGACCGTGCCGGGCGAGATCCATTCGCTGCAACAGCGAGGTGGGCAGGGCCATCTCGTGTTGATGACCTACCTGTAGAGAGCTTTCACGCCGCCCCAGGAGGTAGGGGTGACAGGTGTCGATTCGCAGGTGCAATCAGGTGCTACCACTGCGTCGTAAACGACGACCTGATCCAAGATCATGTTCAGGAATTGTGAGACTTCGTTGATTCCCATAAGCAAAGGAGCATCGGTGTTCTGGACAAACTGGGTCTGCTGGTCAGTTCCGGTGTAGTACGGTCCGTCACTTGATGCGCAATTGATGTAGAGATGGATCGGGTCCGAGCCCGGTGCGAAAGTGGCACTGACATGAACCCACTGGTCGAGAGGAATGGACGCTTCTGAGAAACGCAGGGAGATGTAGTCATCGTCCGGGAGGTCGCTGGGATTGCCGTCGCTCACCTCGAGGTAGAGATGGTCGGCATCCCCATCCTGGTCACGGTCAGTCAGCCCGAGTTGGTAGGAGTCATCAATAGGACCACCCGCCCCCCACTTGTTCACGATATTCACGCCGCGGTCAGAGACCGGCGGATAAGCGTGGAGATAGATCCAAGCTTGAAGCGTGAGGGCCACCATTCCGTCGAGGCCCGCTCCGTCAGGGACCTCCACGTAGCCAGATGTGCCGTCTAGACTGATCCCGCTGTCGCAGCGTGCGACGTCGTAAGCTACCCCGCCATGAAGAGTGCCATTGTGGCCGTTTCCGCTCCAGTCATTGGCCGTGCCGTCGAAGGGCCACCAGGCGGCAACCGAAGCCATGGCCTGGGTAGCACCGAGGAGGGCCAGGACGACTAACCAGAACGAGAACATCCTCCGCGACATGAGGACACCTCCTTGCCCCGAAGGGCCGTTGTGCAGATGGCGCCGGGTCACTGGGCGGCACATCCGCCGGTGGAAGCCCGGCCACCTACCTGGAACCGAGCGGTCCGAAGACGACCGTGGGATCACCGCTGAAGAGTTGCCACTCGCGGTCGAGGAATACGTCAATCCCCAAAAGATTGGCAATAAAGCAAGGGATGTGCCAGCGCGCGTCAAGGTGATGGGAGACCGATGGGAAGTTCAGCCAGAGAATGCAGCTATCTCTTGTCTCGCGGATGGTTCGGAGCCACGATAGGGTTATTCATGGTGCGGCTGCGCCTAAGAGGCTAAGCAGAGCTGCCCATGGAATCAGGCATCCCTTTAGTCTCCGTATCGATCGGGTACCCCGCCTCGCGGAGAGCCTGCAGGTGCGCACTGAAAGTGTTGCGGTTCATCCCGGCCAGCTCGGCAGCTCGGAGGACATTGCCGTGGGTCCGCCGGATGTAGTAGGAGAGGTACCCCTGGAGGAAGCGAGAGAGAGCGCGTTCCTTCGCCGCTCCGTAGGGAAGATGGAAGAGTTCTCTGTTGTCGAGAACACCCCCGGCATTCTCACCCTCAGCGCGGGTCCCCTCCCCAGCGCCATCGAAATCTCTCAGAATGAGGCTGTTGTCCGAAGAGCGAATCATCGCTCTCCAGAGGGCATGGCGAAGCTCCCGTAAGTTGCCTGGCCACTCACGTCCCCCCAATTCGTCAACCACGGTTTCGGGAATCTCAGGAACCGGAAGACCTTCCTCGATGGCGATTTCCGTGGCGAACAGCTTCAGTAGAGGAGGGAAGTCCTCTCGCCTCCTCCGGAGTGGGGGAACACAGATCTGGTAACCGCTCAACCGATAGAAGAGGTCCTCCCGCAGCTTCCCGCATCGAAGAAGCTGTTCCATCGGTGTATTCGACGCGGCAATCACCCGCACGTCGACACGTCGGGTTACCTGACTGCCGAGCCGCGTGAACTCCCCTCCGTCCAGGAATCGAAGGAGCTTCGTCTGGCATTCCAGCGGCATCTCGGAGATCTCGTCGAAGAAGAGCGTGCCGTCGTCCGCGTGCTCGACCGCACCGAAACTCTTGCGGATGGCGCTCGTGAACGCTCCTCTTTCATGACCGAACAGGGCGTCCTCAACCGTGCCCGGGCTGAAGTCGGATGGACTGAAGAAGACCAAGTCCCCACGACGACCACTCCGATCGTGAATCTCCCGTGCGATCCGGGTCTTCCCGGTTCCCGTCTCGCCGAGTAGGAGTACGCTGACCTTTCGAGGCGCAACTCGCCTGATCTCCTCCAGGAGGGCCTGACCTGCCGGGGCGCGTGCAATGAAGTTGTCCTCCAAGCCTGTGTCCAGTCTCAGTCGTGCCAACCGCGCGCGCGAGCGCTGGCGGGCTAAGGCGAGTGCGTGATGAATCGAAACCTTGAACGTAGATTCGTCGGATCTCTTATGGATATACCCAAGTGCACCCAAGCGAACTGCCGCATCGATCGATTCCGGGCTGTCGTCCTTGCTGAGGACGACGACAGGAAGATCGCTGGCTGCCCTCCTCTGCTCCTTCAGAAAATCAAAACCTGAGTCGTCTCCAAGGTAAAGGTCGAGCAAGAGTACATCGATGTCTTCCGTCGAGAGAACCTCGTTTGCCGCCCTGATGTTCTCAGCCCAGAGCAGGCG
>CAZNRY010000200.1:0-6369 GCA_964575675.1 uncultured bacterium
GCCTCAATCCCCTTCGCCGCGCTTTTATGGCGGCGCTCCTGGCCGTCTCTCTCCCGGGCGCGAGAGTCGCCATAGCCCAAGCGGCCGACCCCGTCTTCATCGGGATCGATGGGACAGAGTTCACGCTCGAGGATCTGAGAGCCGACTACGAGCTGCGAAACGGGGGATCGAAGTTCGATGCCGCGGACCGCGAAACGAAGTTGCAGTTCCTCGAGACGATGGGCGCAAACGATCTCTTCGTGCAGATCTCGCGGGAGTATCTCGGTGGTCTTGGCCCGGGCGGAGCGGAGAGGCTCGCCCAATCAAAAGGGGGCCGATTGCTGGCGGCCCTCGATGATCGCATCACCGCTCCGGTCGATTCCGATTCGCTCGAGTCGCGCCGGATCGTGCGTGGCCGTCTGAATCGAGAGGTCCTGCTGCTGCAGTTCGTTAGCCCCAGCGATTCCATCGCGACCATCGCCCGCGACGAGGTTGTCCGTGGGCGGGCCTTCGAGGAGGTTGACCGCGCTTACGTGAACGACCCGCTCCGGCGTCAAAAGGGACCGGAGTTGGACTGGATGTCGGCCGCGCAACTTGGCGATGACCTCGCCGAGGAGCTCCTTCTGCAGGACCGACAGCGTGGGTATGTCACCGCCGTGCGCGCATCTCGCCGCGGCTACGAGTTCCTGCGAATCAAAGAGTTCCGTCCGTTCGACCTGGGAAATCATGCCCAGTCCGAATCGCAGTTCATGGGAATCGTGCGGCGGATCCGGCGGCGGGAAGTGCTCGCCGCCTATCGGGATTCGCTCAAGAAGGAGCATCGTCTCGATGTCGACTCTGCGGCCGCGTCGATGGTCCAGAAGGCGATGATTGCGTTCCGGGATTCCATTGCCGCGAGCGCACGGCAAGCGGGGCCCCGGCCCGGCCCAAGCCGTCCTCCCCTTTGGCGGTTGGACGCCGAATCGAGGGACCGGCGTCTGCTTCGAGTGGACGGCCGCGAGCTGACGGCCGGCGCCTTCATGGAGGGATTGGCGGATGTCCCATCGGGGATCTGGCCGAACGCCGCCAAGCTCGATGCGTTCCAGCGGCAGATCGAGTTTCGGGCGTTGATCGACCTACGGATCGCCGAAGCCCACCGGCTGGGACTCGATCGCAAGCCCGCCTACGCAGCCGGCTTGCGGTACGACGAGGAGCAAGTCCTGCGCGAGAATCTCCAGAAGAAGCTGAGCAGCAAGGTCCTCGTTACCGCGCAGGAAATCCGGGATTACTACGAGCTGAACAAAGAGGTCAGGTACCGCCAGTACGAACGGATCCGCCTGAGTTATCTCGTCTTCCCGCAGGAATCGGAGGCGCGGGCCTGGCTTTCCGACGCCCGCGCGCATGACTACATCT
This sequence comes from uncultured bacterium, assembly GCA_964575675.1. Classification (GTDB taxonomy): domain Bacteria; phylum Eisenbacteria; class RBG-16-71-46; order CAIMUX01; family VGJL01; genus CAZNRY01. The sequence goes on from CAZNRY010000200.1 coordinate 1,372, forward strand.
GGTGGCAGGCCGAGATCAAGCGGCTCGAGACGGCGAGGCCCGAGGTTCGGAGCGTCGCGACGTCCCCGGAGATCGGTCTGTCCCAGCCCCTTCCTGCCGAGGAGCGTCCGATGATCGAGGTGGCGGTCGGCCTGAATGCCGGCGACGTCCTGGAATCGCCCGTCAAGGTTGCCGGGGGCTGGGCCGCCGTGCGCGTGATCGATCGCGAGCGGGCAGGCTACGTCCCGTTCGAGAAGGTGGAAGGCCCGGTGCGAACCGCCGTCTTGAACCGCAAGGTCGATGAGAGGATTCAGGGTCTCGTGGGAGAGGGGAAGTCCCGCCACCAACTCGCGACCCATCCGGAGCGGCTGTAAATGGTCCGTGTTTCCTGCCACATGAAAGTACGGCCAAAATCTCCTGCTGAGCCGCGCCGGCGGAGCAGGTATTGTTCCGATCCGGAGTAGATGGTGAGCGAACCCGAAACCCCAGGGATGGGAAAGAGAGACGGGACGGCGGCGGGGAGTTCCCCGCACGACGCCCCGCCGCCTTCGCCAGGCGTGCTCGAGCTGCGCAGGCGCGCGCTCGCGTTCGGCTTCGGCTTCGTCACCCTTGGGATCTTGGCCCTTCTGGTCGCGATCTACATGCAGATCATCCGCGAGATCCTCTGGGCGAGCACGCTGGCGATTCTTTTCTATCCGCTCCACAGGAAAATTCTACAAGTGGTTCGGGGACGATCGACCGCAGCCGCGGTGATCAGCACCGTCCTCTCAATCGCGATCCTCTTCATCCCCGCCGTGCTCATCACCTTCAATCTGATCGGCGAGGTGCAGAACCTCTGGCCGAGCGTCCAGGAGAGCCTGGGGCCGGATGCCTATCAATCGATTTCCCGATGGCTCGAGGAGTCGCGCCTTAGGGGGATCACACACTTCTTGGTCGGTGGGCAACCCGATACCGGCCCTTCGGTCGTCGAGGCAGAGCTCCACAAGGGTGCGATCTGGGTGCAGGAGTTCCTGCTGGAACGGCTCCGGAGCGTGACGAAGAGCGTCCCCGCGGCCGTCGTCCGGATGGGAATCACACTGCTGGCGTTCTTCTTCTTCTTGCGGCGGGGACCGGGATGGATCGACGCAATCCAGGGCGCCTTGCCGTTGGAGAAGGAGCACTCGCGACGCCTCTTCGGCATCGCGGGACAGACCGTGAATGCCGTCTTCCGCGGTGTTCTTCTCACGGCCGCGACCCAGGCGGTCCTCGCCGGGATGGGGTTCTGGATCGCGGGCGCGAAGGTGCCGATCCTGCTCGCCTTCGTGACCTTCATCGCGGCGTTGGTGCCCTTCGTGGGGCCGTTCGTCGTGTGGCTGCCGACGGCAATCGTGCTGTTCGCTTCGGGACATCGCGGCGCAGGAATCGGCCTGGCGATCTATGGAACGCTCGTCGTGAGCCTCGTCGACAACTTTCTGCGGCCCTATCTCATCGGGCGCGAGATGAAGCTTCCGATCCTCTGGCTATTCCTGTCGATCCTAGGGGCGCTGAAGCTCTTCGGCTTCTTGGGCGTCGTCGTCGGGCCGGCGGTTCTTTCCCTCGCCTTCGCCTGCTACCGCATCTACACCGAGGGGCGAAAGGCGGCGGCGTAGTCCGCGAAAACTACGCGACGAGGGCGGCGGACCTAGCTTGGGGCTGTGGGGGAGAGCTTGGTGTCGCCCTCGTGTCGGTCGACGAAGGCAGAGTGGTCGGCTGTTAACCGGAAGGGTGTAGGTTCGTATTCGGAGCGGGGAGCCAGAAATCCAAGCCACCAACTTAGAATGGCCTGAGTGGTGAACGGAGCCCTGGTGGTGGAAGCCATCGGGGCCCCGCATATCGCGCAGAATCGCAGAGAGTTGCGAGGGTGAATTACCCACGCGGACTCTCTGTTCGTAGACCGTCCCGCCTGGGCCCCCAGAGAAACCGTCACGAACTGCCCAGGTGGACCCAAAACTCTCCCCTCTCCATTCTCTACGCCCGAAGTGGTGAACGCACATGGGAAGAGCGGACCCCAGGTGAGACGGTTTACGAACTCCCAGACTAGACCGAAGTTCTTCCTGCCTATCCCTTGAATCGAGTCGCTAACTCCGCTCATGTTTGGCGGTTACGGAGTTGATTTCTTTGCGTATGTGTAGGCATGTAATGATTAAGATTGTTGTTGACATGATTGGATGACATTGCATAATCGTGGGCATGCATATTCATCTCGTGCCCAACCGAGGTTCCCCGCCAGCAGCTCTGCTCCGGGAGTCCTATCGCGAGGGAAAACGGGTGAGGAAACGGACCCTCGCGAATCTCTCTTCCCTCCCCATGGATCAAATCGAGTCCATCCGACGGATCCTCAAAGGAGACCGGCTGGTGGCCGTCGAGACCCTCTTCGAGGTCGTAGCTTCATCGCACCACGGCCACGTGCAAGCCGTGCGCTCCGCCATGAAGCAGTTGTCCTTCGAGAACCTGATTGCTTCGCGGCCGTCCCGCGAACGGGATTTGGTGGTAGCAATGGTGGTCGCGCGGGTTCTGGAGCCTCACAGCAAACTGGCCACCACGCGGTGGTGGCAGACCACGACCCTGGCAGAGGATCTTGGGGTCTCTGATGCCACCGAGGATGAGTTGTACACGGCGATGGATTGGTTGTTCAAACACCAGAGTAGGGTTGAGAAGAAATTGGCGGTGCGTCATCTGGATCCGGGGAGCTTGGCGCTCTTCGATCTGACTTCGAGCTACTTCGAGGGAGTGCGGTGTCCTCTGGCGGCCTTGGGCCATAATCGGGACGGGAAGAAGGGGTTGCTTCAGGTCAACTATGGACTGCTGACCAATGCGGGTGGTTGTCCGGTGTCGGTGTCGGTTTACCCGGGGAACACGGGAGATGCGAAGACCCTGTTGCCTGCGGTCAGAAAGATCCGGGAGGAGTTTGGTCTGACGAGTCTGGTCCTCGTGGGGGACCGGGGAATGATCAGCCAGAAACAGATTCGGCAGATGAAAGATCTGGAGGATCTGGAATGGATCACGGCCTTGAAGACGGGTCAGATCCGCAAGCTGATGGAGGGAGGCGCGATCCAGTTAGGGCTTTTTGATGAGCGTAACCTCTTTGAGTTGAGCCATCCGGATTACCATGGGGAGCGATTGGTGGTTTGTCGCAATCCGTTGATGACAGAGCGGCGGGCGCGCAAACGGCAATCTTTGATCGAGGCGACACAGCGAGAGCTGCTCAAGGTGCAGGGCATGGCCGGACGAGGCCGACTGAAGGGCAAGGCGAAGATCGGAGTGCGGGTAGGTCGGGTGGTGAACAAGTACAAGGTGGTGAAGCATTTTGATCTGGACATTCGCGACGATGGTTTCGACTTCCGTCTCCTGGAAGAGAAGGTGGCGACGGAGGCGGCCTTGGATGGGCTCTATGTCATTCGCACGAGTCTACCGCAGGAGCGCCTGGACGCGGCAGACACGGTGCGAAGCTACAAGCTTCTGAGTAACGTGGAGCGAGCCTTTCGGTGCATGAAGACGGTGGATCTGAAGGTACGACCGATCCATCACCATTTGGAAGGGCGGGTGCGAGCCCACATCTTCCTGTGCATGTTGGCCTACTATGTGGAGTGGCACATGCTGGAGGCTTGGCGAGAACTACTCTTTGCCGACGAGGACCAGCAGGCCAAGCGAACCCGCGATCCCGTGGCCCCGGCCGAAAGATCAATCAAAGCCCTGCAGAAGGTTTCCAGCCACGAGCTCGAGGATGGAACCGAGGTTCACAGTTTTCGGACCTTATTGAAGGATCTCGGGACCATCGTCCGGAACACCTGCCGCCGCAAGCATGCATCAGCGAGCGAGGGCACGTTTCGGATCACGACGACACCGAATGTCCGCCAGCAGCGGGCGCTCGATTTGCTGGAGAAGATCCGGGTGTAGACAGAACGCTGCACCCTGATTCCGTCCTAATTTCTTGATCCATAAGAAGTTCTCCCGGCGCAGCCGGAAGAACTTCGGCCTAGGTCATGACCATTTACACAGAGAAGCTTACAAGCCCCCCTGTGCCTTCGCGGGGGGCTGGTTCGCAGCTTCATGTGCCGGTCGCGGAATACAATCCCCTATACGCATTGGCCGGAGACTCTTGGGGCTTTCCGCGAAGATCTGGGGGGTCGCGGTGTGCGACAACGAAGCCTACTTCCGCGTTCGGGTCGCCGAGATCCTTCAGGAGTTCGTGAAGGCCTCAGGGCTCAAGGTCAAGCTGCCCCTCGAAGAGGTTCAGGTGATCGAGGGATACCGCGGGCCGGGGTATGCGAAGACGTACCCGAGGCTGCTCGATCTCATCCGGCGATTGGCGGGTGAGGAGGGGTTGATCCTGGATCCGGTGTACACCGGCAAGGCCTTCCTTGCGATGGCCGACATGCTGGCGGACGGATCGATCCCGCCCGATGAGGAAGTCCTCTTCGTCCACACGGGAGGCATCTTCAGCCTCTTCGCCTACCGCGAGGAGCTGGTGCCGGAGTGGCCGGAACGGTAGGTTCCCGCCGGCGTCACGGCGCGTCCTTAGTTTCGGCGGATCTCTCGTTATGTCAATCAGTCAATCTGAAATCTGCACCCAACCCGAATCCACACGCCGTGCGGGCGCATCCTGGATGTCTTCGCTCCCCTCCAGAGGCATCGGCTGCGCAAAGCTGGGCGTCTCGTTCAAGTCTTCGAACCCCAACTCACCGATCTACAGCGCGCAATCCAGAAGCTGGTGAGAATCCCGGTTTCCGTTTTCCATGCCCGGTGCTGAAGCCTTGGCGCGATATCGCGTCCGTGAAGTGCGGAAAGTAAGTCTCACCTCGATCCCGACAGGCAAAAAAGGGGGGGGCAGGGTTACCCCCGTCCCCCTCTCATTCCGACGCCATGCGGACTAGCCGCACGACAAAACCCAATACCGGATTACCGATAGAGCGTCTTGATCGAGCCCCACGTCGCAGCCTTGGTCGCAGTCGGACACTCCGGCCCACGATAGGCGAGGGTGTAAGGACCCTGGCCGCTAGC
>CAZNRY010000201.1:0-6340 GCA_964575675.1 uncultured bacterium
AGTTATTGCTGCAGCGGGTCACCACGATCGGAAGGTCGTAGGTCGCATGGTAGGGGTAGGCGAGACGATCTCCGCCGGCCTTGCTCGCCGCATAGGGATTGCGCGGCTTCAGCGGAGCCTCCTCGTCGACGGGCGGACCGAAGACCTCGCCGTAGACCTCGTCGGTGGAAATCTGGACAAAGCAGCGCACCGGGTGCCTTCTGATCGCTTCCAGCAGAACGTAGACGCCGTAGACGTCGGTCCGCACGAAATCCCCTGGGTCTCCGATCGAACGGTCGACGTGGGTCTCGGCGGCGAAGTTCAGAACAAAATCAAAGCTTTCGGCCAGGAGCGGCTCGACGATCTTCGGATCGGCGATGTCTCCGCGAACGAACCGGTACCCCTCCGTTCCTTCGAAGGGGGCGAGGTTGGCCGGATTGCCGGCATAGGTCAGCTTGTCGAGCACCGTGACCGGGGCTCGGGGGTACCGGCGGCGGATGTGATGCACGAAGTTCGCGCCGATGAACCCCGCGCCACCCGTGACGAGGTAGCGCCCCGTTTCGACCAGCTTGTCGCGCTCGGTTTCCATTCGGGTGGTCTTCCTACCCGTCCCGCCGGTCCCATGAGTAGGGGATTTGGTTGTCGTGGGGATGCACCCTGTGCTCATCGGGATCTGCGTGCCGGAACGGCTCGCTCGGCGTGTTGACGATGAAAGCCGGCTCGGCGCCGATCCCCTTCATCCCGTGGAGGACCCCCGCGGGGATCCTGAGCAGGATCGGGTTCTTCTCGCCCATGAAGAACTCGTTCACCTCGCCGCGGGTCGTCGATCCCTCGCGGTCGTCGTAGAGGACGACCTTCGCCATCCCCTTCACGGCGCAGAAGTGATCGATCTGGAGCTTGTGGTAGTGCCATCCCTTCACGACGCCTGGATAGACAACGGTGAGATAACTCTGGCCGAACTTCTCGAAGAACGGATCGTCCGAGCGCAGGATCTCCATCAGATATCCGCGCTCGTCGGCGATCGGCTTGAGAGTCTTTACGACGACCCCATCGATCATCGTTTCTTCCCCGCGCCTCCGCCTGCCGGGATCCCCCTGCCGACGCAGACATAGCGGAACCCAAGGGACGCCATCTTCGGAGGATCGTAGATGTTGCGACAGTCGACAACGACCGGCTTCTTCATGATCCTGCGAAGCTTCTTCAGGTCGAGCATCCTGAACTCATTCCATTCCGTCGCGATGACGAGAACTTCCGCCCCCCGAGCCACATCGTAGGCGTTCTCGCAGAAGAGAACCCCGCTCTTGATTTCCTGTGCCGCGCGGGACATCGCAACGGGATCGAAGGTTCGGATTCGGGCGCCGCGCCTGCGCAAGGAGCGGATCAGTTCGAGCGCGACCGACTCGCGGACATCATCGGTCTGCGGCTTGAAGGCGAGCCCAAGAACCCCGATCTCCTTGCCGCGCACGCGGCCCGCCACGGAGAGGATCTTCTGGAGCATCCGCTCGCGCTGATGGCGGTTCACCTCGATCGTCGCCTCGACGATCTTGCACGGGCTCCCCGCCTGCGCGGCAAGAGCCGCAAGGGCCAGGGTGTCCTTCGGGAAGCAGGATCCGCCGTACCCGGCGCCGGCGTGGAGGAACTTCGGCCCGATGCGCTTGTCGAGTCCCATCCCGCGCGCGATCACCTTCACGTCTGCGCCCACCACCTCGCAGAGGTTCGCCATCTCGTTGATGAAGGAGATTTTCGTCGAGAGGAAGGCATTCGAAGCGTACTTGATCAGCTCGGCTGATTGCACATTCGTGCGGACCATCGGGGTCTCGTTGAGATAGAGGGGCCGGTAGATCTCCGTCAGGAGGGTCTCGGCCCTCTGCGTCCAGGCGCCGATCACGACCCGGTCGGGGCGCATGAAGTCCTCAACGGCGGACCCTTCGCGAAGGAACTCCGGGTTGCTCGCGACATCGAACCGGACCTTCCGGGGGCGGTTTGAGTTGATGATCTTCCAGACCTTCTCGCCGGTCCCGACCGGGACCGTGCTCTTCTGCACGATCAGCTTGTAACCGTTCAGGTTCTTCGCGATCGTCCGCGCCGCCGACCAAACCTGGGAGAGATCGGCCTCGCCGGTCTCGGACTGCGGGGTGCCGACCGCGATGAAGACGACCCGGTTGTCGCGGATCGCCTTGGGCAGGTCGCTCGTGAAGTTGAGTCTTCCCTCGCGGACGTTGCGCTTGACGATCTCTTCGAGGGCGAACTCGTAGAAGGGCATCTTCCCGGCCTTGAGGAGTTCGATCTTCTTCTCGTCCAGATCGACGCAGGTGACGCTGTTGCCGAAGTCTGCGAGGCAAACCCCCGTGACGAGCCCCACATAGCCGCTGCCAATCATGCAGACCTTTTGCATACTCCCTTTCCCCCGCTCACGCGGATCCCATGAAGCTCCGAGCCTATCCCCCGCGGCCTGCGAGGTCAAACCTCAAGGCTTGCGATGATCTGCCGCGCCACGGCTGCCGGGTCGTCGGCTTGGGTGATCGCCCTTCCCACCACGATCCAATGCGCGCCCGATCGAACCGCCCCTTCGGGCGTCGCGACGTGAATCTGATCGTGCGCGGCGACCCCCGAGGGTCGGATTCCCGGCACGACGCGCGCCAGGCGATCCCCGTATCGATCGCGCAGGACCGAGGAGGCCGCGGCCGGGCAGACCACTCCGAAGAGACCCGCGTGCACGGCGGCCTCCGCGAGGCGCCGGACGTCGTCGAAGTCGGCCGGGCCGTCCGCGGCGCTCGTCAGCCGCGTCACCGCGATGACCCCAAGATCGTCTCGTTCTCCCTGCGCGCGCGCCGCTTCCTCCATCGCCTTCGACCCCGCCGAGGCATGAATGTCGACGAGCCCGATCGGCAGCCGCGCGGCAGCGCGCACCGCCCCGGCGACCGTGTTCGGGATGTCGTGAAACTTGAGATCCAGGAAGACCCGCTTCCCCGAGCGGGCCAACTCCTCGACCACCGCGGGGCCCGCCGAGCAGAAGAGCTCAAGCCCTACCTTGACCCAGAGAACCGAATCGCCCAGCCGACGGGCCATCTCGACAGCCTCGCGCGAGCCGGGCAGGTCCAGCGCCACGATCAGCCGCTCCCGCGCCGCGCGGGGAAGAACGGGTCCGCTCATCGCCTCACCTCCATCCGGGTCAATCCCACTCCCTGAGGGAACCGATCCAGTCGTCGATCGAACCGATCTCGCGCTCCTCGAGGAAACTCTCGATCTCATCGACGACGCGCGCCCCTTGATCGGGGCGCAGGAAGTTCGCCGTCCCGATCTGGACGGCCCGCGCCCCTACGAGGAGAAACTCCAAGGCGTCGCGGCCGGTCACGATGCCGCCCGCCCCGATCACGGGAATCGACACGTTCCGTACCACCTCCCGAACGCGCGCGAGCGCGAGAGGGCGAATCGCCGGGCCGGAGAGCCCCCCGGTGCCTCCCGGCAGCCTGGTGCGCCTTTCGTCTAGATCGACCGCCATGCCGACGAATGTGTTGATCGCGGTCACGGCATCCGCCCCCGCGTCCTCGCAGGCGCGGGCGAGCGCGCCGATCGACGTCACATTCGGGGAGAGCTTGGCCCACAGGGGGCGCGCGGTCCGCTTGCGGCACGCGCCGACGACACCAGCCGCAGCAGAGGGTACGGCGCAGAACTCGAGTCCGCCCTCTTTCACATTCGGACAGGAAATGTTCGCCTCGTAGGCCGCGATCCCTGCCGCCTGCTCGAGGCGGTCGATCACCTCTTCGTACTCGGCCACCGTCCTTCCCCCGATCGAGACGCAGACCGTAAGGCCCGCATCCCGCAGGGCGGGCAGTTTCTCGGCGACAAAGCGAACGACGCCGACATTTTGCAGGCCGATCGAGTTCAAGATCCCAGCCGGCGTCTCGACGATCCGCGGCGGGCGGTTGCCGGCGCGCGGTTCGAGCGTGATCGTCTTCGTGACGATCCCCCCCAGCCGGGCGGCAGCAGCCGGAGCCTCGGTGCCGTACCCGAACGTCCCCGAGGCGCAGAGAACGGGGTTCATCAGGGTCAGCGGACCCAGACGGATGGAAAGATCCGGCCGGCTCACTCAGCGACCTCCCGCCAATCGATCCTCGACGCGTCGAAGACCGGCCCGTCGGCGCAGGCGAAGGCGTACCGCTGGAAGGCGTCCCCTTTCTCGCCCTCGCGCGGAAGCAGCGGGACGGCGCACCCCGCGCAGAGCCCCGTCCCGCACCCGAAGGTCGTCTCGAGGCTCACCTGTGCCGGGATTCCCGCTTCGGACGCGATCGCGCTCAACGATTCGAGCATCGGCATCGGTCCACAAGCGAAGAGAGCCCCGGTTTCGGGACGGATCGCCCCCTGCCCGAGCATCGCGGTCAGCAGATCGAGCACGGTTCCCATGCGCCCGGCGGACCCGTCGAGCGTTGCGCGGTAGACCGGATAGGGACACGCCTCGGTCGGAAAAAGAGCCGCCTCGTCCCGCGCGCCGTAAAGCAGAAGACCGTCGGGGAACGCTCCGGCGATCTGATCGGCGAGCAGGAGGAGTGGCGCGACGCCGCGTCCTCCGCCGATCAGGACGGGGATCCGGCCCGGGTTCGGCCGGAAGGGACGCCCGAGCGGTCCGAGGATCTCGACATGGTCGCCGGGCCGTCGCGCGTCGAGGAATCTGCTTCCCTCGCCCACGACCGCAAAGAGAACCCCGATCTCTCCGCCGTCATCCGACTCCTGCCATCGGCAAACGCTGAAGGGCCTTCTGAGTCGGAAGCAGCCGTCCGGCTGACAGGCGATCTGTATGAACTGCCCCGCCTTCGGCGGAGCGAACCCCGGCGGGACCGAGAGATCAATCCAGGTGCCGGCCGAGCCGATCCTGTGGATCCGCTCGACGCGTGCGGTCATCGCGGCTGGCAACGCCTCGCTCACGGCTATTCCGGGGGCCGCTCCGCCGGCGGCGGTGGAGGGAGTTGCCCGTCCCGCCGGTCGGGCGACGGAGGCGGCGGCGGGCCTTGTTGCTCTTCCGGAGCGGGGTGGATGGAGGGTTCCCGCCTGCCTCTTCGCGGAGGGCCGACCTCACCCTCTCCGCGAACGCGGGAGGAGTCGCCGGGCGCCCCGCCCCCACCCCGGTGGATGTCGGGCGGCGCGGGACCCATCTCGGAAGCAGGCGCGCCTGAGCGCGTCGTATCCGGGGACGCGGCGAGGGAATCCGGGATGGCGCTCGAGCTGTCCGATTTCGTCTCGGTCGTGTCCGGCACCACGGCCCGAAGGAGCCCCGCGAGCCCCGCCGTGTCCGCACGCTGCGACACGAGGAGCGCGATTGCGCCTCTCGCCTGGGTCGACGAGGGGTAGCGTCTCACGAGATCCCGCAACTGCCCCTGCGCGCCCAGGCTGTCGCCTTGATTCTTCCACCGGATGTAGGCCAGCGCGTAGGCGGCGCGCGGCGCCAAACGGCTCTCCGGATAGTCCTTCTCGAGCTCCTGGTAACGTGCGATTGCCGACTCGACAAGCTCGCGATCGAAGAGCAGGATCTCCGCCACCCGAAGCGCCGCGGCCGCGCGCTGGTCGGCCTCGGCGTCGCCGGCGCCGGCCGTCTTTTCGAGGTCGATCTGCGATTGCAGCGCCTTGGACCGCTGAGCGGCCTGATCCTTGAAGACGGAGCGGCCGCTGAGCTGCGCCGCCTTGTCGTAGGCTTTTCGCCCGGCCTCGAGGGAGTCCATCAGCGTCTCGTACGTGTAACCGATCTGAAACTGCGCTTCCACCGCGTAGCTGCTTTGCCCGAAGCGCTGAACGACCTCTCGGAGAAGAGCCTGGGCTTCCTCGTACTGCTCCATCTTGTTCAGCGCCGCCGCCTCGCCCAACCGGAGGCGCGCGATCTGATCCCCCAAATCGGCCGATACCGGCGGCGCCGCGGGGGGCTGCCCTGCCGCGCGTTCGCCGGAAGCGGATTGGACGGGCTCCGGAGGGACAAGAGGCGTCGCGGCTTCGGGGGGCTCGAGGCCCCGGAGCAGCGCCAGCGCTTCCTCGGCGCGTCCGAGCCTGAGCAGCGCCTGGGACTGCAGAACGCCCGCGTCGATTCTATCCTTGCTCTCCTTCGATGCCGCGAGAAGCGCGCCAAAGGCCGCGCCAGCCGAGTCGTAGCGCCCAGCCTCGAAGTAAAGCTCGCCCACCCGGCGCAGTGCGGGAGCCGCGTGCCGGCTCTTCGGGAAGTCCCTCGCAAGCCTCGCGTACCCGCGGATGGCCGATGCGCGATCGCGGCGACTGGCCGCCGTCTCGGCCATGGTGTAGAGGATCTGGTCCCTCTTCTCGTACTTCGGGTACTGGGTCAGGACGGAATCGAAAAAAGCCGACGCCTTGTCGTACTCAT
>CAZNRY010000202.1:0-6189 GCA_964575675.1 uncultured bacterium
CTGTGTCCCCTCCTGAAGGAACGGGAATGGGACGAGCGTGGGGACTCGTATCTCGCGTGCGTGATCGAGCTGATGCGTGACCGCCTCTGCTTCGTCCACGAGTTTCCGTCCCTCGCCGATTGGTTCTTCGTCGATCCCGCCGCCTATGACGAGGCGGCGGCGCGCAAGAGATGGACGCCGGCGAGCGGTGAGCTCCTGCGCGAGATCCTGCCCCGGCTCGGCGCCGTCGAGCCATTCGATCCCGCCGCGCTAGAGGGCGTTGTGAAGTCCTTCGCCGAGGGGAAGGGGGTCGCGACGGGCGATTTGATCCACCCACTCCGGTTGGCGGTGAGCGGCGTGGGGCGCGGGCCCGGTCTCTTCGAGATGCTCGCCGTTCTGGGACGCGAAACGGTCCTGCGCAGGGTCGGCCGCGCGATCGCGGAGCTGGGGTAGGCGTGCGCGAGATGACGCGGCGATCGGGCGGAATCGTTGGGGGTAGGCGGTTGCGCCACGCTTCACCCTCTGATAGCTTCCCGCGACATGAGCGCTAAGAGCTGGCATCAGGCACTCGAGTTCGGGGACGGCGAGCCGCTGGTCCGCCTCCTCGAGGATGCGAGTCCGGAGGAGTTGACCTCCGAGATCACCCGCCGGCTCGCCCGCAAGGCCACCGAGGACGATTTCTACCTGGCCGTTGGACGCGCCGCGGTCCGATCGACGCGCTATGAAGGCTTGGGATCCGGCAGGGTCCCGCACGGTCTTTTCATGTTGAGGGCCCATCGCGAGCTCGGTTCCCGACTCACGCCGGACTTGCGCCCGTATCCTCTCGTGGCGGCCGCGAGAAGGGTCCACACCGAGATCCACGATCCGGATTTCGGTCCGACACGGCTTCTGGTTTTCGCCGCCGTCGCGGAAGGCAACAAGGAGGAGATCCGCGATGCGTATCTCGATGCCGTGCGGTTCGGCGACACCGACGTCGCGGACCACATCTTCGCCTGGCTGTTCAAGAACCTGACCGCCGACGAGATGTCGGATCTTCTCTGGACGGGAGGCATCCACGGCGTCGGCCAGGGAAGCTTCAAGCTGACCGGCGCGGTCGAGGTCTTCCACCTCCTGCAGGGGATCGGTTGGCAGCACGGCGATGTCCTTCTTCGGGGGGCCGTCCGGCATCAGGCGCATCCGCTGACCGGGGAGAATCCGTTCGAGGAGGTGCGCGATCGGATCGAGTCTGCGGAGATGCTCGCGCGGGCCCGTCGTCGTCTACCCGGCGAGCGGGGAAGGGGTGAGGACAAGCCCGCGAGCATTTGGGACCTCGCGCTGGAGTGGGCCTCCGCCTCGGCCGCAGAGCGCACCGACCTGGCCGCGCGGCGGCTCGTGGGGGATTGGGCGCTCGAGGACTACTGGGAGGCGGTCTCGCTGGGCGCGGCCATCCTCTTCCTCGGCGCCAGCGCCTCGGGGCTACCCGTCTCGCGCGCCGCGCGGATGGTTGTCGCGATTCACGGTCTGCGAAGCATGATCCGGCAAGGGGGACTCAATCAGAAAGTGCTCGCGAGCCTCCTGGCCGGGCGCACTCCCGAGTTCGCCGGCGTCGAATCGCGCTGGGTCGATGCTGGGGTCCGGCTCCTCGAGGCGAGCCTTCGGGCCTCGCGCCTATCAGCCGACCAGATCGGTACCGTCCTCGAAAGCTGGCAAGCGGACGCCGCGCTCGGCTGCGTCGCGTCCACCTCGGCCGATCCGGCGAGTCTCACGAACTTGATTCCACTCATCGACCACCGCCTCGCCTTCCTCCACGGCTTGGAGGGGCTGGGGCCGGCATTCCACCTCGCGCAGTGCGAGGCCTTCCATGCTGCCCGCTCACCCTACCGATGGGTTCACGTAGCGGCCTGCGCTTGGCTTTGCGCGATCTGGCCGGACCGGGGGCTTCTCGACGAGCCGACCCTGGCGGATCTGGCCGACCGAAGGAGACGAAGCCTGGCCAGGGAGAGGCGAAGCCGGTGAGAGCGATGAGATCCCGGCCGGCCGATTCCGCAGAAACGGAGTTGCGCAGTCCGGATCGGTTTTCCTAAACTGACGATTCGAGGCGCTATCGTCTAGGGGTTAGGACGGATGGTTCTCAGCCATCTAACCGGGGTTCGAATCCCCGTAGCGCTACCAGCCTAGAGAGCCGCGCGGGTCAGACCGCGCGGTTCTCCTTTTTCCGGGCCGCGGCCGTCCGACCTGGCGCCGGGCCCCCGCGGGGCTCCGGACTCGAGAAACTGCATGAAGTCGCGGACCTATTGCCTTATGGATAGGTCCGTTGCGCGCCCGACGGATGTAACGCCTTCGCGAGGACTGGACCAGTCAATCCCCCGAACCCCAACCGGCTCCAATCTTTCCCTGCTCGTTTCTCGAGATTTCGCTTCATCCCTCCGCAGCCTATTCCGATTGACAGGAGGGGTGGCAAATGTTATTCTTACTGCGGCTCAGGAACCACGTTAGGCGATCGCAACTAGTAACTGAGTTTTTGAGACGAGGGTTCTAGTTGGCAGCTTTGCTTCAATTGGGGGGCGCCCTCCGAGGCGCCGACCGCATCATGGCCAGCACGGCGGAACCCTGCCGGCCTATCGTCCGATTTCATACTTTCCACCAGGTACGCGAGTTGTCTTCCTACATGTTGTGCCGGACGGGATCCGTGCGCGTGTCTCGCGCGGTTCGTCCTCGTTCTTCAAACCCGTTGTCGACACTTTCTATAGATGCGCGCGCTACTGGACCCATTTCCGGTCCCAAGCCCGTGCGGGCATTCCCCGCGCGGGGTCACCGTCTGGGAGGATCCGATGAGAAACTTTGGTAACACGCGATGTATGAAGCTTGCTCTCGCAGCGACGATGGGCGTCTTGCTCCTCGTCGGGATGAGCGCGAGTGCTTGGGCGCTGCCGGTCGTGGATGAGAACTTCAGCTACGCCGCCGGCTCCGCTCTCGTCGGCCAAGGGGGTTGGGCCCAGACAGGGACAACCACCACGAACCCGATCTTGGTCACGGCGCCTACCTTGTCCTATCCGGGATACCCCGGGTCCGGCATTGGTAACGCTACGACCCTGCTCATCACTGGGCAGGATGCGAACAAGACCTTCACCGGGATCACCGCGGGTAACGCCTACGCGGCCATGTTGGTGAACATGAACGCCGCGACCGCCACGGGTGACTACTTCTTCCACTTCTTCGATGGCGCCGTGACCTCGAACATCTTCCGCGCCCGGCTCTTGGCGAAGAAGGACCCGGCGTCCACGAACTATGCCCTCGGCATACAAGTCGGTTCCGGCACGACGACCACCGTCTACACCGGTTACAGTTACGCGGTTGGCACGACCTACCTGGTGGTCGTGAAGTACGAGTACGTTGCCGGCACTACCAACGACATCGTTTCGCTCTTCGTCGACCCAGCCATCAGCACGACGGAGCCCTTGCCGACTCTGACGACCACCGATGCGACGCAGGCGGATGCGACCAACGTCGATGCGATCGGACTTCGCCAGGGTGGATCCACGAGCGGCGCCCAGCCGATCGTGGATGGGATCCGCGTCGGGTCCGACTGGGGCGACGTGGTTGTCGGATCCCCCATCGAGCCGACGGGTGCTTGCTGCGATACGGCGACGGGCGCGTGCACGATCACGACCCAGGCCGCCTGCGGATTCACTTGGCTCGGCCAGGATATACCGTGCAACACGACGACCTGCCCGAACCCGGATCCTCTGGGCGCGTGCTGCAACGCGGTGACCGCCGCCTGCACGCTCACGACGGCGAGTGCCTGCGTGGCGCCGAACGTCTGGAACGGCGCGGTGACATCCTGCACGCCGAACCCCTGCGCGGCGATCGACAAGACCCTCTGTGAGATCGCGGCGGACGATCCGGTCACCATGCGCCCCGTCCTCGAGGGAGCGTTCGTCCATGTCACGGGTCTCGCCCTCGTCAACGACCACCAGTGGCAGCTCACGAACATCGACTTCGAGATCACGGACGGCGAGTGCTGCGTCTCGGTATTCGCGGGCGGCACGGCGTGGCCGACGGTGCTCGCGGGCGACATGATCGATGTGGTTGGGACCGTTGGCTTCTACAACGGCAAGACCGAGATCATGACGCCGAGCCTCACGATCACGGTTCTGAGCAGCGGCAATCCGCTGCCCAGCCCGGCCGAGATCACGACCTTCGAGCTCGCCACCCAGGGCGAGACCTACGATGACTGCTTCATCAAGATCCGCTGCGTCCAGATCGTCGGCGGGGATGCTTGGCCGATCGCCGGATCGAATGCCAATATCCAGATCGACGACGGCAGCGGCGTCACGATCATGCGGATCGACAAAGAGACCGATATCGACGGAACGCCGGCGCCGGTCGGCAAGTTCACGGTGATCGGGCTCGGAACTCAGTTCGACAGCACCTCGCCCTATTCGGACAACTACCAGATCCTGCCGCGCAGCCTCGGCGATCTGATCTTCGACTGCACGGCTGCCTGCTGCGATCCGGCGGGGAACTGCACGGTCACGCTCCAGAGCGAGTGCTTGGCTCCGAGCGTGTGGCACGCCGAGTGGGCGACTTGCGTGCCCAACAACTGCCCCATCCCGACCGGGGCGTGCTGCGATGCGGCCGGACTCTGCACGGTTACGATACCGGCCGAATGCTTGGCTCCCAGTGTCTGGCACGGCGAGTGGGCGACCTGCGACGTGGCGAGCTGCCCGATGCCGGTCGGCGCTTGCTGCTTCCTCGACGGTCACTGCGAGCTCCTGACCGAGGCCGAATGCACGGCCGCCCCGGACCATGTCCAGTGGATACCGGGAATCACCTGTGGCGAAGCGGCGATCCCGCCATGCGCCCAGCCGGCAGCATGCTGCGACCCGGCAACCGGCGCGTGCTCACTCCTGCTCGCTCAGTTCTGCGAGCCGCCGCTGGTGTGGCATGGTGATCTGACCTGCGTGCCGACGAACCCGTGTCCGCAGCCCGGCGCGTGCTGCGATCCGAACACGGGCACCTGCACCTTCGTCCTGGCGGAGAACTGTCCGCAGGGGTGGATGTGGTTGGTCGGCGTCGCGTGCGTGCCCACGAATCCTTGCCCGCCGCCGGTTCCGACCGGGGCGTGCTGCGATCCGCAGGGCCTGTGCACGATCACGACGCAGGTTGAGTGCGTTGCTCCGAGTATTTGGCACCCCGAGTGGACAAGCTGCGTGCCGAACTTCTGCCCGCCGCCGGTCCCGACGGAAAAAACGACCTGGGGCAAGATCAAGGCCAACTACCGCTAGGCCGTAATCACGAACAAACCGAGGCCCGCCTCCTGAGAGAGGCGGGCCTTCGGTAGGGGGGTCTGTAATGAGGAAACTTCTATTGGCGCTGGGGCTCTTGGCCCTCTTCTGTCAGCCGGTGCTTGCCGGTCCGAACAGCAATGGCGCCATCATTGTTCACACGAACGACGCGTACACGTATCTGTCGACGACGGTCTGCACGACGACGCGGCTGCCAGTGACCTGCGAGGCCGCGATCACGAGGACCGACAAGGGGACGGGCGCGGTCGTGTGGCTCCTCGCGGCGTTCCTGTCGACGGCGAGCCCGCGCGTCGCGTCGGTCTACTTCGGTCTAAACTACGATGATGTTAACCTGGATGTGACCGTTGCGAAGGGGTTCTGCGGTCCCGCCGGGACCGTCGAGATTGCGGATGCCGGTTGGCCTGCCAACCCACTCGCCGGTTGCTCGGTCGGTTTCGGGACCCCGATCATCGGCGACACCCTGTTCCCCTTCTACTACTTCAAGGTTGACGACTACTCGGGCGGTGTCGGGAATCCGTTCCTCTGCAGCGACATCAACGACACTGGCGGGTTCGCGAAGTACTACGATGATTCCTTCCCGCCGGCCGAGGACAGCATCACCCTGTTCGGTTGCGTGGTCTGGTACGGCCCGGGCCAGAACCACTGCCCGGTGGCTATACCTACCGGTGCTTGCTGCGACTTCGCCACGGGTGCGTGCACGATCACGACCCAGGCGGCGTGCGGCTTCGCCTGGTTGGGTCCGGATGTGCCGTGCAACCCGACGACCTGCCCGGTGCCTCCTCCGACCGGTGCTTGCTGCGACTTCGCCACGGGTGCGTGCGCGATCACGACCGAGGCTCAGTGCGGCTTCACGTGGTTGGGCGCGGGTGTGGCGTGCAACCTGACGACCTGCCCGGTGCCTCCTCCGACCGGTGCCTGCTGC
>CAZNRY010000203.1:0-6019 GCA_964575675.1 uncultured bacterium
GAGTACATCTTCGCTCCGACCCGATCGATCTACGGGGACGCCGCGGATATCAACGTCTGCAACCTCGAGTGCCTGCTCACGGACGAGGGAACGCCTCATCCGACGAAGAGCTACGTGTTCCGGGGCCGGCCGTCCAACGTCGCGGGGCTCGTGAGCGCGGGGATCGACATCGTCTCGATCGGGAACAACCACATCGTCGACTACGGGGCGCGGGGACTCGAGGAGACCCAGGAAGTCCTGGACGCCGCGCAGATTCGCTGGACGGGCGCGGGCGCGGACGAGTACCGGGCGATGCAGCCGGTTTTCTGGACCGAGCGGGGCGTCGCGATCGCCTTCCTCGGTCAGTGCAATCGGACCGGGCGGGAGTACAACTACCAGCCGTTCCTCGATGCGGCCGCGAACAAACCCGGGTTCGCCTATTTGACCGAGACGAACCTCGTCGCATCGATCGACTCCGTCCGGGCGCTCGCCGACCTCGTTGTCGTGCAGCTTCACGCGGGGATCGAATACGATGTCGATCCCGGCGCACTCCGCGGGTGGAGGCCGGGATCCGGGACGGCATCGGAGACGGGGATCGACTCGTCCGCCGATCGCGATCCTCGCCTGGATGCCGCCGTGGAACCTTTCTTCGACGCGGCGGATCCCGCTGCCGGCATGCCGGAGTTCTGGTTCCGCACGCGTCCGGCTCTGAGCGACCGGCAGCTCCGTTGGCGCGCCGTCGAGGCGGGGGCGGACCTCGTGATCTGCCACCATCCCCATGTATTACAGGGATTCGAGGTCTACCAGGGAGTTTTGATCGCGCACAGCTTGGGCAACTTCGCCTTCGACCAGTCCTTCGCGGAGACGTTCCCCTCGATGATCCTCCGGACCGAGCTGGACAAGAACGGTTTTCGGTCTTTCACATTTCGGTCGGTTTTCATCGACAACATGGTTCCGCATCCGGCGAGCGGACGCCTCGGCCGCGAGATCCTCGAGCGGATAGCCGATTACTCCCGCGAGCTATCGACCGTCGTCAGCGTCGATCCGGGCGCATCGACCGCCACGATCCACGTGGACCCGGAGACGATCGTCTGGACGACGGCAATGATCGAGAGGAGTGTGCCGCTCGCGGCGGTGAGCGGCTCCTACGTATCGCCCCCGATCGAGCACGATGGGGCCGGCGCGGTGGCAAGGATCGTCGAGATCACGGGTGGGAGTAGCGCGGCCGAGGTCAGGGTCGGACGCGAGCTCCTCTGGCACGGCGATTTCGAGGACGAAGGGGTGACGTTCTGGAACTTCAACAGCGCCGACGAGGGGTACGACGCGTCGGTCGCGCGAAGCGGGTTGCGATCGCTCCGGCTGCGCCGGACCTCTTCCAGTACCGGCCCGGTGAGCACGGATCTCGAGGGATACCCTCCGACCGAGGGAGGGAGCGAGTACTCCATCCTCGGCTACGTCCGCACTCAGAACGCGAAGGATGCCGGCTTCGCAGCGCGGATCTTCCGCGATCGGGGAAGCACGCTGACCGGCAGCTATGAGGCCGGACCGTCGATCTCGGGAACGGCCGATTGGCAGTTCCTATGGAGGGACTTCACGGTTCCGTCGAACGCCTACTACTTCAACGTCCGCCCGCACCTCGACCGACCATCCTCCGGCACGGGCTATGCATGGTTCGACGACCTGCGTCTCGTGGAGTGGGAGCCATGGCAACCGGCCGCGTTGCCCCTCGACGTACCGTTCCCGAACAACGTGCGCTTTGTTCAGGTGAAGTTCGCCGCCCTCGCCGATTCCGCGCGGGTCGTCTGGGAAGAGAAGAGCACGGCGGGCGTCCCCGCGGCCGTAGCGGAAGGAGCGCCGGCCGGAGGGAGTGCGGGAGGCCTCCGCCTCGAGGAAGCCCGGCCGAATCCGTTCGGCGAGAGGACGCAGATCGAGTACAGCCTGCCCCGTCCCGGGGACGTGCGGCTCGAGGTCTTCGATGTCGGGGGCCGCCGGATCGCGCTGCTGGATGCGGGCCGCCGCGGCGCGGGCCAACACCGAATCGAGTGGACGGCCCGCGGCGTTGCTTCCGGGACCTACTTCTGCCGCCTGCGGGTGGATGGCGAGACCCGCTCCCGCAAGCTGATCGTCGTTCGATAGGGCCGGGGAGCGCGTGCCCGGGCGGCCATTCGGGGGCCGCCTCCGTTCGGCGCATGGCGCAGCTCACTTCGGCGATCCCCCTGCATGGCCGTTTGATCCAGCGAGTCCGTTGGATCGCTCCTCGCGATGCTGTATCCTTCGCCGGGAGTGGATCCTCGCGGGGTGGGTGGTGCCGCTAGGGGGGAACGCAGATCGCCTTCCGTCGGGCAACAATCCCGTACCGGTTCCAAAGATGATGGCCTCGCCGCACGAAGCGCGGCGAGCGGTGAGGGAGAGCGAAGGATGACCTCCATGCGACCGGCGAGGGCGGCCTGCTTATCTTGCTTTCTCCTTGGCGCCGTCATGGTCTCCGCCTCGATGGGCGCATCCATCTCGCCCGGTTTCGATCGATCGAGTGCAGAGGCGACCCTCCGCATAGCGGGCGATCTCGCCCAGGCATCTCCCCAGACGCCGGAGCAGCCCGCGAAGGCGAAGAGCGCACGCACGAAGCGCCGCCAACCCCCCGTCACCTTCGCCGGGAGCCTCGATCTTCAGTTCATCTACGATGACAACATCATTCGCTTGTCGGAAGGTTCGATCGGTGCTTTCCGGCGCGGGATAGATCCGTACCGTTACGACGTCGAAACCTATGACGACCTCATCGTCAGTCCCCGGCTCAGCTTCATCCTCGGAAGGAAGATCATCACCGATCGCGAGACGACCTTGCGGTTCGGCTACATCCGCTGGCAGTACGGCCGAAACGGAATCAAGAACAACGAGTCCTACAACATCCGGCTTCGCCAGCCGGTACTGAGCCGCGATTTCATCGAGCTGAGCTACTCCTACGCGCCCGGTTCCTACGTCAAGCAACTCTCCGATCGGCCACCCTTCGCCCCCCGTTCATCCACGCCGCTCGTCTGGCTGCCCTTCAAGTCGAAGCGCAACGCGTTTCTGCTCGGCTACTCGCGACGTGTGACAAGTCGGATCACCGCGAGGCTCGACGGCGGGAGGGTCATGCGCTTCTACAACCGGCCCTTCCTCGAAAATGACAACTGGGAGTGGAACGCCTCAGGCACTCTGGCCGTTTCGATCTCGAAGGCGCTCCGGGTCGCGGGAATGTACACCTTCAGCGACGCAAACGCGCGCGCGCTCGACTCGGTTGACGAGACGATTGCGACCTCCGACGACTCCGACGGATCCTACAAGCGGGATCTTTACGAAGCGGAACTGACATGGAGTCCGGGAAAACTTCTCAGGAAGGTCTCAACCTTTGGACTCATGGGCCAGTACCAGGAGTACTACTTCACGAGCGAGAAGCCTTACTACGACGATCCTCTGCACACGGGGCGGAAGGATCGCGTCTATGTGCTCGAGCTGACATCCGACTCGAAGCCGCTCTTTGGGCCGACGAAGTTGATCGCTGGCTATCGATTCAGCCGCAGGAAGAGCTCGCTGCCTGCGTCGGTCCAGGCGGAGGACGCCGAGGAAAAGGCATACAAGGACAACCGGTTCTGGGTCGGCGCGAGCTATCCCTTCAGCGGGTTGCCGTGGTGAGTGAAGACAGTCGCAACGGAGATAGGAGAGCGGCGATGAGCGGGATTCGACCGGGAATCGGGCGGAGGTGGATGGGCATGGGCGCGGCCGTCGCTGCACTTGCGGCCGGGATCGCCGTCCTCGCCGGTTGCGGGGAGCAAGACTTGTACAAACCTCCCCGATCGCCCATCCAGGTGATCGGCAGGCTCCCGCTGCCGAGCATCGCGGAAGGGGTCAGCGTGTTGGGCGACCACGCGTACGTCGCGGGGGGGCAAGGCGGGCTCTACGTTGTCGATCTCAGCGATCCGGCCGCGCCCGTTCTGACCCAAACGGTCAAGACGACTAAGAACGCCTACGCGATCGAGACGCTCAGCACGCCGTTTCGCGGTGGCGTTGTCGACATCGCCTTCGTCGTAGAGGGAACGGAGGGGGTGACGTCCTACGATGTGACGAAGCCCGACAGCGTCAGATCTCTCGAACAGGGGAGCGATTCGCGCGACGCCGAGGGGGTTTATCTCGAGTTGCCCGAGGATCCCGCCGAGCCGTACGTCGTCTATGTCCCCGACAACTACCACGGCATTCTCGTCTTCGAATCGGACGAATCGGCTCCCGGAGTCTTCCGCAATCGGATCCTGGGCGC
Organism: uncultured bacterium; assembly: GCA_964575675.1. Classification (GTDB taxonomy): domain Bacteria; phylum Eisenbacteria; class RBG-16-71-46; order CAIMUX01; family VGJL01; genus CAZNRY01. Next base: position 4,268 of record CAZNRY010000203.1, read on the forward strand.
CACGCGGGGCTATGCGAAGGCCGTCTCGGTCGTCGACGGGTTCGCCTATGTCGCCGATGACGAGATGGGCCTGGCCGTCGTGGACGTCAGGGTCCGCATCCTCGGTTCCGTGAGGCTTGTCGCATTCGCCGACACTCCCGGCAACGCGCGCGCGATTGACGTGAAGGACGGTCACGCCTACATCGCGGACGGTATGAATGGGCTCGTCGTGATGCAGGTCGACCGGGACGCGATCCCCGTCGCGGTCGGACATCTTCCGCTGCCCGGGTTGAGCCGGAGCGTGGTTGTGCTCGAGGGAAGGGCCTATATCGCCGCGCAGGACGGAGGCATCCACATCGTCGATGTTTCAGACCCTGCGAACCCCGCGCTGGCAGGGACGGTCGTAACCCCCTACGCCACCGACGTTGCGATATCGGGATCGGGGCTTGTCGTGGCCAGCGACAAGGTCGATGGGCTGCTCATTCTGGGAGGGTACGTCCCCGGAGGAGCCGACACGCTTCCTCCGTCCCGGGTCATCGACCTTGCCGCGACCCCGGTCAGCTCGGGGAGCATCCGGCTCGCCTGGCACGCGCCCGGCGGAAACCTTTATGAGGGATCGGCATCCCAGTACGACATCCGCTACTCGATCTCGCCGATCACGGACGAGACGTGGGGGGCGGCCGCGCAGGCAGTGAGCGAGCCGATACCGTCGCGTGGCGGAGCGATCGAGAGCTACCTCGTCACCGGTCTCGAGACCGCGACCGAATACTCCTTTGCCCTCAAGGCGGTCGATCAGGCTTCGAACTGGTCGGCGCTATCGAATGTAGCCTCCGGTACGACGTCCGGTGGCACAATGCTCACTGCGGGTTCCGTGACGCCGGGAGCAGGCGAGCCGGGAGGGATATTCGTCTTCGAGGTGACCTACTCGGATGGGGACGGGGACATTCCGGTCCGCTCAGACGTCGTCGTGGGCGGAACCCATCATCCGATGACGTTCGTGAGCGGCGACTATCGCGAAGGGGCGCTCTTCCGGACGCAGGTGTCGCTCGATCGCGGCATCTACGAACACTCCTTCGATTTCGACGACGGCAACGGTCATACCATCACGACGACGCCTGCCCCGGGACCTTTTGCCGGCGAGCTCGTGCAGATGGGCAGTCCGTCGGGCGAGCTTGGGCGCGAATCGGATGAGGCGATCCACACGGTCGTCCTGACGAAGGATTACATCGTCGAGGACCACGAGGTCACCCAGGACGAGTATGAGGCCGTGATGAACACGAACCCATCGCGCCATGTTGGCGCCGACCGGCCTGTCGAGAACGTGACCTGGTTCGATGCGATCGCATACTGCAATGCGCGCTCCGCCCTGGCCACACTCACACCGGCCTATACGATCAATGGCGAAACGGTCGTGTGGGACCGCGGCGCCGATGGCTATCGCCTCCTGACCGAAGCGGAATGGGAGAGGTCCTGCCGTGCGGGGAGCACGACCGCATTCGCGACCGGTCCGATCACGAGCGACGCATGCGAGGTCGATCCAGTCCTGGATCCGATCGACTGGTACTGCGGCAATGCGGGGTCCGGCACGCACGCGGTGAAGACCAAGCTGCCGAACGCGTGAAACATGTACGACATGCACGGCAACGTGTGGGAGTACTGCTGGGACTGGTACGCGATAGCGAGCGATCCGATCTCGGGCGGCGGCGGTCCCGCGACCGGGATGCAGCGCGTGATCCGCGGCGGGTCGTGGTACTACTACGCGCGCGAATGCCG
>CAZNRY010000204.1:0-5945 GCA_964575675.1 uncultured bacterium
GGGTTGAGGGTGCGGAATTCGCGCGGGGCTGGAGGGGGGTCGTGTTTCCGGCTCCATTTGGCCCGGATTGGATGGGCGAGGAAGAAGCTGTCGACGCCGCCCCTGGGGCGAAGGTCCCACGCGGCCGCGAAACTCGCGCTCCTTTCCCTCCCGGATGGCGTTGCTCCTCCATCCATCGCCCGAACCGAGCCGGAGAACCCCCTGCCTGAGGTCGCGCGGCTCGCTCAGCTGCTCCCCGTTGAAGCTCAAGAGGATGTCGCCGGGCAGGACGCCAGCCCGATCCGCCGGGCTGCCGGACGCGACCGAGAGAACGAGCAGACCCTTCCCCGGCTGCGCCTTGAAGTACCGCGCGAGGTGCGGATCCAGGGGATGCACCCGAACTCCGAGATGACGCCGTTCCCTCGCTCCGTCCGGAAGGGCGGGGAGGTCCTTGCGCCCCTCGCGCGCCGCCGCCATGGGTTCGGGGGATTCCTCTCGTACCGGCCGCTCGGCGAGGACGATTCTCTTCATTAACCGATCCCCGCCGCGCAGGATCGAGAGCTCGATCTCGTCGCCTGGATTCATCTCTCTCAATGCGGCGATCAAGTCGTCTGATTCCTCGACCGAGGTCTTGCCAACGCGTACGATCACGTCTCGCGCACAGACACCCGCCCGATCGGCCGGGCTGTTTGGGACGATGTCGCTGACGAGCGCTCCACTCGTAAGAGGCAGGGCCATCGCCTCACGGAGCGAGGGGTCGATGTCCTGGACCGAGACGCCGATCCAGCCGCGCGCCAGAGCGGCTCCCGGCGTGATGGATGCAATGGCGATGAGCCCGGCAAGCGGAAGCGCGAGTCGATGGGCCGCCTGCTTGGACTTCCAATGGGAATCGGGGAATAGGGGACGCGGAATGTTCATTCTTGGAATCCTCCCTGTCAAACCGATGCTACACCCGGTGCGGAGAGTGGGTTCCCGCGTCTCGGGGTCGATCGGCGCACTCGTTGCGACGGGTGTTCTTTGCATCGCGGGCCTCGGGATGACCCCTGAAGCCATAGCCGCGCAAACCGTCCAATCGAACGCTCCTTCCGCCGCGCCGATGACCGCGGCAGACCCGGCGGCCCCCGACCGCAATGGGGCGGCGGCCCTAGCCGAGCAGCAGCCCGACAGCCTCGCCTTCGCGATCGCCAGCGCCCTAGCCGAGATCCGGCGGCATCCGGAATCGGGATCGCTGCGCGTTCCCCTCGGCGAGGCATATCGGGGTCGAGGGAATCTCGTCGCCGCCCGGGCGGCGGTCGAGGAGGGGCTTCGGTTGGGTCTGTCGGGCGCCGACTCGATCCGGGCGGTTACGATCCTGGCCGACATCGCATTCAGGCAGGGAAGGCCGAATGAGGCTCGAACTCGTCTCACCACGCTGGCGGCGCGCGGTGGTGCGGGGGCGGATCTTCTCGCGATGCTAGCCCAGCTCAGATGGGATGATCATCAACGCGAGGAAGCGATAACGCTGGGCATGGAGGCGGTTGCGCGCGATCCGCAGAACGTGGAGCGTCTTCGGTGGACGGCCGAGAGATGGAAGGAATTCGGCCGGCCCGATGAGGCCCTCGTCCTGAGGAAGCGAATCCTCGTTCACCCGCAGGCCACAGAGGAGGACATCTTCCAGGTCGGTTTCCTTTCGCACCAACTCGGCGATGGACAGACGGCGATCGACACCTACCTGAAGCTCCTCGCGCGAAGGCCAACCCACCCGCAGGGAAACTACAACCTCTCCCTCCTCATGCTCTCGCTCGGCGACACCCTCGACGCCGCCCGTTGCCTGGAACTCGCCATCCAGGGAGATCCCGAGATGCAGAGGGCCTATTTCGAACTCGCCGTCCTCTACCTCCACGCCGGCCGCCTCACCGATGCCCGCAGGGTCTTCATCCTCTTCCAGGCCGCGGCGGGGGCCGACTCCGTGTTGAACGCGGAGGTTGAGATGATCCTCGATGGTCTGATGCACCAGAAGGACCGCCCGCGCCCCGACCGCTAGGCCATCCTTCCCCGCATAGGGGATCTTTCAAGCAAGTGTTTTTCCACGGAAGGCCTCCTGCTCGCGCCGGGGGCCTTCCTGTTTGCCCTGCGCCGGGAACTTCCGGCTCAGCGAGTCATGCGGACGATGGTCTCGACGTGGGGCGTGTGGGGGAAGAGGTCGAGAATCCGCATGCGGTCGGGACGATACCCCTCCCCGTGCAGAACCTCCAGATCGCGGGCAAGTGTGGCCGGGTTGCAGGAGACGTAGAGGATCATCGCCGGGGAGAGGGCGATCAGCCCGGAGAGGGCGCGGGGATGGAGCCCGGCGCGGGGGGGATCGACGACGACGAGATCGGGCCGCAGGGCGATCGCCCGGGGCAGCCAATCCTCGGCCTTGGCGGTCTCGAAGGTTGCGTGCGCGATGCCGTTGCGCTGCGCGTTCTGCCGGGCGTCCATGACCGCGGCCGAAACCGACTCGATCCCGATGAGGCGATCGCAGCGCGGGGCCAACGCCAGGCCGAGCGTCCCTACCCCACAGTAGAGGTCGAGAATCGTGCCGACCCGCGGGGCGATCGCGCGGACCTCCTCGAGGAGGACCTCCGCGGCGCACGTGTTGGTCTGGAAGAAGCTCGAGGGGCCCAGCTCGAACTCGAGATCGCCCAATCGCTCGACGATCCGGTTCTTCCCGAAAACGAGGATCTCCCTTTCGGCGCGGGCGATGGTCGCCAAGCCGGAGTGGATCCAGAGGAGAAAACCGGCGATGCGCGGGTGGGCTTGCACGCACTCCCTCGCGAGATCGAGGAACAACGGGTGCTCTTCCTTCACGACGAGGGCGATCAACCACTCGCCCGTGTGTCGGGAGGAACGCACAACCAGGTGGCGCAGCAAGCCCGTTGCCGCCCGGCCATGATAGGAGGGGAGTTCGTGGCTCCGCGAGAACTCGCGGATCAGTTCGAGGAGTGTGTTGACCTCAGGTTCGCAGAGAATGCAGTCGTGGATGTCGAAGACCGCATCGAAGCGTCCCCGCACGTGCAGCCCCAGTGCGGGTCCGGGGGGCGGATGCTCGGGGATCCCCGCCGGGTCCCAGGACCTCGTCGCGAAGGAAAACTCCATCTTGTTCCGGTATCCGAAGAGGAGCGGAGCGGGTTGAGGAGGGTCAGGCTCGGGCGGCGTCAGGCCTGCGATCCGGGCGAGATTCTCCCGGACCTGTCGCGCCTTCGCCTCGAGTTGCACCGGGTAGGCCAGGGTTTGGTATGTGCATCCGCCGCAGATCTCGGTGTGGCTGCACGCCGGGGCAACGCGCTCGGGGGACGCCTCGATGATCTTGAGCAGCCGGGCGCGCTGCCACCGCTTGCGGCCGCGCACGGGCAGCACGAGGACGCGTTCGCCGGGGTAGGCGCCGGAGACGAAATGGACCTGTCCGTCCAGTCGTCCGACTCCTTCCCCACCGAACGCCAGATCCGTGATGGTCAACTCGATCGGCTGGCCTCTGTCCTTGTCCGTCATGTTCGGATCGTACCCCTATGGGGCGGGGGGTCCAACTTTCCGTGTGGGTCGACCCCATCGGTGTCATACAATGCCCAGGTGAAGGAGCTGCGGGAATGGGATTCCCGGGAAGGAGAGAGAAGAGAATGAGACGGAGGACCATGGGGCTAGTTCTCGCCGGGATCCTTGTCGCAGGGAGCCTTGCGCTTGGGTGCCAGAAGGGCGGCGAAGAGAAGAAGGTCGAGACGCAACCGTTCACCGGCGATCCGACTATGGTCGTCGGGAAGGCTGGGGACGATGGCATCCTCTTGGCCGATGTCGACAAGCTCGTCCAGATGTGGAAGAACGGCCAGGCGCCTGGCTTCGAAGGGATGTCGGATCGCGAGATTCAGCGCAAGGCGCTCGATCAGTTGATCGACCAGAAAGTGCTGCTGGCCGCCTCCCGCAAGGAAAACCTCCATCCGACCGACGAGCAGATCAATCAAGTCATGCAGGCCCTGGCATCACGATTCGGCAGCCCCGAAGTCTTCCAGCAGGCGCTGTCCCAACAGGGAATGACCGAAACCGATCTGAGGGGAAATGTCGTGATCGATATGGCGATCCGCAATTACCTTGCAAAGACGATCCCCGACACGGCGAAGGTGACCCCGCAGCAGGCGCAGGCTTACTACAACGCGAACCCCGACAAGTTCATGACGCCCGAGAGAATTCATGCCCGGCACATCCTGGTGAAGGTGGATCCGGCCGCGACCGCGGAGCTGAAGGATCAGGCCAAACAGAAGGCACAAGGATTGCTCGAGAAGGTCAAGGGCGGAGCGGATTTTGCAACGGTCGCCAAGGAGTCCTCCGACTGTCCGTCGGCTCCGCAGGGCGGGGATCTCGGCGAATTCGGCCGGGGCGACATGGTCAAGGAGTTCGGGGATGTCGCCTTCAACCTGAAGCCCGGTGAGACCAGTGGCCTCGTCGAGACGCAGTTCGGCTATCACATCATCCGGCTCGAGGGTCAGATCCCTCCTAAGAAGGTCGACTACACGCCGGATCTCGAAGGACAGCTGACGCAGCAACTCTTGTCCGAGCGGCGCAACGATGTAGTGAAGAAGCGGATCGACGAACTGCGCGAGGGCGTGTCGATCGAACGCAAACTCTAAGGCGGTCTTGACCGCCGGGGAGGCCGGCTGCTAGGGTCCGCGCACCCGGAACCGTCAACGGGATCCGGGTGCGCTCTTTCCAAAGCAAGATGAAGTGGATCCTTAGAGAACCGGAAACTCGCCGAGACCCGCCGGGGCCTGACGACCCGCAGGGCCCCGTCGGGGTGCCGCGCCTCGTCCGACGGCTCCTCGATCTGAAGTGTTTGGCCGATCCTGCCGAAATCCGAAGACACCTCGATCCTTCGTTGGACGAGCTGTCCGATCCGGGACTTCTCCCCGACCTGGACACTGCGGTTCTTCGCCTTGATCAGGCGCTCCAGGCAGATGAGAAGATATTCCTCTTCGGCGACTACGACGTGGATGGAATGACATCCGTCGCCCTCCTCCGCCGGAGCCTGGCTCGGCTGGGAGGGGATCCGCGCGTCCGGATTCCCGATAGGTTGACGGAGGGGTACGGCCTTTCCCATGCCGTGGTCGATGATGCGCGTTCTTGGGGCGCTCGACTCCTCGTCACCGCGGACTGCGGCACGACATCTCACGGTCCGATTGCCTACGCGAGGGACGCGGGAATCGACGTCATCGTCGCCGATCACCATCTCCCCGAGGCTGATTTGCCTCCCGCCAATGCGATTGTGAATCCGTGGCGGGCCGACTCCCGCTACCCGTTCCCCGATCTGGCGGCCGTGGGGGTTGCCACCCGGATCGCCGAGGAGCTGTGGCGACTCCGGAGGCAACCAGGGGAGAACCCGCCATCCCCGTACGACCTCCTCGATCTGACCGCGCTCGGGACCATTGCGGACAGCGTCCGGCTTGAGCGCGACAATCGCGTGCTCGTGCATCATGGTCTGAGGATCCTGAAGGAGAATCCCCGTCCATCGATGCGGGCGTTGATGCGGATCTGCGGGATCGCCCCGGAGCGGATCGGCTCGGGCGAGATCGCATTCCGCCTCGCGCCCCGTCTGAACGCCGCCGGACGGATGGGAGACGCCCCGACCGCGCTGGAGCTTCTCCTCTGCGAGGACGAGGGTCGCTGCAGTGAGCTATCCGCGGTTCTCGATCGCCACAATCGCGAACGGCAGACGGTCCTCGAGAGGGTCGTTCGGGACGCGGTTCTGCGTGCAGAGAGCGAGGGCAACCCAGAGCGCGGGGAGCCGATCATTCTAGAATCGGGGGATTGGCACCTCGGTGTACTCGGGATTGCCGCGTCCCGATTGGCCGACAGATTCGGTGTTCCTGCGATCCTTCTGAACCGGGACGGTTCGAAGCTCCGCGGCTCGGGCCGACCGGCGGGCGGATGGTGGGGTAGGGATCGACCTGCCGAAGGTACCC
>CAZNRY010000205.1:0-5863 GCA_964575675.1 uncultured bacterium
TGGAGGCGCCCCTTCTTGAACTCGACGTCCGCGAGCTCCAACAGGCGGGCGCGGAAACTCTCTGCGGCCGGCGAATCGGGGTGGCTCTGGACGAACCGGCCCGCCACTTCCAGCACCTTCAGCGAATCGGCGATCACCTTGAGCTGCGCGGCGGCGGCATCACGCAGCGACGGGTCGCCGACCCGGCGGAAGATCCGCTGGCAGACGTCCGGATCGCCTACCATCGGAATCGTCTTCCTCAACTCGGCGCGTGCGCGATCCGTGTCGCTCGAATCGGCAGACTGTGCGGCCGCGGGAGGGCCTGTGACCATCTCCCCGAGTTTCTCGGCGGCAAGATCAGGGCGTCCCGAGAGGCGATAGGCCTGCGCGAGGCGGAGTCGCATCCGATCGGCAAGGGGATGCTCGGGGAAGTTCTTCAGGAACAGATCGAGAATCCTCGTGCTGACGTTGGGGGCGTTGATCGACTCGAGGTAGTCGGGAAGGAGGGCCAACCGCATGGCCTCGACGGAATCGCGCGTCGCCTCGATCCGCTCCAGATCTTGATGCGGCGATTCCGACCGGCGGGCTTTCGCGAGCAGGGTGTCGTAGTCGGCGCGCAGGATCCCGTAGGTCCGCAGCAAAGGGTTCTTTCGATCCATCCGCTCCAATCGAAACCGAAGAAGTTCGTCGTGCACGGCAAGATTTGATCCACTGGTCGGGCCCGCCCGCAGCGAGAACTCGTAGAGGTAACCCGCAAGCGTCTCGTCTCGGAAGGACGATGCGGCGGCGGCGAGTCCCTCGTGAATCCGCATCCGATAGGCGGCGACCTCGGCCTCCGAGGGGGCGATGTCGGCGCCATGCAAGGCCGTGCGCGCGGTTGCGACACGGTCGGTGAAGTACGGATGGGTCTGCCAGTAGCCGAATTCCCGCGTCTCGTAAATTCGATCGTGGAGCTTCTGGAGAAGCGATGCCCCCGCCTCGCGCGGATACCCTGCCAGTGCGGCCAGACGCCGGCCGCCCTCGTCAGACTCCATCTCGAGCTTGCGGCTGTATCCGCGCAGGAGGAGCTCATGGAACACGCTTCCGAACACCGCCGAGCCGGTGAGCGCTGCGTCCCGGGAGCTCTGAGGATAGAGGGCGCTGTTCGGATCCTCGATCACGGGGCCGCTCGTCTGCGACTGCCCCGTTCCGACCAGGGTCACCGCGACCATGACGGCCGTCTGGAGCAATGAGAGAAGCCCGTCGAGCCGTCCCTGGCGCGAAAAATGAGAGCGGGTAACGTGGGAGATCTCGTGCCCGAGGAGCTGGGCAAGCTCCGCATCGCTGAGCCCGATGTCCAGGATCCCCTTCGTGACGAAAACCCATCCCCCGGGCAGGGCCATCGCATTTGGGACGTCCATATCGAGAACTTGGAAGGTGAAGAGAATGTCCGGGCGGCCGGTCACGTTGCCGATCCGGTATCCGATGTCGTTGATGCGGCGGATGATAGAGTCGGTTTCGACGATGCCGTAGTAGCGGGCGATCTGCTGCGAGGCCTCAAGGCCGAGAAGGAAGTCCGATGGGAGGTCCGCGCCTCCCTCTTTGCGATGAAAGTCGGGCGCCTTCTGTTGCTCTTGGGCGATGGCTGCCGGCGGCGCGAGGATCCATGCCCCACAGACCACCAGGAGGAGGGCCATGGCGCCGGCCAGGGAACGGGTCGCCTCGGATTCCCGCAGAAGGCTCATGAACCAAGTGTCCCAGATCGGGATTGGCGCTTTCAAGGTAACGGAATCTACCCCGCCGCCTCCGGCTGGGTCCCGGCCGGAGGTCCCGGAGGGGCGAAGCCCTCCCCGGCGGGAAGCTACCGAGTCCCGCCTGAGGCAGGCGCCTTCTCCGGATTTTTCACGGCGGGGGGGCGAGCGGCCGCCTCAACGATCGAGCGGCAGGCCTCCTCCGTGCTCATCGCCCCGGCGATGTGGGCGTTCCATGCCCGCCGCAATGCCGGCATGTAGGGTGGCGCCGCACCCGCGGATCCAAGGAGATCATCGCTGCCGTACAGGTCGGCGACAGTCCGTCCGATCGCATAGTCGATCAGCGCATCCGGCAGGTCGCGTATCAGGGCGGGCTCCGCGTGGGCTTCCTGCAGCGCCCGATCCAGGATGTGCAGGGCCGTCGCGGAACTGTCGGCGCCGAGAATCTCCGATCCCTTCACATACCAGTGAAGGATCCGCCCGACCGCCCGATAACCCGACTCCCGGGCCGGGATCACCATCGAAACGTACGAGCGGTCTCTCGAGGCGTAGAGGATTCCATCGTCCGGCACGCCCGAGCCCACGACGAAGATCCTGACCTGCGAGGTGTCTCCAAGCGGAAGGGCAAGTTGCCGCGACAGGCTGGCGAGGGCGTCCTTTTCTCGCGGCAGGAACAGGGTCTCGAACTCCCGGATCCAGGCGGACGTCTCGCGGCGATGGAGCGGCCACGTCGAGGTCAGATACAGGGGATACGCGGATTTGTACAAGTCGCTGAGCGCGATGCGGATCGAATCGGCCTTGTTGCCGCAGACGGGCTGCAGAGACGCCGCGATCTCGGGCAGCGCGCGCGATAGATCTTCGGGCGATCGCAGCGTTCCGAGGCCCGGATCGAGCCGCCGCCAGAGAAGTCGATCAATCGTAGCGGTGTACTTCGGGTTCTTCCGGTGGACGATCATGACGGTGTTCGCCTGCGTCTTCAGCGGCAGGCTGTCGGGAAGAAACTCTGTCAGCCCGTGCAACCTGGCCGCGGCCGCCCGCGTCGGTTGGGGAAGGATGGAGGTCGAGTCGCTTCCCGAGGACGCGCGCAGGGTGAAGTAGAAGTCGCTCAGAGACGTTGCGTGCAGGCGGATCCCGGGCTCCAGAGTTCGCCGTTGATCGGCGGCGGCGCCGGAAGTGTGCGGTCCCAACCCTGCCGCGATCCAGCAGAGGGCAAGGGCCGCCGATCCGCGGATGCGCGGCGGGACGGCGCGCCGGCCGGCAACGCAGCGGCTAGGCAAGGACCGCCGCCACCCGCTCGACGATCCAGTCGATGTCGGCGCGCTCGATCACAAGCGGCGGCGCGAAGCGGATCACCCGTTCGTGCGTCTCCTTGCACAGGATGCCGAGGTCGCGGAGCTTCTCGCAGAAGGGCCGAGCGACGCCCGACTCCTTCGCAATCTCGATTCCGATCAGAAGTCCACGCCCGCGCACCTCCTGGACGTGCGGGGAGCGGATCGCACGAAGTTTCCGGGTGAAGTAGGCGCCCAGCTCCGCGGATCGCGCGACGAGGTTCTCATCGACGATGACGCGCAGGGCGGCGCGGGCCACGGCGCAGCCGAGCGGATTGCCGCCGAAGGTCGAACCATGATCGCCCGGGCGGAAGACGCCGAGGATCTCCTTGCTCGCGACGATGGCGGAGACGGGGTAGATCCCGCCGCCGAGCGCCTTGCCGAGGATCAGGATGTCGGGGTCGGTGATCCCTTCCCATTCGCAGCAGAAGAGCTTTCCGGTGCGGCCGAAGCCGGTCTGGATCTCGTCATCCATCCAGAGGATCCGGTGCTTGCGGCAGAGGTCGTAGGTGCCGCGCAGGTATCCCTCGGGCGGAACGATGACCCCGCCTTCGCCCTGGAGCGGCTCGACCAGGAACCCGGTGGTGTTTGGGGTGATGGCGCGCTCGAAAGCCGCGAGGTCGCCGTACGGAACCGTCACGAATCCCGGCGTGAATGGGCCGAATCCGTCGCGATATTGCTCGTCGCTGCTGAAGCCCACGATCGTGGTCGTGCGTCCGTGAAAGTTGTTCGAGCAAACGATGATCTCGGCCTTCCCCTCGGGGACGCCCTTGATCGTGTAGCCCCACTTGCGGCAGGTCTTGATCGCCGTCTCGACGGCCTCCGCGCCGGTGTTCATCGGCAGGACCATCTCCATTCGGCAGAGGGCGGCGAGCTCCTTCAAGAAGGGACCCATCTGATCGTTATGGAAGGCGCGGGAGGTCAGGGTGACCTTGCCGGCCTGCGCGATCATGGCTTCGATGATCTTCGGGTGCCGGTGTCCCTGGTTCAGCGCGGAATAGGCGGAGAGGCAGTCGAGGTATTTCCGTCCCTCGGCATCCCAGACCCAGATTCCTTCGCCCCGCTCGATGACGACGTCGAGCGGATGGTAGTTGTGAGCGCCGTAGGTTTCGGCGAGCCGGATCTGCTCGTCGCTGCGCGTCATGACACCCTTCCCGTCCCCAACCATCGGACCCCTCCTATCTTCCGCCTGACGAAGCTTTTCCACGAGAACGGCCCAAAGGGCCAGTATAATGGTCATTTTGCGGAAGGGGAAGCTCGCGCCCGGCGGGCCGCCATGAGGCGAACCGGCGCGATGCGAGTCGACGCGGGGACGGCCGGCGCGGCGCCGGACGCGGCAGGGTGGGCGGGGAATGAACGACGAGAAGTCAACGCGAAGCAGGGTCTTGAGCTACCTCGGGCTCCGGGGCGATCTGATTCTGTTGTTCGGGATGGTCGTTTTCGTGGGGCTGGGGGAGCGGATCGGCTCGCGCTTCATCCCGAAGTACATCCAGGTCCTCGGGGGCACGGCCCTCGTGATCGGCCTTTACGGCGCGATGGAGAACCTTTTCGGCGCGCTCTGGGCGCTGCCGGGCGGGATCCTCTCGGACCGCCTGGGGACGAAAAAGGCGCTGGCCGTCTTCAACCTGATCGCGATGGCCGGCTACGCGATCGTCGTTCTCGTTCCCACGTGGCCGGCCGTTCTGGTCGCCTCGATCTTCTTCCTCGCCTGGTCGGCCCTCTCGCTGCCCGCCACGATGAGCCTGGTCGTTCAGGTTCTGCCCAAGACGAAACGGGCGATGGGCGTATCGATGCACTCCCTGATCCGCCGGGTCCCCATGGCGTTCGGTCCGGTGATCGGCGGGGCGCTGATCGCCGCACTTGGAGTGGAACGGGGGGTCCGCGTCTCCTTCGGCATTGCCCTCGTGCTCGCCCTTCTGGCGCTCATCCTGCAGCAGCGGATGGTCTCGCCCGAGCCGAAGAAGTACGAGGCGATCCACCCGTTGCAGCTCCTGCGCCGGTTCAATCCGGCGCTCCGGCGGCTTCTCGTCTCTGACATTCTGATTCGCTTCTGCGAACAGATTCCATACGCGTTCGTGATCCTCTGGGTCATGGACGTGGCGGGGAAGCCGGCACAGGAGTTCGGGTGGCTCTCGGCCGTGGAGATGGCGACGGCGGCCCTCATCTACATCCCCGTTGCCCATTTCTCCGACCGGATGGAGCGGAAGCCGTTCGTCGTCGTCACGTTTTGCTTCTTCACGCTGTTCCCGGTCGCCCTCTACTTCTCGAGGGGCACGGCGGCCCTGGCGGCCGCGTTCGTTCTGCGCGGGCTGAAGGAGTTCGGGGAGCCAACACGCAAGGCATTGATCGTCGATCTCTCCATTGCCGGGCTGGAGGGACGAACCGTCGGGACCTACTACCTGACGCGCGACCTGATCGTCAGCGTGGCAGCCTTCATGGGCGGGGTGCTCTGGAAGATCGGACCCGCCTGGAATCTCGGCGCAGCGTTCGCCTGCGGTGTGATCGGGACCCTGTACTTCGCGCTCTTTGGACGGGGGACGGAGATGGGACATCCGCCCGTCCCCCGCGGATAGAAGGCCTCGGCCTACTGCGGCGGCCGCGATGTCTACCCAGCCACATGCCAGGCCAATCACGGCGATCACCAACACCTTTCTCAGGGAGCCAGCTATCATTAGTTGACATTAAGAGAATGATGAAACAATCTTAGATCGCTTTGTGGCGCGCGGTACCGTCACGCATCTCACCTCGCCCATCCAGGGCAGACTCTTGGCCGAGTACCGAGAAGGGAGGGACTCTTGAGGGCAAGCATTCTCTTGTTGGTCCTAG
>CAZNRY010000206.1:0-5807 GCA_964575675.1 uncultured bacterium
TGGTTCTCTCGAAATGCACGCCGGCCCGCCCCCTCCGCGTTGTCCTGGACATGGGGAACGGTTGCGGCGGGATCGCGGCCCCCGAGATCTTCCGGCGTTTGGGGCACGAGGTCGTCAGTCTTTACGAGAAGCCGGACGGCCCCTTCCCGAATCATCAGCCCGATCCAAGGGTGCTTTCCTACATGAGGGAGCTCTGCGCGCGCGTGGTCTCGGAGAAGGCTGATCTCGGGGTCGGCTACGACGGCGACGCCGATCGGATCGGGGTGGTCGATGAGGGGGGGACCCTGCTTTACGGCGATCAGCTCCTCGCGCTCCTTGCGCGCGACATGCTCTCCCGGCACCCGGGGGAAAAGGTCATCTTCGACGTGAAGTGCTCGCAGGGGCTCGAGGAGGATATCCTGGCCCACGGCGGCAAACCGATCATGTCCAAGACCGGGCACTCGCTTCTGAAGGCCAAGATGCGCGACGAGGGGGCCATCCTTGCTGGGGAGATGTCGGGCCACATCTTCTTCGGCGAGCGATTCTTCGGGCACGACGATGCGATTTACGCCTCGGCCTTCTTTGCCGCCTATCTCTCACGACAGGACCGCTCGCTCTCGGCCCTGCGGCTTTCGTTGCCTGCCTACGTGAACAGCCCGGAGATCCGCATCCAGTGCACGGACGAGGCAAAGTTCCGGGTCGTGGAAGATGTGGGGCAGACCCTCGCGCGGAGTTACCCCGTCATCACGATCGACGGGGTTCGGGCGCGGATCGGCTCAGGGTGGGGCCTCCTGCGGGCCTCGAACACCCAGCCGGTCCTTGTGCTGCGTTTCGAGGCAGGGAGTCAGGGGGAGTTAAACGAAATTGCTGAGATCTTCCGACAGGAGCTGTCCCGCTTTCCCGAGGTCGTCTGGGGGGAGGCCGCGCACGGGTAACCGATTCGTTGATTGACACTCCCGGGGGGCTTGGCTAGCCTGCTCCTAAGCGTCCTAGCTTCTGGAGACGCGCCATGTGCTGCTCGGGGTTGGAGGAGGCCCGCTTGGGTCGGGATTGGATGGGGATGAGCAGAGTGAAATCTAATCCATATCATTCACACGGCGGATTCGGGTTCTTGATCCTCACAGCGTTGCTCGCTTCGGTCGCGTGTCAGAAGACCGGCGACATCCTCAAGTCTTCTCCCGGCGAGACCGCGGTGCTTCACGCCGTCTACCGTTCGAGCGAGGACTTCCGCCGCAACCCGATCGTTCTCGACGGAAAGTTGGTCGAGGTCGAGTGGGGAGGCATCGCTGTCCCCTTCCAGAACATCCGGGTTTCCTCGGAGAACGGCGGGGGGGCGTCCACGACCCCGGCCTATGTCTCGATGAAGGCGATCTACACAGATCGGGACGTGTTTTTCCTGATCCGTTGGGTAGACGGGAGCAAGGACCAGATGAAGGACGTGACCTTCTATGAGGGGCCGGACCTCGAGGCCAGCTCCGGCTGCCAGGATGTGCTCGTGGATGAGCGATACTGGACGCGGAATCCGGGGGGAACCTACGACGAAGACCGCATGGCGATCGCCTTTGAGATCGGTTCCGCAGGCAGCGCCGCAGGCAGTTTCCGCGAGCTGGGCTGCAAGGCTGCCTGCCACCTGCAAGAGACCCCTTCGTTCGGAAGGCTCGACTATGGCCGTCTGGATGTCTGGCAGTGGCTCGCGTGCCGGACGAATCCCGTGCGGGACCTGTTCGATCAAACCGACAACCCGCAGAGCCCGCTGTACGGACTTCCGGGCTATCTCGAGGACCTTCAGGCCGACTACGCCCTGGGCCTGGCCCCCGATCCCGGGAGGGCCTGCTATCTGCCGAACTTCGTTCCGGGCAGCAGCCTACCCCTATGGGTCTATCGCGCCAGCGCGCCGGACGATCCGTACGCGTTCCCGCGCGACCCGAACAACTGCGGGAACGTGATCGGCGAGCTTTGCAGGATGAACAATGGGGTTGGATTCGACTACCTCTGGCGCGACCGGATCGAGGTTTCTATCGCCGAATTCGCGAGCTGCGACACGATGTTCCAGGCGCAATCGAAGGACTCGCGGCCGCGGAAGTGGCGCCCCGGCGACACGGCCCCCGGATATGTGCTGACCTATCCGTCCGGCAGTTGGGCCGATGTGCATGGCAAGGGGAACTGGGATCGACCGGAACAGGCCTCCCCGACGGGGGTGTGGACCCTCGAGATCGGGCGGCGGCTCGACACCTTCGATCCCCTTCACGACGTGATCTTCTCGCCGGACAGCGGCGCCACCTACGCGTTCACGGTGGCCGTCACGAACAACTCCGGCGTCGAGCAGCGCGGCTCGGAACCGCAGCTCCTTGTCTTCGATCCGAAGGGAACGGGGAGGTAGGGGGGATGGATCGCATGGCTCGATTCCTTTCGGGAGTGGGGGTCTTGTTCTTCTCCGCGATCCTGGCATGCGGCGCGCGCGGCCAGGCGATCGATTGGGTGGCGGACGTGGCGGATGTCCCTCTCGAGAGGGGCGCCGGTTCCGCCCGGCTCGACGGGATGGGGGGGCTCGTCCTGGCGATTCCCGATGAGGGACGCGAGCTGAATCTGCGCGACTACGGCGGCAACCTCGCCGGGATCCTGTGGGACAGCGACGCCTCGCGCGTCGACCTCTGGTATCGGGCGGCCGACGATGTGGGTGACCTGAGGAACGCACAGCGAACCCGGACCCGGAATCGGACGGAGTTGGGGGAATCGGGGACGACCCTGTCGTGGCTTGTGAACCCGAGGCGCCTGTTCGGCGCGGAGGTCGCCCTTGAGCGCCTGGGGCAGCAGGTCGAAGGATCGGATCGCAGCGTCGTCCGCAATCCGACCTGGAACGCGTTTGGCGCGCAGCAGTACGGTTCTTTTGTCCTGGCGGGGGGCGTCGGGTTCATTCGAGATGATCAGAGCCTTCGGACGGGCGACGTGTTCGGCATCATGCACAACAGCTCCGGGACCCGCTACGTCGGCGCGGTGGCCTACCGCAGAAGCCCGTTCGTGGCCGGACTGGGGGTCGAGCGCCAGGTGAACACCATCACCGGCGCCAGCCACGACGAATCGCGTTTCCACGAGGACGAGCTCACATGGAAGCGCCCGGTTGGGATCTACACGGGAAGCCTCCATTGGGAGCCGAGCGAAAAGATCAAGGGATCGTTCCGCGGCCAGACCTCTCGGATCGATGGACGCGAAGAGGCGCGGATCAGCTGGAGCGATCGGATGCCGGACAATCCCGGCCGGACGAACCTTCTCATCACCGTCGGGACCTTCGAAGAGGAAGTCCGGCGGAATGTGGTCGGATCGCGCTGGGAATCTCGGCCCTTCGACCTCCTGCACCTCGGGGCCGAGTGGGAAAGTGGCCAGATCAAGGAAGTGGTGACCGAGGGGGGCAACTTCAAGGGAAGTCGCCGCGCGGAAGACTCCAAGCGAAGCTGGACCCGTCTCGGACTGGGCGGTGGCTATGAGCTCGCCGGAGGGAGGCTGCAGGTAGGGGCCGACGGCTGGTACACCCGGAGGACGAGCGAGCAGAGGTTGATCGGAGGAAAGTCGAAGGTCACTGGGCGCACGGTCGAGCTCCGTGCGGGCGCCGAATGGTTCGTCGCCGGATCGCTCGCCTTGCGGGGGGGAGTGGCGCGGACAGCGGCCGACAGCGATGTCGATCAACCCAGGACGCTTCTCGCAGGCAACGGGTTCGCCCTCGGAATGGGATACCTGCCGCACGGCGGGCTCTACCAGATCGATGCGGCGTTTCGATATCGGAGCCTGGACCCCGACTATGAGGGGGAGCCGAGCCAGGAGGAGTCCGGAACCGCCTTCAATCTCCGTGCGCGGTTCCTGTTCTAGACGGATCCGTTCTGCCGCACCCGCCGGCAGTCGTCATAGAACCGAGTCTCTGGGGGGTGTGGGGCTGGGCCGCCCTCGGGGTGGCCGCGATGGGCGGTGTCCATGACGGTTGACGTCTATTGGCAGCAGTGGTTAACGTATTGGCGGGGTTGGCGGCCGGGTTCCCTCCTGGGTTCCTCATCCGAAGATCGGGGTTTGGAGAAAGGAGCGCTCGAACCATGAGGTCGTCTAGGCGCCTCTGTGGGTTGGCACTCTTGTTGTGTGCCGTCCTATTCCTCGTCCCGGGCGTTGCCTCGGCCCAAGGTTCAGGCACGGGCTCTATCACCGGCAAGGTGACGGATGCCGACGGGAAACCGCTCCCGTTCGCGAACATCCTGATTCTCGGCACCGCTTGGGGCGGGATGTCGACCGAGACCGGCGCCTTCACCATCAAGAACGTGCCCGTCGGCAACTACTCCGTGAAGGTCATGTGCATGGGGTACGATGACCAGGCCCTCACCGATGTCCGCGTGGACCGCGGTGAAACCACCACGATCGCATTCAAGGTCAAGCAGAAGGTCGTGGGGGTGATGGATCTCGTCGAGATCACGGCCGCACGCGAGAGGATCAAGGCGACCTCCCGAACCGGACACGAGGTCCGCGCCTCGGATGCCGAGAGCCTGCCCATTGACGAGATCACGGAGCTGATCGGCATGAAGGCCGGCATTGTCGCACGGGGCGGCGAGCTTCACTTCAGGGGGGGGCGAGGGGGCGAGGTTCAATACCAAGTAGACGGCGTGCCCGTCCGCGATCCCCTCGTCGGCGGAGGCGTGAGCCTCGCGGCGCTCGCTCTGGAGAGCGCCGACGTGATCATGGGCGGCCTTGACGCGCAGTACGGAAACGCCCAGTCGGGCGTCATCAACTACAAGACGAAAGAGGGCGGCCAGAGCTTCGAGGGGGAGCTTCTCTATCTGACGGACGATTATGGCCAACCCGACAACACCTACGACAACCTCGACCGGGTGTTCGTGGGAATCGGCGGGCCGTCTCCCATCAAGGACCTGACCTACTACCTATCGGGCGAAGGGACCTACTCGGACACCTATCCCGCCACGATCGAGCGCAGGAACCACCGCAAGGTTTTGAACTTCGTTTCCCTCGGATCCCGCAAGAACAACAGCGTCCGGTTTCAAGGGAAGCTGGCGTACAGAATCGGTCCCTCCTACAAGCTCACGGCGGAAGTGATCAACAACAAGACGCTGACCGATGTCTACTATCACGCCTGGAGCCGCGATGGCTATGTCCAGACCTTCCGCGACACGACGCGGACTGGCGAGATCGTGCTCCGGCATGGCCGTTGGTCCCAGGTCCCCGTCGACAGCACCTATGCCTACTACAACGCCGCCGAGCATACCCCGAACTACGAGGACAAGTTCAACCAGATGAAGCTCGTGTGGACCCACACGATCGATGCCACGACCTTTTATTCGATCAAGCTTTCGCGAAGCAGCTTCTTCGCCGACCGCAAGGTGAAGGGCAAGCAGCCGTGGGAGTATGACGGGACGAGCGCGCGCGACTACTACTACAACTACCTCGACAATGAATCGAGCGACTACTTCGTCGTCTGGGGAGACTATCCGAGCTTCTCTCATAGGAACACGAAGGTTCTGACCGGCAAGGTCGACTTCACCAAGAAGATGAAACGCCACACGCTCCAGGCCGGCGTCGACGGGACCTACAACGACATGTCACTCTTCCAGGTCGATCGTCCCTATGCGACGAGCGCAACGGGGGAGATCGGGGCGACGCGCGATCGCTATCATTACTACAATCCCGAGGGCGCGGTCTATCTTCAGGACCGCTGGGAGCACGAGGGGATGGTGCTGAACTTGGGCCTGCGCTACGACATTTTCAGCGTCGGTCAGCAGATCCCGATCAGCGAGGTCCAGGATCGCGTGAAGCGCCAGTTCAGCCCGAGGGTCGGGATC
>CAZNRY010000207.1:0-5692 GCA_964575675.1 uncultured bacterium
CGCCGGCATGGATGATTACATCGCCAAACCGGTTCGTCCGGATCAGTTGCGCGATACGCTGCTCCGCTGGCTCGTGGCCGATCAGCCGCTGCCTTCCTCGGCGGCACTCTCCGAGGACGGGCTCGACCAGGCGGCGTAAACATTGACCCCTACTGCAGCCGCCCCGCGGCCGGTAAAGGTCCTCCTGATCAATCCCCCGCGGTTCAACGAGCTCATCGGGAAGAACCCCGCCATCGTGGAAAAGCACCGAGGGTTCAATCCGCCCCTCGGAGTCCTCTCCCTCGCGGGGTATCTCGAGGCCCACACGGCGCACGAGGTCGAGGTGATCGACGCTCAACCCCTCGGATGGACCTACGAGGAGTTGGCCGCGCAGGTAGCCACCCGCTCCTTCGACGTCGCGGGGATCACCGCGATGACCTTCACGCTCATCGACGTAGTCCAGACCTGCAGGGTCATCCGGCAGGTGCGGCCGTCCGCCAAGATCGTCCTCGGCGGCCCGCACGTCCATCTCTACCCGAACGAAACGCTGAGCCGGCCCGAAGTGGACTTCCTCATTCAGGGCGAAGGAGAGATCGCCTTCGCCGAACTCCTCGACAAGCTCCACCAGCCGGAACTGTGGCCCGACATCAAGGGATTGGTCTACCTCGACGGCGACGGCAAGATGATCGACAACGGAATCGCGCCGAGCACCAAGGACCTCGACAATCTCGGCTTCCCCGCGCGCCACAAGGTCGACGTCAAGCTGTACACCTCGCTCCTCGGGCGCGACGACGTCATCACGACGATGTTCACGAGTCGCGGTTGCCCCTACCGGTGCACATTCTGCGACCGGCCGTACTCCCCCGTGATCTCCGGGTTCCGCTGGCGTTCCGCGAGACACGTCGCCGACGAGATGGAGGAATGCGTGCGCCTCGGAATCAACGAGGCCTTCATCTACGACGATACATTCACCGTCAGGAAGGACCGCGTCCTCGAGCTCTGCAACGAGATCGGCAAGCGGAAGATCAAGTTCCGCTGGGACGTCCGCGCGCATGTCAACACGATCGAGCCGGGTCTCCTTCGTGCAATGGCCGCGGCGGGTTGCGACAGGATCCACTACGGCGTCGAGTCCGGAAACGATCGGATGCTGAAGGTCATCAAGAAGAACAGCACCGTCGAGCGGATCAAGAACGCATTCCGCTGGACCCAAGAGGCGGGGATGGAGACGCTCGCCTACTTCATCATCGGACAGCAGACCGAGACGCGGGCGGACATCGAGGATTCCATCCGGCTCGCGCGGGAGCTCAACCCGAACTACGTTCACTTCACGATTTTCTGTCCCTATCCGGGAACCGAGATCTACTTCAAGGGACTCGAACAAGGGATCATCAAGGAAGACGTCTGGCGCAAGTTCGCGGAAGATCCGAAGCCCGGCTACGAGTTGCCCGTCTGGGAGGAGAACTTCACCCGGCAGGAGCTCCGCGAGATGCTGGTGAAGTGCTACAAGGGATTCTATCTGCGCCCCGGCTACGTTCTGCGCAACCTGAGTCGCATTCGCTCGACCGGTGAGCTCAAGCGGAAGATGAAGGCCGGCCTTTCTGTCCTCGGGATGCGGCCCAACCAAACCGTTTTCGACAAGAAGATCGCAGAGCAGGTTCGGAACGTCGTCCCGCGGGCCCCGATCGACGTCCACTCCTGAGCGGCGGGGACCTATCTCCGGCCCGCCGAGCACGTTTCGGAGGGCCCTTGCCAGAGAGCTTCACGCCTGTGTGGTCTCGATCGCGCGCCATGTGGAAGAGGTGGAGCCCAAGGAGACGGTGACGTCCCCTGTCTTGCGTCAAGAGGAAGGGGTTGACGGGCCCGCAGGACCGTCCCTGAGACTAGTCGACGCCGGGTCGAGGGGCTCTCGAACCACCATTGCGGTCGGGGTCCCACCAGCGCTGAGGAGCGGCTCGACGGTTCGTCTTTCCGCCAGGCGGAGGAGGGTTTCCCATGCGTATTCCGAGTTCGGGGCGACTGCACATGCTGCTGGAATTGTCCCTGATCGGCCTTGCGACGATCTCCATTTTCACGGGATGCGGGGATGACGATCGAGGGATCCCTCCCGACGACAACGGCCGGAACGTCCCACCGGTGATCGATAGCCTCACGGTCAGCGTCCCCGTTGTCGCGCCTGCCGACACGGTGGATGTCCACTGCTTCGCGCGAGACGCGGACGGGGATTCGCTTCAGTATGCATGGCAGGCAGGGGACGGGACGATCTCGGGAACCGGTCCGGAGGTGAAGTGGATCGCCGCGACTGGGGATCGGACCCATCCCATCGCGGTCACCGTGACCGATGGCCGGGGCGGTTCGAAGAGCGACACGGCGGCCGTCGATGTCCTCGGAGGAACCCTGCTCCTTCAAACCCGCGACGGCGTCACCGCCGTGGATGCATCCGCCCGGTCCTTCATGCTCAACCCATCGACGGCCTCGATCGAAGTACTGGGGACCCAGATCTATCTGAAAGGGGGACGCTCGATCCGCGAGATCGACCATCAGGGTCAACTGCTGAGGGACATCGAGATCTCGAGTCCAATCGTCTCGGGACACGACTTCGTGATGCTTCCGGGCGGAGGGTTCATCTTCGCCGCCAACGGGAGCGACAGCGTCCACTTCATGAACGCCTCCGGGACATACCTGGGATCGGTCGGCATGCCGAATCCAAGCCCCAATCTCCAGAACATCGACGGCGTCGTCGTGGACGATCGCGTGATTGTCTCCGACAATGGGAACAACGACCTCCTTGCCTTCGATATCGGGACGCATGCGGGCTCGATCTTTCGCTCTTTCCCGAACTGGGGAGGTTGGCTGGGCGCCATCGACTATGCGGATGGTCTCTTCTACTTGTGTGGGTCACGGTCCATCCGCGCCTTCACGGAGGCGGGTGAACCCCGCGACGTGGCCACCCTTCCCCAGGACAACATCACCGGGATCGTTGTCGTCGGGAGCTACGCTTACGTCGTCGTGAATTTCGAGGGGGCTCTCCATCGGGTCGATGTGCGAACAGGAGAAGACGAGATCCTCCTGACGGGTCTCAATTACCCGCAAGACATCGAGTATCTCTCCGTCGCGCTCACGCCCCCGGGACGGCGATAGGATCCCAATAGGGCGGGGCCCCTCGTTTCGTCGCTACGCCAAACGCCCGGGAGTCGAGGCCGTGCGGTGTCTATCAATATGGGATACACTCCCCGGTTGGCCACAAAGGAGGGTTCCATGGACAGGCGTAGTTTCTTGGCGAAAGCGGGACTGCTCGCGACCTGGGCAACGATCCCGATTGCACTGACGGCCTGCGGCAGTGACAAGAAGAGCTCCACGAATCCCCCGGACGGGGACGTGGCGGGCGATGTGAGCGTGAGCGGCGGTCACAGCCACTCCGTCGTGATCACGAGAGCACAGATCGATGCAGGGAGCGGCGTCACCTTGACCCTGACCGGAGGCGGCCACACGCACACGGTCTCATTGACCGCCGAGGAGGTCATGAGCATCGGCGACGCCCAGCGCGTATCCAAGCAAAGCTCCGCGGGCGGAGGACACGATCACACGGTTACTTTCAACTGAGGCAAGTAGAACTACGAGGTACCGCTGGAATCGCATGCCCGCCGCCGCGGACGTGACGTGTCGAGGGAACAGTTACCGCCCAAATACGGGCTAGGCTTGCTTCATCGCCCTCTCGACCCCCGTCTTCATGTCCTCGAGGTTCATCGTCGGTGAGAGCTCAATGGACGCGTTCAAGTTCATGAAGAACGGCTCCGCGGCCGTCGGAATCATCGCTGCATCCTTGAGATCGAAGAAGAAGAATGCCGTTCGTTTTCCTCCTTCGGCGGTGAAATAGCACGCCTCTGGCTTCATCAACTCGACGAACCCCATGACGGTCTTGGGGAGAATGCCTTCCTTCACCCCCTTGTTGCCTGCCTCGACCGGAATGGACACTTTCATCATCATGCGCATGTGACACCTCCATAAATCTGGTGAATCGCGACTGGGCAGCATAGGCGATTGCGACCCCGAAACAGAAGAGAAAGAAGCAGGCCATGGCTCCTGTTCATCCCGAAAGCCCCGTTCGGGTTGCCATTGCTGCAGTTACATGGAGTCTTCGCGGCATCGGATGGACCGAGGCGGGAACCTGCGTTCCGAATCTGCGCGTGGCGATCGGCGCTCCTCGATGACTTTGGCGAGTGGAAGGGGAAACCGACCGCGTGGGTCAATGCGCGCTGGACGGGAGTGCTGGAGAATTGACCGCCAGCAGTTTCTCGATATTCGTCCGGTAGATCTTCTCGAGGACCGCGGGATCGAGCCGGAGTCCGCGCAGCGTCTCGCCCGGCAGGGCGAAGAATATGTAGGTGTCCTTCTCGAGCAGATCGCGGTATGCGCGCGCCACGCCCGCCAGCCAGTCCGCATCCTTCTCTGGGGCGCCGGTGATCACCATGTCGGTTCCGAACAGCACGCGATCCTGATGCTTGATGATGAGTTTCCGGTACCGCTCCGGATGCTTGGAGAAACGCTCGAGGCCCGCCTTGAGCTGCTTGATGTACCCGAACGAGATGTCCGTGTAGAGCTGCGGGTGGTGGTCCAGGAGCTCATCGAGCCGCTTGTACTCAACGGTGGACATGCAGAGGTGGGGGCAGATGACGGTCATGCGAGGGAACCGGTCGAGGACCGCCTCGAACTCCTTCAGGTAAAGCCCCGCGTTCACGTGCAGCAGGACCGGGATCCGCTGCTGCTGGCAGTATTCGAACAGGGGCGTCAGTGCCTTATCGTCGAGCGGGATCGTGTGATAGACTGAGCTTCCGCCGTACAGCTTGAGGCCGCGCCCGCCCATCGCGACGTACTTCTTCAGCTTCTCCACGCGATCGAGATCGTCCATGTTGACGGTCGGAAAGGCGATGAAGGTGTCGGGGTTCGCCGCGGCGATTCTCAGGATCTCGAGATTATTCTCCTCCTCCCGGTGGAAGCCGTCCGATCCCTCGATGAAGATCGCGTGGGGACTGCCCACGAGAATCGTCCGGGCGACGCCGACGCGGCGCATCGCCTCGAGATAGCGCGGGACGAGCGAGATCGATTCGATGTGCTCGTGGGCGTTGACGATCGCGAAGGACTCGCCGGCCCGGGCGGGCGTCATGACGGCGGGGCTACCGAAGATCCAAGCGCAGGCCGTCCCGAGGAGAAAGGGGATGATCGCCTGGAGGATTCCCGGGGCGCGGTGCGAGGTTCTCACGCAAACCAGAATAGCACCGGGCGGCCCCATGGCGCGCCCCACCCTGTCGATCGATCGTTGCATGTGGGATTGTATCCCGTCCCTTCCCCGGATTGCGTGCTGGACAGTTCGCCGGCCGCAGGCCCCCCGCGGGAGCAGCCGGGCGTGGGCTGGCGATGGGGTCAGCGATCAAGCGGGAGGACTCAATGGACAATCGCCAGACGATGACCGACAACCCCTGCGTTCGACCAGGGAGGCGTCGTCTCGACGGCTCCATCGACGCCCGTCCGTACGAGGTCGCCCTGCGGGCCGCCGATCGAGGCAACCTGCGTCGGCCGGCGGGTCAGGGGCCGCGGCCCTCTCCTGAGTTGACGGAATCAAGGGACGGGCTCCCGACAGGAGGCGACTCGCTCTGCTTGAGACCAGCGATTCCGCATTTGACCTGGTAGACACCCGTTAAACTTCGACTGTACGCCG
>CAZNRY010000208.1:0-5652 GCA_964575675.1 uncultured bacterium
GATTGGGGTCATCGCGCACGACGTCGACAACGAGGCGCGGCGCGCTGCCTACCTCTGCGACGTTACCTACGGCACGAACAACGAGTTCGGATTCGACTACCTGCGGGACAACATGGTCGTGCGGGCCGTCGACCGGGTGCAGCGCAAACACAACTTTGCGATCGTCGACGAGGTCGACTCGGTCCTGATCGATGAGGCGCGGACGCCGCTCATCATCTCCGGGCCGGTGGTCGGATCGAACCAGCAGTTCGACAAGCTGCGCCCCTACGTCGAGAACCTAGTCAGGGAGCAAAACGGCCTCGTAAACCGCTATATCGACGAGGCGCAGGAGCTCCTGGCCCGCGGCGACGCCGATTCTCGATATCGGGCCGGGATCCGTCTCCTGCAGGTTCGACACGGTGGGCCGAAGAACAAGAAGTTTCTGAAACTCGTCAGCGAGGGTGACCTGAAGAAGCTGATCCAGCAGGTGGAGACCGACTACATGCGCGACAAGCGCCTCCACGAGCTGGATGAGGACCTCTTGTTTCACATCGACGAGCGGGGTCACACGATCTCGACGTCCGATCTTGGGCAAGAGAAGCTCGCGCCCCCCAACGAGCCCGACATCTTCATCCTACCCGACCTTTCCGAGCAGCTCGGCGCGACCGACCGCCGGGACGACCTGACGCCGAGGCAGCGGATCGAGGAGAAGGAGAAGCTCCATCTGGAGTATGCCCGCAAGAGCGAGCAGCTCGCCAATGTGCAGCAGCTCCTCCGCGCCTACTGCCTCTTCGAGAAGGACGTCGAGTACGTCGTGCAGGAGGGGAAGGTCCTGATCGTCGATGAGTTCACGGGACGCATGATGCCGGGACGGCGCTATTCGGACGGGCTGCACCAGGCGATCGAGGCGAAGGAGCGGGTCAGGATCGAGGGCGAGAACCAGACCCTCGCCACGATCACGCTGCAGAACTACTTCCGCCTCTACGAGAAGCTCGCCGGGATGACGGGAACCGCGGAGACCGAGGCGGGGGAGTTCTTCCAGATCTACAAGCTCGATGTCATCGTGATCCCCTCGAACGAAGCGATCCGGCGGGTCGACTACGACGATCTGATCTACCGCACGAGGCGGGAGAAGTACAACGCGATCATCGAGGAGATCCAGAGGATGCATGGCGGCGGCCTGCCGGTTCTCGTCGGCACGGTCAGCGTTGAGGTGAGCGAAACCCTCTCGCGGATGCTCAAGCGGACCGGCATCGAGCATCATGTCTTGAACGCCAAGTACCACGAACAGGAAGCGGGGATCGTCGCGAAGGCGGGGCGGCCGGGGGCCGTCACGATCGCGACGAACATGGCGGGTCGCGGGACCGACATCAAGCTCGGCGAGGGGGTCGTGAAGGGTCGCAAGTGTCTCGTCAACTCCACGGCGGGGATCGGGGACTGCGCCGCCTCCGAGGGCGTCGCCGTCTGCCGGGGCGAGATGCCCTGCGGACTGCAGATCATCGGCACTGAGCGGCACGAGAGCCGGCGGATCGACCGGCAGCTTCGCGGCCGATCCGGCCGGCAGGGCGATCCGGGGGCGAGCCGGTTCTTCCTCTCGCTCGAGGACGATCTGATGCGCCTCTTCGGCTCCGACCGGATCGCGGGGATCATGGACCGGCTCGGCGTGCAGGAGGGCGAGGTCATCACCCACTCGCTCGTCACCCGCTCCATCGAGCGGGCCCAGAAGCGTGTGGAAGGGCAGAACTTCGGCATCCGCAAGCGGCTCCTCGAGTACGACGACGTGATGAACCAGCAGCGGGAGGTCGTGTACGGCCTGCGGAACAATGTCCTCGACGGCGAGGATATCCGCGCGCGCGTGATGGAGATGATCTCGGGGGCGATCGATGCCCGCCAGGCGACCTACCTTCCCGAGGGAGAGAAGGCGGGTAGCTGGGACCTGAGCGGTCTGCAGGGCGATATGGAAGCCCTACTGCTCTCCCCGGCCGACCTCCGGAGTTTCGGCGAAACGGCGGGGCGCGACGAGATCCGGGAAGCCTGCCTTGCGGCAGCCGGCCAGGCGTACGCGAACCGCGAGGCGATCTTCGGCGGGCATATGCGGGAGATCGAACGACGCGTCCTGCTCTCAGTCATCGATGAGAAGTGGCGCGATCACCTCCACGAGGTCGACATCCTGAAGGAAGGAATCTACCTGCGCGCCTACGCGCAGAAGGATCCTCTCCTCGAGTACAAGGGCGAGGCCTTCCGGATGTTCGACGAGCTGATGGACGCCGTCGAAGCCGACACGGTGCGGCTGCTGTTCCGCGTCGTTCCGGTCTCGGCTCCCGCCCCGCCGTCGCCGGGATCGGGACGAGCGATGCCCGAGTCCTCGCGCCCGGAGCCGGCCGCGATCGACCTGCCGCAGCGGCGAAGACCGGTTGTGGAGGCGCAGGAGGCGGTTCATGCCTCCGTTTCGGCCTTCGGCGGCGGGGCGGGCGCCGCCCCGCCGGAGCCCGGCCGGGCGAAGCAGATGGTTCGCAAGGAGCCGCGCGTCGGTCGAAACGACCCGTGCCCGTGCGGGTCCGGAAAGAAGTACAAGAAATGTTGTGGTACGGCCGAGTGAGGTGCGCATGAGTCGATCGCTGATCATCGTCGAGTCTCCGGCCAAAGCCCGGACGATCGGCAAGTTCGCGGGGAAGGGATACAAGGTCGTCGCCTCGATGGGCCACATCCGGGACCTGCCGAAGTCGAAGCTCGGGGTGGACCTCGAGAGGGACTTCGAACCGCACTACGTCACACTGCGCACGAAGTCGAAGGTCCTGAAGGAGCTGCGCGAGGCGGCGAAGGGCGTGAAGGAAATCCTGCTTGCCCCCGACCCCGACCGGGAGGGAGAAGCGATCGCCTGGCACCTGGCCGACTACCTCGCCTCCTCGGGGGCCGAGATCCATAGGATGGTCTTCAACGAGATCACGAAGGGGGCGATCCAGACGGCCCTCCAGAATCCGCGGGAGATCGATAGGAACCTGGTGGATGCCCAGCAGGCTCGACGTGTCCTCGACCGGTTGGTCGGGTATCTGGTCTCGCCGTATCTCTGGACGACGATCCGTTACGGTCTCTCCGCGGGTCGGGTTCAATCGGTCGCGCTGCGGATGATCTGCGAGCGAGAGGACGATATCGAGCGATTCGTCGCGCAAGAGTACTGGACGCTTGATCTGACCCTGGGGACGGCGCGCAAGGAGTCTCTCAGGGTGCGGCTCGTGAAAGTGGACGGAGAGAAACCGGTCCTGCCGAGCGACGAGATCGTCGAGGCGGTCATCCAGGAGCTCGAGAAAGCAACGTTCCGCGTCGGCGAGGTCAAGACCCAGCCCAGGAGAAGGAACCCGTCGGCGCCGTTCATCACGTCGACGCTGCAGCAAGAGGCCAACCGCCGACTCCACTTCACGGCGAAGAAGACGATGGCCGTCGCGCAGCAGCTCTATGAGGGACTCTCCGTCGGATCGGAAGACGCCGTCGGGCTCATCAGCTACATGCGGACCGACTCGACGCGCATCAGCGCCGAAGCGCAACAGGAGGCTCGCGACTACGTCACGCGAACCTTCGGGAGCGAGTACCTTCCGGATGCGCCGCCGACCTATCCCTCCCGGGCGCGGGCGCAGGACGCGCATGAGGCGATCCGCCCGACCTCGGTGCTCCGAACGCCCGATTCGATCAAGCGCTACCTGACGAGCGAACAGTGGCGTCTCTACCAGTTGATCTGGAACCGGTTCCTCGCCTCGCAGATGGCCCCGGCGGTGAGCGAGGTCACGACCATCGATGTCGAGGCGGGGCGCTTCATGCTCCGCGCGACGGGGAGCCGTCCCGTCTTCGACGGATTCACGCGGCTCTACGAGGACCGGCCCGATGACGATGCGGTTTCCCCGGGACCGGATGAGGATGCGGGACGGCTGCCCGAGGTCGCGAAGGGGGAACCCCTTGGTTACGAGGCGGCGCACAAGGAGCAGCATTTCACCCAACCGCCGCCCAGATTCACGGAGGCGACCCTCGTAAAGGTTCTCGAGGAGCGAGGGATCGGACGTCCGTCGACCTACGCGACCATCGTGAGCACGATTCTGACGCGCGACTACGTTCAGCGCGAGAAGGGCCGGCTGCATCCCACCGATCTAGGGCGGACGGTGACGCGCTTGCTCGTCCAGGTCTTCTCCGACGTCTTCGATGTGGACTTCACTGCCCGGATGGAAACCGATCTCGACCGCATCGAGACCGGCGAAGATCCATGGGTGTCCGTAGTGCGCGAGTTTTACGAGCCTTTCAAGAAGGACCTTGAGGCGGCCAAGGCCCTCCCCAAGCCCGTAGAAGAGAGCGACCAGAAGTGCGATCTGTGCCAATCGACGCTCGTGAAGAAGTTCGGCCGCAACGGCCCGTTCCTCGCCTGCCCGCGGTACCCCGAGTGCAAGTTCACGAAGCCGCTCAAGGAAGAGGAGATGCCCGTGCCGACCGGGGAGAACTGTCCGAACTGCGCTTCCCCGATGGTTCAGCGGAGCGGGCGGTTCGGGCGCTTCGTGGCCTGCCAGAACTATCCGACCTGCAAGACGACCGCCTCGGTCAAGACCGGCGTCGCCTGTCCCCGCGAGGGCTGCAATGGCCACCTGGTCGAGAAGCGGGGACGCAAACGCGGCCGGGTCTTTTACGCGTGCGATCAATATCCGAAGTGCGACTATGCGGTTTGGAGCCAGCCCGTTGCGCAGGCGTGTCCCGCCTGCGGACACCCCTTGATGGTCGAGAAGGAAACGAAGGCGAAGGGGTTCCACCTGCAGTGCCCGCTGAAGGAATGCGGACACACGATCATCCCCGAAGGTGCTCCGCCGAAGGAGGCGTGAGATGCCTTCTTCCGGCGGATCCGTGGAAACCGGCGGAGGCGGTCTCGCCGCGGCGCTCGGCAACTGGAGCGAGGGGCAGTTGTGCGCGGTGGAGGGGAAGAGCCCTCATACCGTCTCCTCTTACGCTTCCGACGTGAGGCTGTTTCTGGCCTGGGCCGCGGAGCGCGGAAGTGCGGGCGCGGCCGCGTGGAAGCTCCCGGTGATGCGCGCCTACATGAGTGTCCTGACGACTCGAGGCGCCAAGCCGTCGAGCATCATCCGGAAGGTGGCGGCGTTCCGTTCATTCGGACGCTACCTGACCCGCCGCTGCCTGATCCCCTCGGATCCGGCATCCCGTCTCGTGTTGCCCCGCAAGGGCGGAGGATTGCCTCGCTTCATCCCCGAGCCCGAGATCCAGCGTCTCTTGAACGGACATTGGGGCGGGGATGAGCGCGACCTCCGGGACCGCGCGATCTTAGAGATGCTCTACGGGACGGGGATCCGCCTCTCCGAGCTCGTCGGGCTCGATCGAGAGGACGTCGATCTGGCGGCCGGTACGGCCCGCGTGCTCGGGAAGGGTGGCAAGGAACGGCAGGTCTGCTTCGGCCCGCCCGCCGCCGAGGCGCTTCGCGCTTACCTCATGGTCGCCCGCGCGAGGACGAACAGGGGGGGAGGGCAGGCGATCTTTACGGGGCCGAGCGGCAGGCGGGTCCACCCGCGGACGGTGCAGAGGCGGGTCGCGCTGCAGTTGGGCCGCCTGGCGAGGGCGGGAGGCGCCTCGCCGCATTCCCTCCGGCACAGTTTCGCTACACACCTGCTCGATCACGGCGCGGAAATCCGG
>CAZNRY010000209.1:0-5592 GCA_964575675.1 uncultured bacterium
GATGGCGCCCGACTTGTTGACCCGCTCTAACGAGAACTCGTCGACCAGCTCGGCCAGGGTGAAGACTTCCCGGTCGTGGCCCGGATTCCATCCGAGGAAGGCGACGAAGTTGACGAGCGCCACCGGGAAATACCCCTGATCGCGGTAATCCTCGACGGCGACGTCCCCCTGCCGCTTGCTCAGCTTCGAGCGATCGGGATTGAGGAGCAGCGGGAGGTGGGCGAACTGCGGCAGCTCGAAGCCGAGGGCGCGATAGAGGAGCAGATGTTTCGGCGTGCTCGTGAGCCACTCCTCGCCCCGGATCACGTGGCTGATCTCCATCTCGTGATCATCGACCACGTTGGCGAGGTGGTAGGTCGGAAACCCATCCGACTTGACGAGGACCTGATCGTCGATCTGTGCGGTTGCGAACTCGACCCTACCCCGCACGAGATCCTCGACGACGATCGTCTCGTTCTCGGGAACCGCCAGGCGGACGGTGTGGGGCGTCCCGGCGTCGAGCTTCGCCTCGGTCTCTTCTCGCGCGAGGCGGCGGCACGCGCCGTCGTACTTCGTCTCGGTCTTTCCTTCCCGCATCGCCTTCAGCCGCTCGGGGGTGCAGAAGCAACGATACGCATGGCCGGAGGCGAGGAGCCGTTCGGAGGCTTTCTGGTAGAGGGCGAGGCGCTCCGATTGCCGATAGGGACCGTGGGGACCTCCCACCTCGGGCCCCTCGTCGTAATCGAGTCCCGCCCACTTCAGGGAATCGATCAGCTTCTCGATCGCCCCCGGCACGAAGCGTGTCTGGTCGGTGTCCTCGATGCGCAGGACGAAGGTCCCCCCGTGCTTGCGCGCGAAGAGATAGTTGTAGAGCGCGGTCCGCAGGCCGCCCACGTGCAGGTAGCCGGTCGGACTCGGCGCGAAGCGGACGCGAATCGGCGCGGTCATCGGATCACTCCCGGCGGAGCGCCGTCCGTCCGCGTGAGTGCGGGGACGCCTCCGGACGGGCGAACGATAGCAGCGGGCCGCGTGCGCGACAACGCATCTCCTGCGCGAGCGAGCTTCGGCGCGCCGGCCGCGGCGTTGACACCCCTCCGGCCCTCCCCTAAGGTCCGGGTATTCACGGATGATCAGTGGAATCCGCATCAACGCGGGAGTGCGAATCTCATGACGCCAGACGATCCAGCGAACGCGGTCGAATCGGTCGATTTCATCCGCACTTTCATCAAGGAAGATCTCGCTGCCGGCAGGATGAAGGAGATCGTGACCCGCTTTCCCCCGGAGCCGAACGGATACCTCCACATCGGGCACGCGAAAGCCTTCAGCCTGGACTTCGGGGTCGCGATCGAGTTCGGCGGGCACTGCAACCTGCGCTTCGACGACACGAACCCGGTCAAAGAGGACGTCGAGTACGTCGAGTCGATCCAAGAGGACATCCGCTGGCTCGGCTACGATTGGGGCGAGCACCTCTACCACGCATCGGATTACTACGAGCAGCTCTATCAATGGGCCGAGAATCTGATCCGCGACGGAAAGGCATATGTCTGCGACCTCTCCCCCGACCAGGTGCGGGAATACCGCGGCACGCTGACCGAAGCGGGAAGGCCGAGTCCGTTCCGCGACCGGTCCGCGGACGAGAACCTCGACCTCTTCCGCAGGATGCGCGCCGGCGAGTTCGACGAGGGATCCCGCACGCTGCGGGCGAAGATCGACATGGCCGCACCCAACATGAACCTCCGCGACCCGATCATGTACCGGATCATCAAGGCGAGCCATCATCGCACCGGAGATGCGTGGTGCATCTACCCCTCCTACGACTGGGCCCACGGACAGTCGGACGCGATCGAGGGGATCACCCATTCCCTTTGCTCGCAGGAGTACGAGATCCACCGGCCGCTCTACGACTGGTTCCTGGACCAGCTCGACCTCCCGCGGCGGCCGCGACAGATCGAGTTCGCGCGCCTGAACCTGAATTACACGGTGATGAGCAAGCGGAAGCTCCTCGAACTCGTACGCGGCGGGCATGTCTCCGGCTGGGACGATCCGCGGATGCCGACGCTCTGCGGGATGAGGCGGCGCGGCTACACACCCGAGGCGATCAAGGCGTTTCTCGAACGGATCGGGATGGCGAAGAGGGACTCGACCGTCGACTTCGCCCTGCTCGAGAACTTCGTGCTGGAGGATCTGAACCGCCGCTCCCTGCGCGTGATGGGCGTCCTACGGTCGCTGCGCGTCGTCGTCATGAATTACGAGGAGGGTCGGTCGGAAGAGGTCGAGCTCGTGAACAACCCGGAGGACCCGGGCGCCGGGACGCGGAAGGTCCCCTTCTCGCGCGTCCTCTACATCGATCAGGACGACTTCCGCGAGACGCCGCCGCCGAAGTACTTCCGCCTGGCGCCCGGACGCGAAGTGCGGCTGCGAGGGGCATACTTCGTCACCTGCACCGAGATCGTGAAGGACCCGAAGAGCGGCGAGATCGTGGAGGTGCGCTGCACCTACGATCCCGCCACGCGCGGCGGATCATCTGCCGACGGGCGGAAGGTCCAGGGGACGATCCACTGGGTTTCGGCCGAGCACGCGGTCACGGCCGAGGTGCGCCTCTACGACCACCTCTTCGCGAAGGAGAATCCGGAGGAGGGAGGCGACTTTCTGGCCAACTTGAATCCGGAGTCTCTCGTGAGGCTTGAGGGATGCGCGATCGAGCCGAGCCTGGCCGAAGCCGCTCCCGGAACCCGCGTGCAGTTCGAGCGGGTCGGTTACTTCTGCGTGGACACGGTCGACTCCAGACCAGGGAAGCCCGTCTTCAATCGCACCGTCTCGCTGCGCGATTCGTGGGCCAAGATCGAGGCGGGCGGGAAGAAGAAGTAGGGTGCGGGCGCGAGGGCCGGAGTAGACCCTGCCGGGAGCGCCATCGCGCATCGGACCACAGCATCAGGCTCGCGCATCCGTTGCTCCTCTTGGTATGGACTACTACTTCGTCAAGACAACCCGTCCCGTGGCTGTCCCGTTCGCCGTTACGATCCGGACAAAGAACACCCCACCCGGCAGGTCTCGGCCGTTCTCGTCGCGGCCGTCCCACCTTGCCACGAAAGAGCCAGCCGGCCGGGATCCCTCGGACAGGCGCCGAACGAGCGATCCGGACGCGTCGAAGATTTCCACAGTTACAGTCTCGGTCGCTGGTAGCTGATACAGGATCGAAGTTTCTCCGGAGCTAGGAACCGGAGCTGCAGAGAGAGTCAATCGCGCCGGGTTTTGTGAAGTCTGGTCGGCCGCGGAAGTCGGGCAGGGATTCGGCTCACAGAGATGACCATTCCCCTCGTAAGTCCCGCCGTAGCCACCGCAGACGGATTGGGTGCAACGCAGGCAGTACCCGGCGAGACAGCAGGCACCTGTCGTACATGGATTGGGATTGCAGGTGGTGTCCGCGCCCTGCCATATAGCAGAGAGCGGGCAGTTCGCTTGGAGAGTCGCTGTGCAGGTCCCATCCGATTGGCAGCATGCTCCGACCGGCGGGCAAGGATTGGGAGCGCAAGTTGAGCCTCCACTTTGCCAGATCCTCGGCGGCACACAGCTAGCCTGCGTGAGGACGACACACGTTCCATCCAAACCACAGCAAGCACCGCCCGGCGGACAAGGATTGGGCGTGCAAACGGTGGCTCCGCCTTGCCACACGCCCGGCGAATGGCAGTTGGCCAGCGTTGAGACCAGACACGTTCCATCCTGATGGCAGCAGGTCCCGCCAGGTGGACATGGATTGGGGTTGCAAAATGCACTTCCCCCCTGCCAGGTGCTGGGGGGGAGACACACCGTTTGGTAGCTCAGGAGGCAGGTTCCATCCTCGGCGCAACATGCTCCGAGGGCGCAGGGATTCGGGCTGCAAGTCGAGCCCGCGCCGAGCCAATTGGTCGGCGATCCACAACTGACCTGTATGGTGAGCCTACAAGAACCATCCGACTGACAGCACGCGCCGACCGTCGGGCATGGGCTGGGAGCGCAGCTTGTGGCGTTCCCTAGATAAACTCCAGCATATCCCGCGCACTCGGGTTCAGAAGTGCGGAGGCAATACCCAGCAAGACAGCAGGCCCCGGTCAGACACGGATTGGGATTGCAGACAGAGCCGCCACCCTGCCAGATCCCTGGTGAGAGGCAATCTGGAACTGAACTCACGGTGCAGGTTCCATCCGGCTGGCAGCAGGCTCCTTGTATAGCCAGGCATGGATAGGGTTCGCACGAAGTGCCGTACCCCAAAAGATACCCGCCCGCAGCATGACACCCCTCCTGGTTTGAGAGGTAGCAGCTACCATCGTTCAAGCAGCAAGCCCCTGCCGGATTGAAATCCCTCGGATCCTGGCACCACCACTTCATCCCCGCCTGGGAGGAGTCGGTCGCGCACTCGTGACCCGCGCCACCCGGCCGCAAGTCGCTCCAGTTGGCACCGACGATGACGCCCTCGACGTTGATTTTCACATCGTTCCATGTTCCGGTCGTGCAATCGCTCTCGGTCGTCACGACGCAGTAGCGCTGGATGGGATCCCCGGCCCAATAACAGCAGGCGCTGCAGGGGTTGTCACAGATCGTGTCGTCACCCTGGTAGACGCCGGAGAGCGCGTCGCACTCGTTCTTGGACCCCACGATTACGCACAACGCTGTGTTCAAACAGCACGCTCCGGTCGGCGGAGGCACCGGGCAGGTGTTGGACCCGGTGTCGGCATACCACTTCACGCAGCCGAAGCGGGTGATGGCGTCCTCCACGGGCGGGAAGGCGTCGTCGTAGAACTTCGCGTAACCGCCGGTCGGGTTCACGGCGCTGCAGAGGAACGGCTCCGCAGGAGGACCGCCCGAGAAATCGTCGACCTTGAAGTAGTAGAAGACGAAAAGCGTGCTTCCGGTCACCGGCGTGCCAAAGCCGACCGTGTTGCCGGAGATGCCGGGTATGGGGTCACCGCCGGGCCATCCCGCATCCGGCACCTCGACGCCTCCCGGGGGGCAGGAACCGTACTTCGTGCTCGGATCGAGGTTGACAGCGTCGAAGTTTAGTCCGAAGTAGATGTGGGCAACGGCGGGGGTCGCCTCGGGGACGAACGATGCGAGGAACCAAACTACGGCGGCCGTGTCCTTGTCGGTGCGGGTGCCGGCGGCCGCGCAGCTTGCCGGCACGCTCAGGGTCGACGTGCAGACGGTCGTCGACAGATAGGTGTACGCGTCGGTCGTGTGGACGACGATCGAACCGCCGCCATTGCGACCAGCAGAGGCTCTCGGAACTGCGGGACCCAAGAGAGTCAGGATTGAGCCCAGGACCATGGCGGCAAGAAGCAGGAACTTCATGTGCGGCCCCCCTTCAGCGGAAGCGTCGGAATGACACGCAGACGCCCTACCCTTCGTTCACGGTCGAAGTGGATCGAAAGCAGCTAGATTCTACCATGGCGGGGGGTGACACCCGTTGACGCAGGCTGAAACAGGGCGGGTGCTGATTTCCCCTTATCGAGATTTGTTACCCCAGGTGTTACCCCGGGCCAATTGAGAAGCCCGACCGGGGTTTCCCGATCGGGCCAACTCATTATCTTGTAACTGGCTGGGGAGCAGGGACTCGAACCCCGGTTCCATGATCCAGAG
>CAZNRY010000210.1:0-5502 GCA_964575675.1 uncultured bacterium
AGGGTCAGCCCGCCCGATGCCTTCTCGATGGAGATGTCGGGCAGGGTCCCCACCGTGGTGGTACTCGCACCCGTGAAGGTCTGATCCACCGTGCCATTGACGACGAGCAAACCGGTCCCACCGTCGAAGGTCGACGCCTGGCTGATGTTGCCCCACGCCTCCACCCTACCGGTGCCAATCGATCCGTCGGTGAGCGTCAGACTGCCGGTGACGACGATCGTGGTGCCCAAGGCCACGGTGTGGGTGCTGGCGGCTGCAAAGATGACGTGATTGAACCCCAGGCCATTTGCGTTGATCGTCTGGTTGCCGTCGAACTGGACCGTTCCGTTGTTGGGTGTGTAGGTGCCGCCGCTCCAGGTGAAGTTGCCCGAGACGGATAGCGTGTTTGTGGATGAGGTGAAGTTCCCACCCGAGAGACTCCAGAATCCGTTCACATCGATGGGGCTCGTCCCTCCGACGAAGGTGCCCGCAGCTTGATCGAATCCCGAACCGCCGATGGTGATAGAGAACCCTGCGTTCTGCGTGATCGTGCCAGAGAAACCGGAGTTGATATCGATTCCGGACACATTGACTGCGACGTTTATGAGAACGTCCTTTGAGCTCGTGCCGTCGAAGGTGGCAACGTCGCTGGCCACAGGCACGGCGTTCCCTGACCAGTTCACGGCATCGGACCACGAGTTGGTCGCCCCCTCCCCATCCCAGGTCCTCACGACCGCGTTCGTGACGCAGGCAGTCGCTGATTGCAGCGCCAGTAGGAGCAGAGGCGCGAGGAAATCACGACCACCGAGGGACCATTGTGATCGCTTCTCCGGACGACAGCGTGAAGCCGCTGCTCGGAGAGACGACACGATGTTTGAGTTCCACAAGCCGGCGACCGGCCTGGCAAGAAAGAGCATCACTGGAACGGTCCCCCGCGAAAGTTGGCTAAGTGCTCTGCGCATGGATAATTATCGTCAGCTCATCCCCCTCACTTTGCTCTTTCTGAGACAGAATTCGGGTCGCTCCTCAGACCGCGGACCTGTAACCCTTGAAGAAGCAGCGACATACCACGCCTGACCGCAGATCCGGCCCCACAACCCAATACAGACCCCAATGCCTCAAGGATCGCCCGTTCTCCACAAGAGACCCGTACCCACGAGCCGCGAGGAATCGACTCTGCCCCGGCTCGGGTCCCGGGCAACCGCCCGGGCCGACGGTTGGCCTCTGTCATGGCGAGAATGGGCCGGGTAACAACGAGAGAGCGACTGCCCGAGGCTCCCCTGCGAGAGCTGGCCGTCGCTCCATTCTGTCCTGGCCGAATCTGGACGATTCCCCGCAGTCTTCCTACCAGCCCGCTCGGCCGGCGTATCTCGAGAAGTGGCCGAGCGGAACGGTCAGTTTCTCGTGCTCGAGAGTCCCGCCCTGGTTCTCCAATTGCATGGCAGCTTCGTCGAACCAGAAGACGGTCCAGTCTGTAAAGGGCTGGTCATCGAGGCCATGCAGATCCAGCTCGAGCTCGACCGGCAGGGGATCTTGCCTCACGTCCCCAAGAGGCTTGATCTCCGTCGCTCTGTTCTGTGGGTGGGGCCTCCGAGTTGTTCAGGATTCACGCGTCCGCGTCCTAGGAGGGAGGAAGACCTGGTAGCAATCTGGCCCTGCAACGGTTCTCCCCGGAGGGCAGTATCGGGAGACTCTCCAACCTACTGCTCGTCAGCTCGGCCTCGAATGTCCACGCTGCCATAGCATGCTCCTCGTGGAGATGAGCCAATAGAGGAGATCCGGGACCCCAGACGGACGATCTGACGGACGCGATACCATCATAGGGACTAGGCCTGCCCGTCATCTCTCGCTCCCGAAGCCTGAGGAATACCTAGAAGCCGGTCGTCTGCGGTTTATCTGCGGTCTCAGACAGGAAACAACGGCATTGGAAGGGAAAAGACGGGAAGGACCGCCGATCCGGCAGAGAAATTGTCGCGCAGTAAGCCATTGCTCCGACATCGCTTGGCTCAAGTTACGGGCGTCCGGCCTCGGAACCACATTCGGTTTTCGAGACCGCCGCCTTCAACCACTCGGCCATCTCTCCGCGGTCGGTCAACTGCTTAATCGGCTTCGGGTTCCTCGCGCGATGACGGATCCACCTGGCTCAGGTCCAGCTCCAGCACCAGCCGGGGCACGGGTTTGAAACCCGCATTCCCGAAGAAGGCGAGAAGCTCGGACTGGTCCCACTGCACCTCGGTGCGCAAGTGTGAGATCCGCAGACCCTTCAGGTTCTTGATCAGCTGGCCGAGCAGTGCCCGGCCGATCCCCCTACGCGCAAGCGAGCGGTCGACCAGCATAGTGTCGAGTATCGCGATCGGCTCCGGCTGACCGAACTCCCCGTAGTGGACAGATCCAAGAAGAGCGCCCACCGGAAGCCCGTCCACTTCCGCCACCAGGGAGATCGTGATATCGGATTCGCGCAGCGCCCGCTGAACCCTGTGCTCGTACCAGGTCGTGCGGCTGCGACCGCTGATCTCCTTGTCCATCCTGACCAGCCGGGGTGTGTCGTCCTCCCGCAGGGTGCGTATGATCACCTTTCCGTATGCGCCTTCCATGCAACACCTCCGTGACCCAGCTTCCGGTAGCGGAATGCCCCCCAGATCGCAGCCCCGATCGCCCCAGCCTGGATACTCAAGGGATGGGCGACCACCTCGACGGGTGTCGACTTCCCGAGATAGTCCTCCGAGAGCCCGGCGCGGATCGCCTCCAGAAGGCCGACGTCCCCGGCCAGGCCTCCGCTCATGAACGTCGTCCCGTTCACGTCAATCGAGCGTAGGAGGCGCACGAATCGCCCGGCCATGCTCTCGTGGATTCCGCGGAGAATGTTGGCCGTGCTGATCCCTCGCGAGACCATGTTGATCACGTCGGTCTCAGCCAGGACCGCGCAGACGGAACTCACCTTCTCCGGCGTCGTCCCGCTCAGCGAGATTCGCCCGATCTCGGCTTGGGAGACGCCAAGGTAGCGAGCGATGTTCTCGAGGAACTGCCCCGACCCCGACGCGCACTGGCTCGTCATCCGGTAGCTCAGGACGCGCCCTCTGGCGTCCATCAGGACGGCCCGCGCGTGAAGGGCACCTACGTCCAATACCCCCCGACTTCGAGGTTCGAGAAAAAGGGCCCCGCGCGCATGGGTCGTCATACCGTAGAAGTGCCCGGTGGCGAAGGGGATGTCCTCCCCAGTGCCGGTAGAGGCAATGTACTGGATTTCCCCCACCCCAGCAGCTTCGACGGCCTGTTGGAAGACCTCGTCGACCACATTGGCGATCTCTCGCTTCCGGATCCGCGACGCCACATGCGAGAGGATCTCTTCCCCGTCTTCGCCGCAGCGCATGACGACGGCTTTGACCGCGCCGCTGCCTACGTCGATTCCGGTTGTGATCATGGCTGGCTCGCCACCCTATGGGCAAAGAGAGCGGCCCCCAGTGCGCCGGTGAAGATGCTGTCGGGTGAGATGTTCAATGCTCGCTCCCCGTAGTTCTCGCGCACAAGCTCTTTGAGCGCTCGCACGGCCGCCGGATTGCGCGCCACCCCTCCCGTGAAGGTGAATTCGTTGCTGATCCCCCCGGAACGAGCCAGAAGGCTCATGGCGCGCAGCATGATGGCGCGATGCAGACCGGCAAGAATGTCCTCCCGTCTCTCCCCCAGGGCGAGCCGGTCGCGCAACTCCGCGCCCGCGAAGACGGTGCAAGTGGAGTTGATCCTGACCGGCCGGGTGCTTCTCTCGGCGAGCGGACCCAGCTCATGCAGACCCAGGTTCATCTCATCCGCGATGTAGCCCAGGTAGCGGCCGCATCCGGCGGCGCAGCGGTCGTTCATCTGGAAGCTCGTGACGATGCCGCTGGAATCGACCTGGACAGCCTTGGTGTCCTGTCCGCCGATATCGAGAACTGTGCGGGTCCCCGGAAACATCGCGTGCGCGCCAAGCCCGTGACAGAGAATTTCGGAGCGTATCTGCTCTTTGGGGAAAGGCAGCCGCATCCGCCCGTAGCCGGTTCCGACAGAGGTCGCGATGGGGATCTCCTGCGTGACCGCCTCTTCGACCGCCCCCGCCACTACCGGAGGATTGCCGATCCGGGCGAGGGCGCCGGCGATGTGGTCACGGAAGCCGATCTCCATCGGCTCGTTCTCGACCCGAAGGATGCATTTGTCATAGAGACCTAGGAGGAGATCGAAGCTCAGCC
This sequence comes from uncultured bacterium, assembly GCA_964575675.1. Lineage (GTDB taxonomy): Bacteria > Eisenbacteria > RBG-16-71-46 > CAIMUX01 > VGJL01 > CAZNRY01. The sequence goes on from CAZNRY010000210.1 coordinate 4,200, forward strand.
CCGAGTCCCGGCTGGTCTCCTCGGCGAGGCGCGTATAGGCCGAGCCCATGATGTCACGGAAGAAATCGGACCGCCGCGGCGGCTCCGACTCGAGAAAGAGCACCTCCTCTTCCACCTCGAACCGGCGGAAGATCTCCCCGATCGCCGGTCCAAGGTCGGATCTGCGCTCTTCCGCTGTGCCCTCCGCGACCTCCTCTTCGATGAGGGCCTGCAGCCTCCGCCCCTGGTGAAGGAGCTGCTCCATACGGAAGGCCCGCACGAGCCGATCAAAGACCAGCGGCTTCGCTGCCTGCGCGACCTTGCGGCGCAGCAGCTCGAATCGGGCGGTCACGAACGCCTCGGTCCGAGCCACCTCGACCGCGAGGTCGTAGTTGGAGCGGGAGTTTGTGATCCCCCGGCCGAGAATCCGGCCTTCCTCGTCGAGAAGAACCGCCTTGGTGGTCGTGGATCCGAGATCCACCCCGACGACGCACCTCATTCCGGCCGCCCCTCGCGGCGGGAGTCGATCATCTGCAGATAGCTTTCCAGCCGGTTCCTGATGTTCGCGGCCGAGAAGTAGCGGGGATCCACGAGATCCGACTCGATGAAGGCGCCGGGGATGCCGGTCCGTTTCTCCACTTCCCGCAGCATCATGAGCTGCCCGGCCGAGAACGAGTTGCAGGATTTCACGGAGTTGATGAGGAAACCGTCCGCTTCGTACTCGCGGATGTAGGTCGCCAGCATCTCGATCCGACTCGGGAGATTGAGGTTCGTATAACACCCACCGCAGTAGTCCGCCAGGGTTCCCAGAGGATCCTCGGGATCGTGCCTGAATCCGAAGTCATAGGTCCCTCCCACTTTGGCGTAGGTCGAGGCGACGACCACGGCCCTCTCGTTGCTGAACATCTGCCAGAACTCGCGGAAGTGGGTCCAGTTGGGCGGGCCTTCGACCACGAGCCGGTACTTCTGGTCGTCAAGAGGCCCGTCCGGCGTTGTTGGTCCTTGTCCCGCCGCGACCCTTGCCTCGACTTCCTCACGTAGGCTGCGGTAGTACTCGACCCCCTCGGGCGTGCCGCGGAAGGCGCTGAAGATCGGGCCTACGTAATAGACCGCCCCGAAGTACGAGTCGATCGGGCTCGGCCTGTTCTTCGCGGATTTCAACACCGCCACCAGGTCGTCCTCGGCCACGCGGCTCAGTTGCAGGAATTCCCTCAGCCGGTCTTCGTCATAGCGCCGTCCCGTCGCCTTCCCGAGGGCAGGTATCACGGTTGCCCTCATCTGGCTCACACCGTAGTGAGCATGCTGCGCCTCCCGCGCCGCGTCC
>CAZNRY010000211.1:0-5493 GCA_964575675.1 uncultured bacterium
GGAGCGGGGGATCACGATCACCAGCGCCGCGATCACCTGCTACTGGCGGGACCGCCAGATCAACATTATCGACACGCCCGGCCACGTCGACTTCACCGCCGAGGTGGAGCGCAGCCTCCGCGTCCTCGACGGCGCCGTCGTCGTCCTCGACGCCAGGGGCGGCGTGGAGCCCCAGTCCGAGGTCGTCTGGCATCAGGCCGACCACTACCATGTCCCGCGCATCGTCTTCGTGAACAAGATGGACCGTACGGGGGCCGACTTCGAGGCGGTCCTCGATGACATCCGGGAGACGTTCGGGGCGGCGCCGATCGTTCTGAACTTCCCCGTCGGGGCGGAGGATCTCTTCGACGGGATCGTCGACGTCATGAGCGGACAGCTCCACCGTTGGTCCGAGGCCGACCAAGGACTCGAGCCCGTGCGATCGGAGTGTCCCGCGTCCGAGCGCGAGCGGCTCGCTCAGTACCGCGCGCACCTGTTCGAGACCCTCGCCACGGAAGACGAAGGTCTGCTCGAGACGGTCCTCTCGGGGGCGGAGCCTTCCCGCGAGGATCTTGTGCGCGTCCTCCGAGCGGCGACCCTCGAACGAAAGCTCGTCCCTGTCCTCTGCGGCGCCGCGCTCCGCAATAAGGGGGTCCAGCCGCTCCTTGATGCGATCGTCGATCTTCTTCCGTCGCCGGATGAGGTCGTGCCCGCCGCCGGCTCCGTCCCGGGGGACGGCCGCAAGGAGGAGCGGTACGCGGATCCGGGCGGTCCCCTGTGCATGCTCGTCTTCAAGACACTCACCGAGCGCGACCGCGGACGCCTATCATTCCTGCGGGTCTATTCCGGTTCGATCGGCGAGGGTCAGGAAGTCTGGAACCCGACGCGCAACGAGACGGAGCGCATCGCCCGCCTCTTCAGGATGCATGCGGCGAAGCGGTCCAGGCTCGACTCCGCGAGCGCCGGGGACATCGTCGCCGTGACCGGGCTCAAGAATACCTCGACCGGGGAGACGCTCACCGACAAGGAGCATCCCTTGGTTCTCGAGGCGATGGAGTTCCCGGAGCCCGTCGTCTCGGCCGCCCTGGAAGCCCGGGGGGGCGGGGATGAGGAGAAGATCCATTTCGCCCTATCGAAGCTCGCGGGGGACGATCCGACGTTCCGTGTCCGGATCGACGAGAACACGGGCCAAACTTTGATTTCCGGAATGGGGGAACTGCACCTCGAGATCCTGGAGGAGCGGTTGACGCGGGAGTTCAACTTGAAGATCCGCCTCGGCCGCCCGCAGGTCACCTACCGGGAGACGATCCGCAAGGAGGTCCGCTCGGAGGGCCTGTTCGAGAGGACGACTGGCGGGAGGGATCATTTCGGAAAGGTCTCCCTTCGCCTGACGCCCCGCTCCCGAGGCAGCGGGATCAAGTTTTTCTGGGCGCTCCCGGACGACAGGATCCCCGAGCACTATCAGCCGATCATCGAGCGCGCGGTTCGCGACGCCACCGAGTCGGGGATCCAGTGGGGATACCCCATCACCGACCTTCAGGTCGAGCTGATCAACGGGGCCTCGCACCCAGCCAACTCCTCGGAGCTGGCCTTCCGCGCGGCGACCCTGTCGGCCTTCCGCGATGGCTGCCGGCACGGGGAGCCGATCCTCCTCGAGCCGATCGTTCGCCTCGAGATCTTGGTGCCGAAGGAGTTCGTGGGAGGCGTGATCACGAGCATTTCCTCGCGCGCCGGGCGTCTTCTCGGCGCCGAGAACCGCGGAACGATCCAGATCCTGAGCGCCGAGGCGCCGCTCTCGCGGATGTTCGGCTACGCGACCGATCTGCGCTCGGCAAGCCAAGGCCGAGCCACCCACTCGATGCTCTTCTCGCGCTATGACGAGGTTGAGAAACCGGGTTCGATTGTTGCTTGACCATGATCTGACTGCGTGCTAGGTTACATCAGCTATTTCAATACGTTAGGGGATTCTGACCGCCCGAGCTGGCGGGAAGGGAGCAAATGCGATGGGGCGGATGTTGGGCGCGGTCGTTTTCGCCGGGATCTGTCTCTGCCTGGCCTCGTGCGGGAAGAAATCCGGCGAGATCGTGATCGGGGAGTACGGATCGCTCACGGGACCGACGGCGACGTTCGGGAAGTCGACCAACAAGGGGATCGCGATGGCGATCCAGCAGGCGAACGAATCGGGCGGGGTCGGCGGGGCGACGTTGCGCGTGATCACCGAGGACGACCAGGGCCGGCCCGAGGAGGCGGCTACGGCCGTCAACAAGCTGATCAGCCAGGACCAGGTGATCGCGGTGATCGGCGAGGTGGCCAGCTCGAACTCGCTTGCCGGGGCCCCGATCTGTCAGGCGTCCGGCGTTCCGATGATCTCGCCCTCCTCGACGAACGAGAAGGTGACCGAGGTCGGGGACTTCATCTTCCGCGTCTGCTTCATCGATCCGTTTCAGGGGTCCGTGATGGCGAAGTTCGCGGCGCAATCGCTCCGTCTGAACCGGGTGGCGATTTTGCGCGATCTGCGAAGCGACTACTCGATCGGCCTGGCCGACGTCTTCCGCGCGACCTTCGAATCATCCGGCGGGACGATCTCGGGCGATGAGAGCTACCAGCAGGGCGACGTCGACTTCCGCGCTCCCCTGACGGCCATCAACGCGACCAATCCGCAAGCGATCTTCGTTCCCGGCTACTACACCGACGTCGGGCTCGTCGCCAGGCAATCGCGCGACCTGGGGTTGACCGTCCCCCTCCTCGGCGGCGACGGCTGGGATTCGCCCAAGCTGACCGAGATCGGGGGCAAGGCGATGGAGGGCTGCTACTTCAGCAACCACTACGCGACGGACGACCAGAATCCGGTCGTGCAGGATTTCATCGCCAACTACAAGGCCAAGCACAACCAGGTCCCCGATGCGCTCGCGGCGCTGGGGTACGATGCCGCGCGCCTGCTCGTCCATGCGCTGAAAGAGCTCCAGAAGACGAAGCCCGAGGAGTTCGAGAGTCTCGGATCCGGCGGGGCGACGTCGGGCGAGGCCAAGGAGAAGCGCCTCGGAGCGCTCCGTTCGCTGCGGGACATTCTGGCGCGCACGAGGGAGTTTCCCGGCGTGACGGGATCGATCTCGCTCAACGAGAAGCGCGACGCGATGAAGCCGGCCGTAGTGCTGAAGATCCAGGACCAGAAGTTCTCGTTCGTCGAGCGGATCGCTCCCTAGAGAAGGGCCCGTGCAGGAGTTCTTCCAGCAGCTCGTGAACGGCGTCTCCTGGGGGGGGATCTACGCCCTGATCGCCCTCGGCTACACGATGGTCTACGGGATCCTGCGTCTCATCAACTTCGCCCACGGCGACATCTTCATGGTCGGCGCCTATCTTGCCTTCTACTCGGTCGGATGGTTCGGACTCTCGCGGGAGGGAGGGGTGGGTATCGGCGGCGTCCTCCTCGTCTTCGCCGTCGCGATGATCGGCTGCGCCCTCTTGGGTGTCTTGATCGAGCGGACCGTCTACAAGCCGGTGCGCAAGCACTCGAAGCTGACCGCCCTGATCACCGCCATCGGGATGAGCCTGCTGCTCGAGAACGCCGGGATTCTGATATTCGGGGCCGATCCGAAGTTCTTCCCGCAGATCATCGAGGCGAAGATGTACCGCCTTCCGGCCGGGGTGATCATCACGAACCATCAGATGCTTGTGCTGGGCGGGTCCTGTTTCCTGATGCTTCTGCTTCAGCTCGTGATTTATCGGACAAGGATCGGCAAGGCGATGCGCGCCGTTTCGTACAACCGCGACGCGGCGAGCCTGATGGGAATCGCGACCGACCGGGTCATCATCTTCACCTTCGCGATCGGCAGCGCGCTCGCGGCCGCCGGCGCGGTGCTCGTGGCGCTGACGAACCCCAGGATCGATCCGCTGATGGGACTCCTGCCCGGGATCAAGGCCTTCGTGGCGGCCGTGCTCGGAGGAATCGGGAGCATCCCCGGCGCGGTCCTCGGAGGCTTGATCATGGGGATCGCGGAGACCCTCGTCGCGGGCTACATCTCGTCGACCCTGCGGGACGCGATCGCCTTCGCGATCCTGATCGTGATCCTCATCGTGAAACCGTCCGGGCTGCTCGGACACGCGGTCTCCGAGAAGGTGTAGGGGCGCCGGTGGCGGGGGGCAGGACGACTTCCGAAGGGATCGGCCGCTTGATTCGCGGGGGCTGGCTCTGGATCCCGGCGATCCTTTTGCTCCTGATCATGGACCGCGTTCTCTCGGCATCCCTGAACCCCTACATCGTGCGGATCATGATCCTGAGCGGGATCAACATCATCCTCGCGGTCAGCCTGAACCTGATCAACGGCTTCACGGGGCAGTTCAGCTTGGGGCACGCCGGCTTCATGGCGGTGGGAGGCTACGTCGCTGCAGCGTTCGACGTCCACGTGGGACGCTCCCTCGGCCCGGGAATGGAGGTGCCTGCGTTTCTCATCTCCCTCTGCCTGGGCTCGATCGCGGCCGCGGCGGCGGGTCTGCTGATCGGGATCCCGACGCTTCGCCTGAGGGGGGATTACCTTGCGATCGCTACCCTCGGCTTCGGGGAGATCATCCGCGTCCTGATCCTGAACATCGACTTTCTCGGCGGGGCGCGTGGTTTCCCGAACATACCGGCGCGGACGAACTTCTTCTGGGTCTATCTCGCCGCCGCCGGCTGCATCGTCTTTCATGCGAACCTGATACGATCGCGGCACGGCCGGGCGCTCCTCGCGGTGCGGGACGACGAGGTCGCCGCCGAATCGCTCGGGGTCCCCACGACCCGCTACAAGGTCACCGCCTTCGTGATCGGAGCGGCCTTCGCGGGTCTCGCGGGGGGGCTCTTCGGCCACTACCTGATGTACCTGCACACGAACAGCTTCACTTTCATGAAGTCGATCGAGGTCGTGATCATGGTCGTGCTCGGCGGCATGGGATCGATCACCGGCTCGATCGCATCGGCGATCGTGCTCACGATCCTCCCCGAGGCGCTCCGGCAGTTCCGCGAGTACCGGATGGTCCTCTACAGCCTGCTCCTCGTGATCTTGATGATCGCCCGTCCGCAGGGGATCTTCGGGACGATGGAGATCGGCGGCCTGTGGCGGCGCCTTCGGGCGCGGAGGGCGCCGCAGACGACCCGGGGGTCTGCGTGAGGCGGCCTCTCGCGTGCGGGGGACCGGAAGAGCGAGCGCCCCGAGGCGGAGCTCCTCCCGTGAGCGCGCTCCCCATCCTGGAGCTCTCGCGCGCCTCGATCGCCTTTGGCGGGCTCAAGGCCGTCTGCGATCTCGATCTCGCCCTCAGGCGTGCGGACCGCAACCGCCCAGGTGCGCTCGCCGCGCATCATCACACCCTCGACGACGGCCTGTCCCCCCATGTAGCGGGTGGGGGTGTCGCTGCGAGAGGCGGAGCTCATGGTCAGCTCTTCTGTGCGGCCTTGGACTTCTCGAGCCGGCGCTGGAACCGCTCGACCCGGCCACCGGTGTCGACGAGCTTCTGCTTGCCCGTGTAGAAGGGGTGGCACTC
>CAZNRY010000212.1:0-5419 GCA_964575675.1 uncultured bacterium
CGTAGAGGGGAAGCTGCGCGGACTTTCCCGCCGCGCCCATGAAGAGCAGAAGGCAGGCGGCAGTGACGACCCCCGGGGCGAAGTGCCCTGCGGCGGATGCGATCTCGCGGTAGGTCAGTCCCGTTGGACCTGCCTGAACGAGCGTCCAGAAGATCAGGAAAATCCCGAGGAGGAAGCCGAAGTCGCCGATCCGGTTGACGATGAAAGCCTTGTTCCCGGCGATCGCCTTCTCGTCGTCCGTATGCCAGAAGCCGATCAGGAGGTAGGAGCAGAGTCCCACGCCCTCCCAACCCACGAACATCGGCAGCAGGCCGTCCCCCAAGACGAGGAGGGTCATCGCGAAGGTAAAAAGGTTCAGGTAGGCGAAGTATCGCGCGTAGCCCCGATCGTGTCCCATGTAGCCGATCGAGTAGATGTGGATCAGCGAGCCGATCCCGGTCACGAAGAGAAGCATGACGGCCGATAGCGGATCGAAGAGGAATCCGAGGTTCACGTCGAGCCGTCCCACCGCGATCCAGCTGAAGACGGTCTGCGTCAGCTCGCGGGAGCCCGTCGGGAGCCCGCGGAGCTGGCTGAATGCGGCGAGCGTGACGAAGAAGGAGAGCACCGGCGCGAGTGGACCGACCACGCTGACGATCCCGCGGCCGGAGGCGTGCTCGCGGTGGCTGGTCGCGAGGGCGATCGCGCCGTTCACGATGCTCCCGATCAGGGGGAAGAGCGGGATCCAGAGGAGTGTCGCGACTTCCACTTCTGCCCCCTACTCCTTCAGCGCGCTCATGTCGCCAAGATCGACGGTTCGGCGCAGTCTGTAGATTTCGACCAGGATCGCGAGCCCCACGGCCGCTTCCACCGCCGCGATCGCGATGACGAAAAAGACGATCACGTGGCCGTCGGGACTTAGCCAGTGCCGCGCGAAGGCGGCGAAGGCGAGGTTCACGGCATTCAACATCAGCTCGACCGACATGAAAACGATGAGGGCGTTCCTCCGCGAAAGAACGCCGAGCGCCCCCACGAAGAAGAGGATGATCGCAAGCCCCACGTAGTGGCCGAGCGGAACCGGGCCCATGTCACTCCCCCCTCTTTGCGAGAACCACCGCTCCCAGGATTCCCACCAGGAGGATCAGGCCGACGATCTCGAGCTCGATCATGTGGCGCCCGAACAGGACGCTCCCCATCTCCTCGGCCGTCCCGAAAGACGGCGGGGCGGGCGTCCAGAGCCCCGGCAGCCCGCGGACGGCGCGGAGAGAGACCAGGCACCCGAGCGCGCAGATCGCCGCCGATACGGCAAACCGGCGCGGCTCGAGCCTCATCGATCGCAAATCTGCGTCCGCCAGATTAAGGAGCATGATGACGAAGATGACCAGGACGATGATCGCCCCCGCGTAGACCAGGATCTGGAGGGCGAAGAGAAGGTGCGCGTCGAGGCCGGCGAACAGCCCCGCAACGGCCAGCAGGCAAACGGCGAGGGCGAGCGCGCTCGCCAGCGGATTTCGCCGCGTGATCGTGACGACGGCAGATGCGACGGCGATCGCAGCCAGTATCCAGAACAGAATCGGGTTCACCTCACCTCACCACGAAGCCGGGATCGGCCCCTTCCGGGGCGGCTTGCCCCGCTCCGGGGTCTCCTCCGGCGTGTCGGGAGGAGACGCGGGCGTCCCCTTCGATCTCGCCGCTTCACCGTCGGCCGGCTGCTCCTTCCACTCCTCCCCATGCCCGCGGAGGAGGAAGTCGATGTGGAATATGAAATCCTCCCGTTTGTCGCTCACGATCGAGATCTCACCGGTGTCCATCCGGATCGCGTCCTCGGGACAGGCCTCGACGCAGTAGCCGCAGAAAACACAGCGGAGCAGATCGATGTCGAAGACCTTCGGGCGTTTCTCAATCGTCGACTCCGGCGATTCCTCCGCAACGATCTTGATGCAGCGCGCAGGGCACGCCGTCGCGCACATGTAGCACGCCACGCACTTCGGGGATCCGTCCTCCCGCACGGTGAGCCGGTGGCGTCCCTTCAACCGCACCGGGAGCGGCTTCGGTTCCTCGGGATACTGCACCGTCGGCATCCGCTTCTGATGTGCGAGGTTTCGGAGGAGGTGACCGATCGTGACCGACATCCCGCGGATCACCTCGAATAGGTAGATCCGCTCGTGCCATCGGAGGCGCGGGCTCGGGACCTTCATCCGCTACCTCCCCAACCAGCGCAGGACGGCGGCCGTCACCACGATGTTCGCCAGGGCCAGGGGAAGGAGGTTCTTCCAACCCAGGTTCATGAGCTGGTCGTAGCGGAAGCGGGGCAGCGTCCACCGGATCCAGATGAAGCAGAAGGCGAAGAAGACGACCTTGCCGGCGAAGAAGAGGAACTGCACGACCCGCGCGAAGACAGCCGGACCGATCCCGGCGAGGGGAACGATCGACTCGACTCCGATCGCGGCCAGCGCGATTGCAGCGCCGGCGAAGAGCACGATCGCCCAGAAGTCCCCTTCGCCGCGCCGGGCATCCGCGTAGAGGCGTTTCAGGTCCTTCGACCAGCGGAGGCTCAACCACGCAAGGACGATTGCGGCCGCGGCCGCCACGGCGAGAGAGATCAGCAGCATCAGTCTGGCGTTCGCCTCGAGGCGCTCGGTCGGTAGCCAAGGCACCTGCCAACCGCCGAAGAAGAGGGTCGTCGTCAGCGCCGAGGCGACCACGATGTTCACGTATTCCGCCATGAAGAAGAGGGCGAACCTCAGGCTCGAGTACTCGACGTGATAGCCGATGATCTCGCTCTCACCTTCCGGGAGGTCGAAGGGGGTGCGGTTGCACTCGGCCACCGCGGCGATCATGAAGAGGATCCCGGCCAGAGGCTGCACGACGATCCCCCACATCGGAAGAAATCCGAAAAGGAGGCGCCCCTGCCCCTGGACGATTCGGTTCAGGTCGAGCGTGCCGAAGACCATCAGGATCCCGATGACCGACATTCCGAGCGCGAGCTCATAGCTCACCATCTGGGCGGTGGCCCGCATCCCTCCCAGGATAGCGTAGCGATTGTTCGACCCCCAGCCGGCCAAGATGACCGCCAGGACGCCGAGCGATGCGATCGCGAAGATCCAGAGGAGACCCGCGTCGAGCTTCAGCGCCTGCCAGTGGAGCACGTGCTGCCCCACGGTTAGATCGTCGGCCACGGGAATCACGGCGAAGGTCAACAGCGCCACCGTCATCATCATCGCCGGGGCGAGGGTGAAATAGAACCGGTTGACCTGGCCCGGCGTCACGTCCTCCTTGAAGACGAGCTTCACGACGTCGGCGATCGTGTGGATGATCCCGCCCAAACGGACCCCCATGATCGCCGCGCGGTTCGGCCCCGTGCGGTCCTGCATGAAGGCCGACGCCTTCCGCTCGAACCAGACGAGCACCGGAATCATCGACAGCTCGAAGAGCCAGACAAGAACGGCCGTGCCGGCGTGTGCGAGGAAGGTCGGCATCAGGCGCCATCCCGCCCGGTCGACGCGTCCTGCGCACCCGGCGCCACGCGGAGGGAACGAATCGGCATCCCGCCGTCGCCGATCTCGGCGGGGCTCATCCCGGCGAACTCGGGGACGGTCTCCGACATCTCCTTCCATATCTGGTTCAGGTTGACCCAACCGAACGGCGCCCCGAGCCCCGCCGCGATCCTCTGCAGCAGTTCGGCAACCGGGAGCGCGTCGCCCCGCGGGGCCATCGCCTTGCGGAATCGCTGCACGCGCCCCTCGAAGGTCGTGAAGGTCCCATCCGATTCGGAGTGGGGCGCGATCGGGTGCACGATTCCCGCCGCGGCGGTCGTTGGGCCGAGGTTCGTCGCGAGCGCGATCACCGTCCCGAACCCTCTGAGGAGCTCGGCGGCAGCCGGATCGTGACGAAGCAGATCGTTCTGGATCAGGATCGCGACCTTCCCCCCGCCCCGCAGGACGGAACGGGGATCGCCCGTCGGCAGGCCGAGGATCTCGCACCCCCTGCGATTGGGATTCGGGTCCGCGCGACGGAGGATCGCGTCATCCTTCCCCATCGGCTCCAGGCTCCCGGCCCCGACGCGACGGGTGCAGAGGACCTTCTCGGCGAAGAGACGGGCCGCATAGAGCGACTCGTTGGACAACTTGGGCGAGAGAATCAAGGCGATGGAATCGGAGCCACCCTGCGCGCCTCGCCCGCCCCGCGCGGCAGCCTCCGAGCCCCGCGCGGCCGGGATTTCGGGCTTCAGGGCCTCGACGATCGCCCGCAGGGCCTCCGTGTGGGTCGATTCGCTCCCGGCGAGACTTGCCGCCTCGCATCGCCCATCGTTCAAGGCGTGGTAGGAGAGCCTTCCCTCGTCGCACATCCACCAACGGTTCACGGCCTGGTTCTCGCGCGGACGATAGCGATGAACGGTGCCGTCATTGTGCTCCAGGTAGATGTTGCAGCCCCGGCTGCAACCCGGACAGATCGAGTTCACGGTCGACAGGAACCAGACCCTGCACTTGAAGCGAAAGTCCTTGCTCGTCAACGCTCCCACGGGACAGATGTCGACCGTGTTCAGGCTGTAGGCGTTGTCGAGCGGACGGTCGGGATAGACGCCGATTTCGCTCCGGTTGCCGCGATTGATCACGCGCAACTCCCCGGTTCCGGTGACCGTGTCGCAGAAGCGCACGCACCGGGTGCAGAGCACGCACCGCTCGGCGTCCAGGACGACGTGCGGCCCCACATCGACGACCTTGCGCTTGTGCACCTTGGGCAGATCGAGCCGGCTCTCGTACTGGCCGTGGCGCATGTAGAAATCCTGAAGAAGGCACTCTCCCGATTGATCGCAGATCGGGCAGTCGAGGGGATGATTCAGGAAGAAGAACTCGAGGACCGCCTTGCGTAGGTTCTTCACGTTCTCGGTGTTCGTGCGGACCCTGAGGCCTTCCTTCACGAAGGTATTGCAGGCGATCTGAGGCTTCGGGGAGCCCTCGATCTCGATCAGACAGAGGCGGCAATTGCCGTCCACCCCCAGACCTGGGTGGTAGCAAAAATGCGGGATCTCGATCCCCAGCAGCCTGGCCGCCTGGATCATGTTCAGTCCCTCGGGGACGTCGATCTCGCGATCGTCGATCTGGACGCGCGGCATCAGGACACCATCCCATGAGCGGCCGCCTCGCGCGCGGAGCGCATCGGGCACCGGCCGGCGCCGACGTGCCGCTCGAATTCTGCACGGAACTTCGTGACGAAGCTCGCAGCAGGCATCGCCGCGGCGTCGGAGAGAACGCAGATCGTCGTCCCGATCATGTTGCGCGTGATGGAGAGGATCTTGTCCATGTCCGCATGAGTCCCCCCGCCCGCTTCCAACCTCATGACCAGATCGCGCAGCCACCCGGTCCCTTCGCGGCACGGGGTGCACTGCCCGCACGATTCGTGCGCGTAAAACTTCCCCAGAATCGAGAAAGCCCAAACC
>CAZNRY010000213.1:0-5408 GCA_964575675.1 uncultured bacterium
GGGTTTGGACCGGGTTCCCCGGGTCGTCCGGGGGGGGGGCCGGGTGGATGTTGAAGGGCCCAAGGTCCCGGCGGGGGGAATCGACATGGGGGGGGGACAGGTAATTCGGGAACATGGGCGGGATCAACCGCCAGTTCAGATCTCCGTCCAGCGGCGGCGGAACGGACCAGGTCGGCACCGTTAGGTTGCTGAAGCGCACGAACTCCGGCGAAGTGTCTGTAGGGACCTGAATGTCGCCGGCCTTCAGCCCTTCGGGGAGGCGGCGATTCGTGCATGTCAGCTCGGTTCCGACGATCTCGACCTCGGGAAGGGTCGCTGCGCCCTTTGCATCTACGAAGGCGAGGTAGGTGTCGGTCCGACCGTCGACCACCGAACTCCGCGAGCGCGGGAAGTAATACGCGAACCCGTCGCCGCCCGTTGCTTTGTGCGTAAACGAGTAAAAGGAAGGAATCTCTCGCTCCGTTGCCGTTCCCGGAAGCACGCCGGCGACCCGGTCGATTGAGTAGATCTCGTAGTGGAGGGGGCTCTGGCCGACGGGGCGCACGCGGTATTCGGCCTTGGAGCGATCCACGCGGATCGGGTCCGCCTCGTGCGCGAACAGATTTACGATTGGGGTACAGAAAAGGCGGATCTCCTCCTTCGTGGGCCGCAGGGTTGTCGGCAGGGCCCGATCGAATCGGATCTCCACCCAGAAACGATCCGTGACCGGAAGGTCACAAAGGGAGTCAAGCCCCTCCAGGTCCAAGAACAAGAACTTCTCGGGCAGTGCAAAATACTCGTGAAGGAGCCGGTATCCCGGGAAGGAACGTGCGGGATAAGGCAACAATGCCTCTCCCTCCGCGAATCCCGACGGCAAGATCTGCACCTCTCTGGAGGCGCCGGGGCTGCCTTTCGTATCCGGCCCGGAGGCCGTCACCAAAGCCTCGGCAACCTGGGTCCGCAGATGATGGTAAAGGGCGAATGCGAGTGCCGGGTCGCCATGGAGATAAAGGCGGACGCGATTCAGATCGAGTATCTCGGGCTTCGTCTGATTCCAGAGCTTGAATCCAAGCCACAGCCGGGAGGGCCCGGCCCCGGCCGCCCCAAGCTGAACATGATCCAACGAGATCGGGTTCAAAACCACGTCGTAGGCGGTCCGGAAGCGGCACGCCGTTCCCTCGACCGGCAAGGACTGAACCTCCACACCGCGGCGGACGACCTGCGACTGGCGCAGGGCCGCCAGCACCGGTTGGAGCTCGAGAATCGACATCGCCGGAACCGGCCTCAGGTAGTGCGGCCAGAGGAGGCCGATCAGAGCGTGTGTGACCTCCGGAAGCTCGTCATCGAGTTTCTGTCGGATCCGACCCGCGATGAACGCGAATCCCTCCAGCAGCCTCTCGACGTCGGGATCGCTGCCCGGGGTGGACAGAAAGTGGGCGGCGGCAGGGTGGGCTCGCGCGAACTCGCTCCCCAGCTCGCGCAAGTAGAGCAGCTCGTCTTGGTAGTACTTGTTGAACATGCGCGGGCCGGAGCCCTCCTCTCCGCGGCGGACTCAACAGCCCGTCGGGACGGCGGAACGTCCCGTCAGCTCTTCAGGAGCACCCTTCCGCTCGGGTCGATCCGAGTCTCGAACCAGACCGAGGTTTTCTCATCCGGACTCACCAGCTCCCCGGTGATCTCCAGGCGCAAGGAGAAGATCTCCTCGGTGGGACCGCTCTGTTTCACCGTGACCCGCCGGAGCCGCGGTTCGTATTTCTCGATCGCAGCCTTGATCGCCACCCTCATCCTAGCCGTCGCCTCGGGGAAGCTATGCAGCAGGTCCGACAGATCCGGGATTCCGTAGTCTGCTTGGATCGGGGTGATCCCATGCCGCGAGTTGAGAAGTCGCTGGAGGTTTGCGAGGACAGAATCCGCAAGGCGCGCGGTGTTCTCGCGGATCGCCGGCGCCCGATCCGCGTCTGGGTCTCTCAAGCGCTCAAGCAGGCTCCGCTCCCGTGGCATTCCTCTCCCCGAGATGATGACCCCGATGGCAAGGGTGCTTCAGTACGGCACCCTCCGCAGTCGTTTCCAAATCCCGCCTAGGTCTGCGCCGACCAGGTGTCCTCGTGCGTGATCCCGCCGTTCGTGTAGGTCCAGCTGATCGTGTGGAACACGAAGGAGATCTCCTCAAGGGGAGGATCCGTCGACGAGGCGGGATCGATGCAGTTGGGCGATGTCGCCTTGAAGCTGGCCACCCGCCCCTGCTTGATCTCGATCGTGTAGAACTGCTCCGTCGTCCCATCCCCGGTCGGGTTTGGCCGGAAGAACTTGAAGATACCGTCAATCACCTCATTGCGGACAAGCGCCTTGTAAATCAATGGAGTCGATTTATCGATCCGCTTGCGGATGACGAGCGGCTCGTAGCTGCGCCGGCCCGTTGCCATTCCACTGCCCGCCTCCCTGGCAGTGCGAACGGAGCTTTCGAAGAAGACGCACTCGATGCTGTTCTCTCGAGCCAGAGACGTCTGGCTGCTTTCGCCCTGAATGTCCGACCCGTTCGCCTTCAGGTAGAGGTGAACCGTTTCCGCCATGGTCTCCTACCCCCCTCGGTGATCTTCTCCGTGGAATCGGAACGGGCAGGTCACCGATCCGCCCTCCGATGTTTTCAAACGGCCGCCGTCTCTACGATCTGCGCTCCCGGCGCCACTACTTCTTGTCGAGCTTCCCCACGAGGGAGAGCGTGAAGAAAGCGCCCATGTACTTGAAATGCGGCCGCACTTTCAGTCCAACCCGGTACCAACCGGGATCGCCCTCGACATCCTCCACCATGACCTCGGCCTGGCGAAGGGGGCGCCTCCCGCGCGTGGCCGCGCTGGCGTCGTCCATCTCGGCGACATACTGGTTGATCCAGGCATTCAGCTCCCTGTTGAGATCGCTCTTCTCTTTCCAGCTCCCGATATTTTCACGCTGGATGACCTTGATATAGTGCGCGAGTCTGGAAATGATGAACATGTAGGGCAGCTGGATGCCCAGCTTGTAGTTCGCCTCGGCGTCCTTCCCCTCCTTACTCTGACCGAAGTACTTCGACTTCTGGCATGAGTTGGCGCTGAAGAACGCGGCGTTGTCCGAACCCTTCCGCATCGTAAGGGCGATAAACCCCTCCTCGGAGAGCTCGAACTCCCTGCGTTCGGAGATCAGGACTTCGGTGGGGATCTTCTGCTCCAGGGCTCCCATCGCCTTGTAGACATGGACCGGAAGGTCCTCCACCGCGCCACCGCTCTGCGGACCGATGATGTTGGGGCACCAGCGGAACTTCGCGAAGCTCTCCGTCAAACGGGTCGCGAACGTGAAGACCGCATTCCCCCAGAGGTACTTCTCGTGATCATCCGTGACCGTCTCTTCATAATGGAATTCCTTGACCGGGATCGTCTCCTCCCCATAAGGCAGTCGAAGGAGAAACTTGGGCATGACGAGGCCGACGTAACGCGCGTCCTCTGATTCTCGGAACGAGCGCCACTTCGCGTATTGGGGGGCCTCGAAGATTGACTTCAGGTCCTTCAGGTTGGGAAGCGTAAGGTACGTCTCCTCTCCGAAGAACTTCGGACCGGCTGCGCAGATGAAGGGAGCGTGGGCCATCGCCGCGACCGAAGCGCCGTACTGGAGGAGTTTCATGTCTTGAGGATGCGCCGTGAACTCATAGTTGGCGATCATCGCTCCGACCGGCTCCCCGCCGAACTGCCCGTACTCCGCCGTGTAGACATGCTTGTAGAGGCCCGATTTCATGATTTCGGGGGAATCCTCGAAGTCATTCAGCAGGTCGTCCTTCGAGACATTCAGGATCTGCATCCTGATGTTCTCCCGGAAGTCGGTCCGGTCAACGAGGAGCTTCAAACCCCTCCAGGCCGATTCCATCTTCTGGACCGCCGCGTGATGGAGGATCTCGTCGATCTGCAGACTCATCTTCCGATCGAGCTCCGTGATCATCTCGTTCACGACGGACTGATGGACCTTCACCGAACCCTCGGTTCGGACCAACTCCTTCATGAAAGCTTCCAGACCCCGCTTCGCGATGGAGTAACTCTCATCTGACGGTTTGTACTTCGTCGTCGAGATGATCTCGTCCAAGACGTTTGCCTCGGCCTCCGTCGTCTCCTTCGACAACTGGTCTTTTCTCTCTTCGGCATCCGCCATTTCTGGTCCTCCCCTGACTCGACCGGATCTCGAGCCTAAGCGCCTGAACCGGAATCTCCGGACTCACCGAGCCCGAGTTCCTTCATGATCCGTTCTCTCTGCGACTCGTCCTTGAGCAGTTCCTCGATCTTCCGCCGGAACGCGGGCACGTTGGCGAGCGGCCCCTTCAGGGCGGTAAGCGCGTCCCGTAGTTCGAGCAACTTCGCCAGTTCGGGCACCTGCTTGGCGACCGCCTGCGGCTCGAAATCATCCAGGGTCTTGAGGGTGAGATTGACGGGGAGCTCAGCCCCCTCCTTAGCGGTCAGCTTGTTGGCGACATTGATGCTGACGCTGAGCTTGTGTTGGGACATGACGTCGTTGAAATTGTCCTTGTCGAGCGAGACCGCCTTGCGTTCCTCGAGTGGGGTCGCGTCGGTCTGGCCGGTGAAATCGCCCAGGACCATGAGCTTCAACGGCAGTTCGATTTCCGCCTGCGCGCCCCCCGTGGCTGGTTTGTAGACAATATTGACCCGTTCCTTCGGGGCAACCGAACCCTCTTTCGCCATGGGAATCTCCTCTGAGGCTATTCGCCCCGTTTCCGCCTACTCAATCTCCGCGGACCAGGCACAGTGACAGAAACTCGCAACCCTTGCCAGCTTGAAACGACTCACTTCAGCCGGTTTTCCCCGAGACCGGGAGCTAGCCCTTACCTTCGAGCGAGACAGCAGAGCCCATGTCCAGGCGGCAGAGTCTCCCCAGGATCTCCCTCGAACGCGCCAAATCCGCCTCAGGCGTTGGGTGAACCGAGGATATGGCCTTCTGGTGGCAGAGATAAAGGTTTTTTAGGACCTCGAGGGTGAGGTCCGGGGCCCAGTCCTCACTTGTCGAAGCCCGTAGCCCCTCGTCGATCCTCTGCAGGAGCGCGAGGGCGGTCTGCACGCCGCCGGCCTCCAGGCAGAGCCGGGCCATCTCGAGGTTCCACGTCGTGCGCCAACGCAGCGAAGGAGCCTGCCCCGCCCCAACTTCCAGCACCCGGAGTGCGTCGGGAAGTTTCCTCCGTCTCCAGAGAGCCCGGGCTTCGGACAACGTCTGAGAAAGCCGTGCGCGCTCCGCCCCTTCCGACTCGCCCGTCGCTCCGGATCGAATCGGTTCTCCGATCTTCTTCGAGGGACCCTCCTCCCGACACCCGGGTGCGGTTCCGAGACCGTCGCGAAGCCACGACCGAGGCCACCCATCCGCCAGGGGTTGTCCGTTCTTAAACCGCAATCTCTCCACTCCCG
>CAZNRY010000214.1:0-5302 GCA_964575675.1 uncultured bacterium
CGTTGGGTTCCCAATTGTCACAACCGAGCACAGGAAGCAGAAGTGGCAATGCGATGATCAATGGGAGTAACCGAACACTCCGGGGTACGGAAACGATAACGCTAATTCATGGCTGCAACAACCCATGCGACTCGATGGACGCCACGCACTTGCTGAGCGATACGGCCTGATGGATCGGCCACCACTGATCCGTGTGACGATGGTAGAGGACATCGAATCGTGAGTTCCCAACGTACCGAATGCGCGCGAATCCGCGCTGGAATGCGGCCGACAAGGCGGTCGGTCCGTGGGACTCGTAGACACCCACGAAGTACAGGGAGTTGCCGCGCCACTTTGTGGTCAGGTTCACCAGTTGGTTCCGTGCCCCTGAGCGCCTGGCTCGTCGGAGATGCCGCGGGCGGAGGATGCGCTGAAGGAGGTCATCCCCGGCAGCCGACACTCTTGCGCGAACTGCGTCGGGCATCTCCGGCTCGACGCGAGGCAAACACCACGTCTTCGCGCGAGAACTCAAAGGGCGCGTCTCCTCTCGACGACCCCGGGGTGTCCCGACGGAACGATGACCGTCTCCTCTATGCGGCGAACGACCAAGCTCACTGGCGGGGATGAAGCGCAGCGGAATCCCCGTCCAGTGCAGCGCCTTGTGTACGCCCGCCACGATCCAGAACTCATGGGGTGCAAGTCCCCTGTAGGAGAACCGCCGCCGGATGATTCTGGCGCCAACTACAAGCCAAAGGCAAGGGCTTCCCCGCGAGGGGCGGTCTGAAGGAAGCCGGAGGCAAACCTGCGAGCCGAGGAACACGAACGCCATCGAAGGCCGACCACCCTGGGGCGAGTCAGCACAACATGACGAAGCCCTGCGGTTCGGGGGACACGGTAAATGGCGCGGTTGTGCAGGGAAGGCTCTGGGTCTTATGCGGGGAGATCTGCCCCGGAGGCAGTCCCGGGCCACGGGAGACGACCTACGGGCCACCCCGAAAGGAGTGGAAGACCCTCGGATCCCTACGGCCCTCAGGACGGCGCGCCAGCCGGAAACGGCCGGCGTCACGGAGCAGAAGTCAGCAGAGGTCATAGTACCTGACCCCGTCCACCGGACGAAGCCGGGGAAGGACCGAACCGGACCGAACAAGGAGGAGTCGTGTCGCACTCGGAACCGACGCGGAACCCGACCGGGGGAGTCGTGTCCCGGCGTGCGGACACGCCACCAGCCTTGAGCGAGAACCTGATGGCGCGGATCGTGAGCCGACCGAACATGCAGCGGGCATGGAAGCGGGTGAAGTCCAACCAGGGGGCTCCCGGCTGGGACGGGATGACCCTGGAGGAGTTCCCCGATTTTGTGCGGCTGCATTGGGCCGCGGTTCGCCAAGCCCTGCTGGATGGCAGCTACCGGCCCGCTCCGGTGCTCCGGGTGATGATCCCGAAGCGCTCCGGAGGGGAACGTCCGCTGGGGATCCCGACCGTAACCGACCGGGTGATCCAGCAGGCCATCCTGCAAGTCCTCTCGCCGATCTTCGACCCGGGATTCTCCGAGTCGAGCTTCGGCTTTCGACCCGGACGCTCCGCCCATGGAGCACTCCGGCAGGTACAGCGCTTCATCACCGAGGGCTATCGGGTCGCTGTGGATCTGGACTTGGCTCGGTTTTTCGACGAAGTCCAGCACGACGTCTTGATGGTTCGCGTCGCGCGCAAGGTCTCGGACAAGGTCCTCTTGCGCCTGATCGGGCGTTACCTGCGGGCGGGTGTCATGGTCGAGGGAACTCTCCAGCCCACGGAGAAGGGAACTCCCCAGGGAGGTCCACTCACTCCCCTTACGCAAAAGGTAACTCTGATCGCGAGGGGGGCCTTCAGAGCGACCAGGAGCCGGGGAGCCACCTTCATTTTGCATGGGTCCCGTCGAGACGGGGATGCAATGTCGGATGATGATGGTGTCGTCGCCAACGAGAACCTCCTTGATCACCAGGCGCACGATACGCTGGCGGACGGTAACATCAAGCGTATCGGCGGCACTGCGCAGCCGGGCGAGGAAAGCCGTGAGAGTCTCCGCGAGGCGCAGGAGTGTGGCACGATCGTTGACCTGGTCCGTGATCGATTGTAGCTCGGCGCGCAACGCCTGTTCGCGCTGCCGGAGCGAGGGCATGCGCTCGCGCAACTGCTCGAGCGACAAGAGTTCTTCCTGATAGGCAGTGAGAATCCGTTCGATGCTTTTGCCCACTCGTGTCAGATCCCTCTGCAAGCTCTGCTCGCGCTGCTTCGTTGGATCAGAAGAGCGCGCCGCGGCGAGACGTCGATCGAGTTCCCGCTGGATCAGCGTCGGATCCTCGAGCAAGTGAATGACCTCAGACCAAACGATTTGATCGAGGAGATCCTGCCGCACCGGGCGGTTGTCGCACACGGGACCGCCCAGTTTTCGCCAGCCATCCGAGCCAATGCATCTGTAGTAGTAGAGCGTGCGCGCAGTCGTGCGCGTCGAGGTGCGAGAGAGGGCGTAGGCGCACTTTTGACAGCTGACCAGCCCTTGCACGATGCTTGGTGTGATTGTGCGGCGCTTCGAGCGTGCTTTGTTCTCCTGTAGCAGCTCCTGCGCCCGGGCAAAGCTTTCCTCGCTCACCAGCGCCGGCACAGCGATCTCGATCCAGTCCTCGCGTGGGCGCTCGTGGTTTGCGCTGTTGCGGTTCGCGGTCCCGCCCCGCAAACGCAGTGTCCGTGTGAGGCGACTCCGCGGGGCAATACGAGTCTTCCCAAAGTAGGCCATACCCCGATACGCGGAGTTGCGCAGCATAGCCCACACCACCGAGCGCTCCCAGCGGGCGCTTCTTTTGCACGTCGGGATGCCTTCGCTGTTGAGCCAACGAGTGATAGCACCGATGCTGAGACCCGCGACGGTGTAGTGCTCATACACTTGCTGTACCACGCGGGCCTCCGCCTCGGTCACCGCGTACGAGGCCGGTGCATCCTCGCTTTTGCGGATGTAGCGGTAGCCGTACGGCGCGCCGCTCATCACACTGACCTCACCGGCGCGAGCCCGGTGCCGCTTACCGCGACGGGATCGTTCCAGAATCTGCGCCCGCTCGTATTCGGCGATCATGCCCTGAAACTGTACGAGCAATTGATCTTCCGCGGTAGCGCTTTGCGGTGCTTTGACAAAGAGCGTTTCGACCCCGTGGCGGGCGAGCTCCTCCATCAGCAGGATCTGGTACGCATACTTGCGGCTCAGGCGATCGGGCGCGTAGGCCAGCACGGCCTGAATCTGACCTTCGGCCGCAAGGTCCCGGACCCGCTCAAGGCCCGGCCGATCGAGCGTCGCGCCGCTATAGCCTTCGTCTTCGAAGACCCACTCCTTCGGGACTTCCAGATTGTGGCTCGTCGCGAACTCGATCAGCGCTGCCGTCTGGCTCGCAATCGTATGTTCCTCGCGCTGTTTCTCCGAAGAGACCCGTGCGTAGATGGCTGCCATCCTCATAATCGCTCCCCCTTACACGCGCGCCAACGCGGCACTCGCGCCCTGGTACCAAGATCTCATAAGCTTGTGCGAGCTTCGCCGCGCGCAGGCGATCAAACGCATAGTCGAGCTGGACTTGAAGAGCAACTCGCCTTGGGCGCCCCTCAGCCATGCTTTCGTAGAGCGCTGAAAAACTCGGCCAGCGCCCGTGTCACGATCTCCCCAAGCGTCAGGCCACTTCTTCCTGCGTACGAGCGCAACACCCGTATGGTACTCGGCGGAAGTTTGAGCGTGATCGGCGCCGTGGCTTCCACCACTTCGACCGGATGGTCGAGCTGTGCGGCTTCCTCGAGGTATCGATATGCTTGACGGCGCGACAGACCAAACTCGCGCGACAAGCTCTGAACCGCTTGGGGCAACTCGGTGTTGCGCTCGAGCAACCGGTACGCGGCGTTCAACTGCCGTGCCTTGCCTGCCTTGGTTGATCGGGTCATGTGTCGTAAGCATATTACCTCTTACGACGTAAGTCAAGCAGCGCAGACGCGCGCCAGCCCGTTACCGGGCGCTCAAACTGAAAGTTACCTTTTGCGTAAGGGGAGTGAGGCCCCCCCTGCTCGCCAACATCCTGTTGGACGACCTGGACCAGGAGCTGGAACGACGCGGTCACCGTTTCGCCCGCTACGCCGACGATCTCCGGATCCTGGCGAAGAGCGGGCGGGCGGGGGATCGCGTCATGTCCAGCGTGACGCGGTACCTGACCCGAGTCCTCAAGCTCGTGGTCAACGAGCAGAAGAGCCGGGTGGTTCCGACCAACCAGTGCCAGTTCCTCGGGTTCACGTTCCGGGGAGCCAAGCTGCGCTGGTCGGATCAGTCCTTCGCCGACCTCCGGCACCGTCTCCGTCGCCTGACGGGACGAAGCTGGGGAGTCTCGATGGAATACCGGCTCGAAGCACTCGGCCGCTACCTGCGGGGCCGGATGAACTACTTCGGCATCTCCCAGTACTACCGCCCGATCCCGGAACTGGATCACTGGCTCCGACGACGCCTGCGCATGTGCTACTGGAAACAGTGGCGCAAACCGCGAACGCGGATCCGCCATCTGCTCAAGCTCGGGGCGGGCCGAAAGCACGCGATCTTGACCGGCCTCAGTCGCAAAAGCTACTGGCACCTGTGGAAAACGCTGGCGACCCAATCGGGGATGACGAATCAATGGTTGGCTGAGCAAGGCTTGCTCTCCGTCCGTGACCTCTGGCTGAAGGCCCAGGGTTACGTCTGAGCCTCATGGTTCACGCTTGCTCCTCGTCTGGAACCGCCCGGTGCGGACCCGCATGCCGGGTGGTGTGGGGGCCGGGGGGGAGATCCCTCCGGCTACCCGATTAGCCCGCCCTACTTGAAGCCACGCTCCGTGAGGAAGGGGCGATACTTCATGTCAGTTTCCAAGATGTGGTGTACCCACCAGTCGCTCATGAACTTGAGCAGCTCCTCGGGTACGGAATCCTCGTGGCTGATTGTAGCTTGGCATAGCCCCACGATCTTGATGCGGTATGCCTTGTGCTCCTCTTTCTGACCGGCGAGGTCGGGGTACCTGTACTCTTCCAGGAGTTGCTCTTCCGCTTGGAAATGATCGCTGGCGTATTTGGTCAGCATCTCCAGAAGCTCCGAGGTCGTCTCGGAACGTACCGTCGCTCCAGGGTCCGAGATCAACAGGTTGATCATGCGAACGATGCGTTGGTGCTGGTCATCAAGCAACTTGACTCCCACGCTGAAGGAAGGATTCCAGTCGATTCTCTCCACGCCTGTACTCCTTTTAGTGGGCTTGCCCCGAAATAATGGACACTCAGTTTAGACATCTCGAGCTGCCTCGAA
>CAZNRY010000215.1:0-5227 GCA_964575675.1 uncultured bacterium
GTGCGAATCGCCTTCTTGGCGCGGATCTCGGTCTCGTCACCGGCCAGCATCAGATCGACCATCAGGTGGACGACGTCGCGAGGCGTGAAGTGCTCGCCGGGGTTCTCGTTCAGCGCCTCGTTGAACTTGCGAATCAGCTCCTCGAAGACCGTCCCCATCGTGGGGTTGTCGATCTTGTCCGGGTGCAGATCCACGTTCTTGAAGCGCTCAAGCACCTGGAACAGGAGGCCCGCCTCGTCGAGCTTGCTGATCGTGTTGTCGAAGTCGAACTTCTCGAGCACCTCGCGCATGTTCGGGCTGAAGCCGGCGATGTAGTTCCGCAGATTGCCGGCCAGATGCGGTGCGTCGGCGAGGAGCTTCTCGAAGTCATAGCGCGATGTGTTGTAGAAGGCGAATCCGGCGATCTTGCGGAGCTGCGGGTCAAGGTTCTCGAGTTTCTTGCCCTTCAGCTCGGCCTGCTTGCCGAGGACCTTCTGCTTCGTGTCGGCCAACACGCAATCGAGACGGCGCAGGACGGTCAGCGGCAGGATGACGTCCTGATACTTGCCGCGCTTGAAGGTGTCGCGGATCAGGTCCGCGACGCCCCAGAGGAAGCTGACGATCTCGCTATGGTTCACTGATTCTGCTCTCCATCATCGTGTGCGCGCACGCCGTCTCGTCGTTGGAACTGTCTAACGGCCCGGTTAGCCAGCCTCCGGCACACTATCAAAGAAATCAACAACCCCAGTCTCCAGCGAATACTCGGCGCCTACGACGAGGAGTCCATCTTTCTGGATCAGCTGCTCGAGGACTTCCGATCCGTGTCGCAGATGGTTTGCTGAGACGCGGATGTTGGCCCGAACGGCGTGCCGCACCAGAGCATCCGGGTCGTGCCTGAGCTCTGTCGCCAGCAACGCTTCCACGGATGGCCGAATGCGGTCGACGATCGAACGCAGATTCCGCGACTGACTATCAGTCGGCTGCTGAAGTTCTTCCAGGGTTGCCAGAATAGCCCCGCACTGGGAATGCCCCAGAACCACCACCAGCCTTGTACCGAACCGCGCCGCGGCGAACTCGACGCTGCCGACTTGAGAAGAAGCGACGATGTTTCCGGCAACGCGGATGACAAACAGGTCGCCAAGGCCTTGGTCAAAGACGATCTCTGCTGGTACTCGCGAGTCGGAACATCCGAGAATGATGGCGAACGGCTCCTGACCTGCCGCCAACTCGTTGCGGCGCGTCTGGTTCGTGAGGGTGTCGCGGCTCCGAACGTCTGAGACGAAGCGACGGTTCCCCTCTCGCAGGCGTTCGAGTGCTTCTCGCGCTGAGATCATCGACACTTCATCCTCGGTCGGTAAATCGGGATAGGGAGGAGCCTCGCGGCTTCAATCCTCTCTCATATCCGGTTCCTGTTCGTCGCCCCCCGCATTTCGGATTGGGCTTCCTCCAGACCCCACCTCGCGATGACGCCCTTGCCCTTCTCCTTGCCTTCGGCTCCGCGGTTACCTGGCACGGGGACTTCCACCCCGCTCGATCTGTGTCATGCCTGGCACACACGATCGTGTTAACCGGCCGCGGCGAGCGAATGCGAGCCAGCGGTCCGGTCCACCGCATTGTTATGCCGAGCGTTGGCTTAGCCTCCGGTCGTATTCCCAAATCGCCAAGTCTGCTTCCTGCACGGGCCAGCCGAGGTCGGCTGCCACGCGGGCTACTTCACTTCGATAGCGCAAGTAGTCGCTGATAGAGAAGGCCGTCCGCTCCTCACCGAAGACCGTTCGCCATCCCCGGAAGTCGATGACGCAGTATCGCTGAGGTTCGGTGAGCGCCAGGACGGCCGACGCTACCGGAACGCCGACACCAGGCAGTGCCACCAGCAAACCCAGGCGAACGGCACACTCGTACTCGAGAGCGGGCCCCACGACCTTGAACACCGACTCGGTGACCGCCCGGTACGCGGCTTCAGTGTTCCTCGCGCGATGCGTGGCCTGTCGCCCATATTGAGATCGCAGCTTCCACCGGAATACTCGGTCGAGCTCATCGCCGGTGAGGAAGAACGGGCTCCGCGCCTCCCGGCACCTCCCGAATTCCGCTTTCAGCGCTTCCGTCTCTGCATAGTCCGGGCTTGCGGTCCGGAGATGGCGTACGTCATCAGCTTTGATCATGCTCTATTCGGCATAACGCCAATTCAGCCACCAGAGCCTACCTCTTACGAAAGATCTGATTTCGGTCACGGCCGGCCCAGAAAGGACATAGATGACAGGTCCCTCCCTCGGGATAGTCCAAACCCTCTTCGTGCGGACAGCCGTAGATGCCCGGGGTGATCACCACGCTGCGGACACCGTGGTCATCGAGGAACTCCCGGACCCGCCCGAGAACCTGACTATTCTGGCGCACGTCCAGGTCGGCCGAAACCCATTTTGCCATGGGATCCGGGTCGCTGTCTTCCGACTTCACGACGCTGACCACAACCTTGGAGGCGAACCGATCCGTGGGGCCATAATACGCCACCGTGCCAATAGGATAGCCGCGGAATCCGCCCCTGGCCTTTCGCTCGATTCGTTTCCGGACGTCCTTGGCGCTCTCGGTCATTCTTGGTGCCCTCCCGGTTTCAAACGAAACGTGCCGGCAGGCCGACGCATGTCTCCCCGGATCCTGCCGACTCGTGGTTGCCTCAAGTTCCGCGACTCCTCCGCCGCTTCCCATTGGGCGTGGTGACACCATTCGGGCTCAGGAGCTCGTTGCGCTGGCCGTACTTCTTGATCACCGCGGTACGGAGGGTCTCTCTCTGAGCCGCGGTCAGGCCATAGGCGGACGTGGAGTACTCCCAGTCCCCTATGCGGATGAGGTCCCGTTCGCACAGGACCGAACATGCGGCGCAGAGGCCCAGGTCTCCCATAGGCAGAAAGGAATCGCATCCCGGACACTCTGCCTCGTACATTCCGAACTGATCCTCGAACGAGTCAGGCCCCACGGTGCGGCTCCGCTTCATTGAGACATATAACGCTGGGCGTCACCTGCAGATGCGAAGCGGCTGGCAGGTGCACGCCCTTGTTCGGACCTTCCTCACCCAGTCGCGGCGATCCTCTTGGCATTCTGCTCGACCGACCGGATCAAGTCCTGGATGGCATCCACCTCGGGCTCCTCAAAGTACGCCTCTCCACACTGCTCGCAGACCCAGGTCGGAACGCTGTCTAGGACGACGTGGCACCCCTTGCGGTCGACGTGGAAGGGTGCGGACCCACGAGTCATCTCGCCCTGGCAATGAAGACACTTCATAATGACCTCCGCGCTCTAAACCCGTCGGTCCATTCTCGCGCGTCCGGAAGGTAGGCCGTGATGATCGCCAGATAGTCCTCCTTCGGGGAGCAGACTACGTGGATAGGTCGTCCGCCCTTGCCGAAACCGAGTACCAGGCAGCTGTGCCCACGAGGATCGGATGGATAGTCCTCGACCAATTCCTGCCGATAAGCTGCGGGTGCCGCAAGCGACCGTCAGTTTCATCGGCTTGCTAGGCGGCTCATTCGCCGACGCTCCGCTAGTACGGATGTTGCCATGCCCGCTGCTAGGATCGAGAGGATCACAGTCAGCAAGTACAAGTTGAAGTGCTTCCCGAGGGCGAGCTTCAGCCATTCGGCAAGCAACATCTTCACGCCCACTACCATCAGGACCAGTGCGAGCGAGACCTTTAGGTATCGGAACTTCTTCACCATGCCGGCCAGCGCGAAGTAGAGCGATCGCAGACCGAGAATCGCGAACACGTTGCTGGTGAACACCAAGAACGGGTCGCCCGTGATGGCGAAGATGGCCGGGATCGAGTCGACGGCAAAGATCAGATCGGTCGTCTCGACCATGACGAGCGCCAGCGCCAGAGGCGTGAGGAGCAGGGTTCCCGGCCGAGCCTTGTCCACGACCTCATCCGGGGCCGTGGGCGCACCGGGGACCTCGCTCTCGTACGACGCGGGTGCACCGGCGCGAACGACAAAGTGCTCGCCGTGGAACCTGGCGGTCACCGGGAACAAGCGGCGCGTCAACCGAACGACGATGTTCTTGTTCGGATCGGTGTGATCCGTCTTGAGAAAGAGCATCTTGATCGCCGTCAGGATCAAGAAAACGGCGAAGAAGTACAGAACCCAGTGGAACTCGGCGATCAGCTTCGCCCCGACACCGATCATCGCACCGCGCAGGAGCAGAGCGCCGAGGATGCCCCAGAACAGCACGCGGTGCTGGTAGAGCGGCGGCACCGCGAAGAAGCCGAAGATCATCGCGATCACGAAGATGTTGTCCACGCTGAGGGACTTCTCGACGACGTAGCCGGTCAGGTACTTCTCCGTTGCCGTTGCGCCGCCGTTCGTCAGCCCATCGACCGCGTCCACCATGGTGCCAAGGCCGAACCACTGGCCGTCGTAGGCGAAGTACACGAACACGGAGAACGACAACCCCATGGCTAGCCACACGGCGGACCAAGCGAGGGCCTCCTTGACGCTGACGACGTGGGCCTTGCGGTGAAAGACGCCCAGGTCCAGTGCCAGCATCAGTAGGACAAACGCTATGAATGCTATCCAGATCCACATCACTCGGCGTGCGCCTCCGTCATGGACTTGAGCCGCCTAACCCCGTGCTCTACTGCTCGTATATCCCACCGTTGGATCCGCGGACACCCCCGGCGCTCCAACGGGCGTCGTGACCTCGACAGGCGGCAAAGGATGAGTGCATCACCCATTGGCGGTCGGTCGCCCCGAGCCGTCGAGAAACGGACATCTGATCGGCTCTCTATATCCCTGCAAGCCCTGGTGATCTTCCGAGTAGCCGTCCGCCCCGGTGTCGATCCCGGGACGGTGTGGCGAGCAACGGTCGCCGCGGGCCGGACACCCAACGCGGACCTCTCACCGCAACAGGAAGATGCAGCCACCGGTCGGATCGACCTCATCGAGAACCCCTTTGCGCACACGCGGAATCCGACGCGGTTCGAGCCTATCCCTGTCCGTCAACACTCGCAAGGGAATCGGCACGAGAGGGCGAAAGAGAGGCAGGTCATCCCATCAAAGGGGCCCAATCGGGGGTTCAGTGCAGCCCGAAAACCGCCCCGAACTCCCACCGGAAGCACAACGCCCGTGCATCCCGGCACAAGAAAAGAGCGTCCAGCCGAGACCAACTCCCCCACGGTCCCCGACCGCCCGCCCACTCCCCCCCATCACAGCACCTTATAGTTCGGCGCCTCCGTCGTGATCGTCACGTCGTGCGGGTGGCT
>CAZNRY010000216.1:0-5192 GCA_964575675.1 uncultured bacterium
GCTACCCATCCGAACCTCCTGTCTCTGGACAAAACCGGAGCTGCTGAGCAACCCGCATGGAAAGCTCTGGACAGTACCTTGGCGCGTCGGCGAGGCGCATAGGCCGGATCGACCACGTGGTGGCACCGCGCGCACAGCCACTGCACTTCCAGTGGGCGCGAGTAGTCGGGATGATGCGCATGCAAGACCCGGCGTTCGATCGCGCGGCCACACCTCTCGCATGCAGCCGGTTTGATGATCCTCCCGCTCTCAACCGCCCGCTGGAGCAGGCGACGGGTCTGGCCTTTGAGATCCTGCCTTCGGGCCCTTTGGTAGTCCCGATCCCTTCTTCTCACCTCCTCCTCGGTCATCGGGAGTCGCTTGGGTTTGGCAGCAAGCCGGGCCGCTCTCTCAGTTTTGGCATGCTGAACCTCCTCGGTCGTTCGGTAGATCCGGCCGCTCACCTGCGTTCCTCCTGCCTGGTCGTCCGCTCCCGTTGCTTGGCTTTCTGTCGAGCACAATCCCGACAATGCCGCGATCGTCCGAAATCAGATCCCCCGCAATGACGACAGGCGACCCTTGCGCCTCGAACAGGGGGCGCACCAGCCTTGGTGCGGGCTTGGTGCGGGGCTTGGTGCGTCCCGCGTAACTCGATACGCCTGCAATGCAATAGGTTCGCTTTCGTGGTGCGTGTGCTGTTGCGGTGCGTGGTGCGCGGGACACGCCCGTTGGTGCGTGGTGCGCGTCTCTTATAGACGCACCAGAGCACCAAGGGTGTCAGGGTGTCACCAAGCGGGGTCATTCGGTCCGTCCTTCCTTCTTTGCTCGAGACAGAAGACGGGTGACTCGGCTGTGATCCTTGCCGACTTCCTTCCCGATCTGCCGATGGGTGAGTCCTTCCCGTGACAACTCGATCACCTTCTCGAATGTCGCGTCCTCGATACTGCGAACGGTCCAGGTCCATCCTGTTGGGTCCTGGTGGAGCGTCGCCTCGATAGGGGATACGTCCGCGCCGTATGCGCCGCGGCTCTTGGCGTAGTGCAGCTCGAACCGTGCGCCCTGGGTCGGGGAGTAGTCCTTGGGGTGCTTGAGCTCGAGGATGGTATCAAGAATGTCCTCCCGCTTGGACGTGCCGCGTGGATTGCCGGACCTCCCGGCGTGGTGGACGTATGCCGCCATGATTCCCCGTTGCCGGAGCCGGAGCAGGAACTCCTGGGCGCATTCCCAGGACTCTGCCTCGTTCTCGATCCCGCCGTGGAACAGGGTCGATACGTTGTCCAGGATCACGACCGCGATCCCGTCGAGGTGCGTCTCGAGCTTCTCTTGCCCCTTAGGGTCGGAGAGGTTCGGCATTTGCCCGGGGTCCTGGATGTCGCGGGCGAGGATGCGGAGGTTCTCGAGGGATCCGTGGTCGTAGGCTTCGCGGTTGATGCGGAGCCGCTCCTGGATCGTCTCGAGTGGGAGCTCGCCGTCGACCAGGAGGACGCGCCGCGCCGTCTCGGCCGTCCACTCGAGGAACCGTCCGCCGGATGCGATCGCAGCGGCGATGCCTTCGGCGACCCATGACTTGCCGATCCCGCGGGCCGCGTAGACCATTGCGAGATCCTTCTCCCTGAAGATCGGCTTCAGGATGTAGGAGCGGGCCGGGATGCGGAGCTCGAGCAGCCCGTCGCCTGAGACGATGCAGAGCGGTTGCTTGGCGCGGGCTTGTGCCTCGAGCTCGATTTCTGCCGCCTCACGCGCGAACGATGCGACCGCCTGCTCGGGGTCCGATCCGTTGCTCGCAGCCGCTCCCGCCCGGAGTAGCAGCTCCCGCCACCGTCGGTCGAGGGACCGGCGCATGATCGCCCGCATGTGCGCGAGAACAGCGTCCGGCGATAGACCCTTGCCCCCTTTGTCCTGAAGGTCGGAGAGGTATGATCCCCAACCCATGCCGATGGGCGCGGGGATGTTGCGCTGCGTCAGGACTGCAAGGACGCTCTGAGGGGTCAGAGATTCCGCCCGGAGCATGACGCCGAAGAGCTCCCCGAGGTGCGGGTCCTCGAAGTGTGAGGGCTTCAGGGTATGCCGCACGATCTCGAGGCCCTCCGGCGCGAAGAGGAAGGAACCCAGGAGGTCCTCCTCGTCAAGCCGCCGCTCGGTCGGGGTCAGGACCGGCGCAGAGCTCATGCCCCGGCCGCCTTCGGCGTGACGCGCTCATAGCCTTCCGGGATTCCGAGCATCCACTTGACCCGGTACAGTCCCGCCTTGCCCCGCGCCAATCGAGCAATGAGATCCGCGTCTCCTTGGACCTGCGCGACGAGCATCAGGGTCGTGATCGCTTGGCAGACGCGGCCGAAAACGACGGGATCGTCCACCAGGTCGGAGACGTTCCCCGAAGGCCCGGAGCTCATGCCTTCGCCCCTTCCACCGCGCGCTCGAGGCCGCGGATCCAGGCTTCGATCTCGTTAGAGCGCCAACCGACTGCGCGATCTCCGAGCCGCACCCGCGCGGGGAAGGTCCCCGCCCGCTCGCGCCGCCAGATCGACGTGCGACTGAGGCCGGTCGCTTCGGTCACCTCACTGATTCGTAGAACACGTTTCATGTGATCACCCCCAGTGCCCGGAGGTTTACCGGGGCACTGGGGGTATCGTTGCGGAGTGTCCGCTAGGCTGCATCCTCACCCCTTCGTTCAGTGGTGAGGGTGATGGCTCTATTTGGACTTAGGGTGGTGAGAGTTCTTTACTCCCTGTCGGGGGTTTTTCGGCTTGGCTCCATCGGGATAGATACGAGAGGCACGCGGAAGATCGCTTGGGCAGCGCCTCTCTTCGCGGTGAATACGCTCGATTGACTTCGGATGGAGGATGCGCTTGTACTTCTTCGCGACATACTTCGACACCGCTTCAAAGACTGTTTCGATTGCATTCCTCCCGGCGGTCATCGGGAGGCCGTCCTTTCCCTTCACAAACTTCAGGCCGGATAGGCGCTGCCAGGGTTCGCGCTTCTCCCCTGGTTTCTCGCGCCGGTTCGCCTCAACGAGCATCCAGACCATTCGTCGAAACGCGAGGTCAGAAGGGGAGCGGGGGAGACTCCGATGCCGCCGAAGCTGGAAGGCCTCGTCCAGGGACCGAACATGATCCCGCGCCGTTGGCTGTCGATCGACGGCGCTCAGTCGAAACCCAGTGAGGTACTCATAGAGAACTGTCGCGAAAAGCTCGACTGTGCTTCGGTCCAAATCGTCGAGTCCATGCGTCCCGAGATTCACGTCTTGCCCGTTCGTAATGATTCCATAGCTCGAGCCGGACGCTAGCAAGGCGCAATGCATATCTCGAAGGAGTTGCTCCCCTCCTCCTGGATAGGCCCGCAGCGCCTTGACGGTATCGAGTGGAGCGATCGCCCTTCCCTCAAGATTCATGCCCTCGCCTCCTTCTTCTTCGCGATCGCTTCGAGCTCACCCGCCCACTTCTCGAGGGCGACGCGCATCTCGGGGATGTAGGAGTGTCGATCGTAGACCGCGGTGACGCCGCTTTCGGCGTGGTTCAGGATCTTCGCCACGGTGAGACGGGGAATCCCCGCGCCCGTCATGTAGGTCGCCGCGGTCCGCCTGAGATCGTGAGGGCCGAAGGGTTCAACATCGAGCTTCTCGAGGTGTCGCCGGACCCACAAGCGGGCCGCGTGCCGATCGAGCGGGCCGCCCTCTTCCCGTTGCGAGGGGAAGACCCAGGCCGATCCCTCGCCGGACATTCGCGCCCGGCCGAAGAGCCGGAGCGCCAACCGGGAGAGGGGGAGGGTATGCGGGAGCCCGTTCTTCGATCGTTCGGCCGGAATCGTCCATTCCTTCCCCCCGAGGTCGATCTCCTTCCAGCCCGCGCCCGTGACCTCGCCGGAGCGTTGCGCCGTCGCGAGTATGATCGCGAGGGCAAGCCGGGCGGGTTCCGCCGCGGTCGCAGGCTCGACGGCCTTCCAGACGCGCCGGAGCTCCTTCTCGCTGAGAACGCGGTCGCGCCGATTCTCGGGAGCGGGCCGGGAGACGTGATCGAAGGGGGAGACTTCCAGGATGTCCCGCTCGATTCCCCATGAGAACATCTTCCGGGCGATCGCGAACGCGCGGTTCGCTGCGATCGGGGTCCCGCGCCGGACCATCGAATCGAACAGCTCGATCACGTCGCGGCGCCTGATGTCCTTCGCCTTCCGGCGTCCCCAGGTCGGGAGGATCTCCCGCTCGAGTGTCTTCTCGTCGACCTTCCAGGATCGTTTCTTCGCCTTGGAGTGCTTCTCGACAAACTGCTCGGCGAGGTCCGAGACGGTCGGGGCGTTGAGCTCCGTCCGTCGCGCCTGGACCTGGACCTTGCCGGGGTCGACTCCCTTCTCGATCTGCTCGAGGGCGAGACTGTGGAGCGTATGGGCCCGTCCGACTGAAACGGTCGGATACTTGCCCAAGGTCGCGCGCCTGAGCTTGCCCTTGAATCGGTACATGAAGACCCAGGACTTGACACCGGCCGGGGAGATGCGGAGCCCCAGGCCCCGCGTCTCCCAGACCTCGTACCGCTCCGCCCTGGGTTTCAGGTTCAGGACTTGGCGGTCGGTGAACTTCATTACCGCGCCGCCAGCTTCTTCCGCAGGGTCTCGTGATCTTCGGCCGTGCTCTCGAGCGTCAGGCGGGCCGAGTCGACGATCGTGACCGCGATCCATTCCTCCGAGTCCATGCCATCACAGCCCGCGGCGAGCTCGGCCGCGGTGAGAACCTCGACGGGGAGTCTCACGGTCGCAGTCTCGCCGGACAGGCCGATCCTCTTCAGCTTGTGCGTCGTCTTCTCGGGAACGTAGAGCGCCACTTTCGCGGCCTTGGTGGTCCTGCTAGGCTTGGACATGGTGACTCATCCTCCTTACAGGTTGAGTTGCCGACGGGCCGATCGAGGCGATCTGTTACCCAGGTGTTACCCCTGGGTGAAAAGCAAGCGCGGTACAGCGGTTTCCGCGCAGCATGTCTCCCTTTCATGAGGTCGCTCTCGATCGGCCCTGTTACCCGGAACCCCTCCGGGTAGACTTCCTGACCCGGCAGCGCATGAAACGCTGCGGTCTGCTGTGAAGTATCGGCAGCCGTAACTTTCGGTCAAGAGGAAGGTTAGACCGGGCGGGATGCTACGCCGTGAAACGCGCTGAATAACTTATGCGGCGGCTGGCAGTCATGAGGTCGTCGGTTCGATCCCGTCCAGCTCCAATTCGATTGAAAG
>CAZNRY010000217.1:0-5190 GCA_964575675.1 uncultured bacterium
GGCGGTGACTCGGCCGCCGAACCCTTGGCGTTGCTCCCGGCCCCGAAGGTCTCGATCCTTGACCGGATTCTCCATGGAGGCTCGAACGAGGTCGCCACGAGCGGAACGCTCAGCCCGCCGCGATCGGGGCGCGACTTCGCGCGGATCGACTGCTATGGAATCGGGGTGAACCCGCGTCTCAGCGAAGCGGACTTCAACCGCGCCCTCGAACCCGCGCTCTTCACCGTCGCGTTCGACTTCAGCATGCCGATCGCTTCCCTCCTCGCAGGGATGGAACTGGATTTGACGGGCGATCCGCAGACGCATCCATTCAAGCAGATCGTCGATCTGATGGCGCAGCAATGTCCCGACCTATCCGCGGAGCTCCTGTCGGCGATGCAGGAGCAGGACGCGCCGGCGGTCTACACGAAGCTGGTCGAGTGCTACGTCGAGACTCTCAGACAGAATCCGGACGACTTTGCGACCGCAGCGCGTGATGTGATCACGGCCGCCAACGGTGGAGCGCTACCCCGCAGCTTCGTCAAGAGATGGCTTTTCCCGACGCGTCTCGTCGGGGCGGCGCTGGGCGCAACGAATCTCTCCTGGGTCTTCGCCTCCAGGATCACGAGCGACGTCGTGACAACCTTCCGCTACGATACTGCGACCGCGCCCGTGTACAACTCCACGATCGAAGGAAGGGTCCTCGACGCGGCGAACGATACCGGTCTTGCCGGAGTCGAGATCTCGATCTCGACCGGCGACGGCGTTCCGGTCAAGGGCACGACGACGGATGCGGAGGGAAACTTCAGCGTATTGGTTCCGGCCGGTCTCATCATCCTCGACTTCTCCAACCAGGGATACTTCGGCGCCCGGCAGGAAGTGAACGCCGATCCGTCCGTCACGACCACGCTGCCTGCTACGCGCCTCGCCTCGCACGCCGATACGAGGGGCACCGTGGGCGGGCACGTGCTCGATGCGCAAACCGGACTCGGGCTTTCCGGCGTGACCGTCCGGCTGGTTTCTGGGCTCGACCCCGAGGCCACAGGAGAGGTCGCGACGGCGACAACGGACGAGAGCGGAGCCTACCAGTTCGCCTCGATGCGTCCCGGCAGCTACACGGCGGTTGCCACCATGGAGGGATTCATCTCGCAATGGGTCTACCTGGCCGTCGTCGGCGGGGTCACGCGAAGCGACTACGACATCACGCTGAGCCGGCCCCTCGGCGAGGGATACCGCTTCGTCCTGACCTGGGGAGAGACCCCGAGCGACCTTGACTCGCACCTTGTCACGCCGGGGATCGAGGGATCGACTTACGAGGTCCGGTGGAACAATCGCGGTTCCCTGGAGTCCCCGCCGTACGCGAATCTCGATGTGGATGACCAGTCTTCCTACGGTCCCGAGACGATCACGATCGCCGCGAATAACGAGGGTACGTACCGCTACGCCGTCTACCAGTGGTCAAGCAGCGGATCCATGCCCGAATCGCAGGCGCGGGTCGTCCTCTACTCCGGCGATCAGGTCCTGCGGCAGTGGACCGTGCCCGGTTCGGGTACCGGCCGGTGGTGGTACGTGTGCGATCTCAACGCGGTGACGGCCGCCGTCCAGAGTGTCAACAGCCTGCAAGCGACCCCCCCGGAGGGGATGTCACCCAGTCTGGCCGGCGCCGCGAAGGAAGGGAAGAAACCGCCGCGAGAGTAAGGCGGGACCGACTCCGGGGGGGAGAATCGCTCCCCCCCCGGACTCCTCAGGAGGGGGCGCGATGTACTCGCAGAGGCGCGAGCAGGCGATCCGGTTGATGCTCCGGGCGCACGAGGGGCAGATCCGGAAGGCCGAGCCGGAGATTCCCTATGTGGCCCACCTGATCCATGTCGGCTTGATCGTCCTCGAATCGGGCGGGGACGAGGACACTGTGATCGCCGCCCTGCTTCACGACGTTCTCGAGGACACCGACGTGACGCCCGAGGATCTTGACGCTTCCTTCGGCCCGCGCGTGACGGCGCTCGTCCGTGAGGTGTCGGAGGACAAGATGTTGCGGTGGGCCGACCGGAAGATGCGCATGATCGACCAGCTCAGCCACGCGACGGCCGAGGCGTGTCTGATCGCGGCGGCCGACAAGATCTCGAATCTCGAGACCCTGGTCCTTGCCCACGTGCGGCAAGGCCCCTCCATCTGGGAGAGTTTCCGGGGGGCGCCGCGGCCGACGATCGAGTTCTATGCCGGGGCGCTGACGGTGCTGCGCGGCCGGATCCCTGCGGCCCTCGAAAGGAACTTCGAGGCGGCGCTCGAGGCCGCGCGATGCCTGCTCGAACCAGATTGAGCGCCGATCGCGACCCCGGGCCAGCGAGGAGCCCCTCCGCCCGTTGGGGCGGAGGGGCTCCGTCTGAAAGATGAGGAGGTTCCTTCCGGCGCGGTCTAGCGCACGGTCGCCACGGTGCGGAACCCGACCGAGAAGTCTGCGACCTCCGGACGAACGTGGTCGCGGCGCCAGGTCTGCATCGATCCGGATCCCTTGTTCCAGTTGCCGCCCCGGATGATCTTCAGGATGCCGGTCTCGGGGGGATTGTGCGGGTTCGTGTAGGGACCGTGCCAGTCGTCGCACCACTCCGAGACGTTCCCCGCCATGTCGTGCACCCCGAGGGCCGTCGATCCGTCCTGGGTCTGAAAACCGCCGTGCGACAGACCGTCGTAGAACCCGACCGGCGTCGTGCGGACACGCGACTGCGATTCGAACGGGTCGCCGCTGTCATCGAAGTTCGCGCGGCTCCCGTCCGCCTGCCGGCCCCACGGGAACGTTCTGCCCAGCCCGACGGTGATGGTCTGTTGTTCCCCGCCGATCTCGACCGTAAACGTCCTCTCCCCGTACTCGTTGCTGTTCCCGCGAGCGGCCATCTCCCACTCCGCTTCCGCGGGCAGCCGCCGGCCATAGTACTGTGCGAATGCGTTTGCGCCATCCCAGGTCACCTCGATGGCCGGGAAGTTCTCCTTCCCTGAGATGACGGTGAAAAGGCTGTCCGCGAGATCGTAGCTGAGCTGGGAGGTCGTCTTGCTCTCGTTGGTCACCGCGTAGAGGATCACCCCGCCACCGTCATAGACGCCTCCGCCGCTCGTTCGGATGAGGGGCCCCGGGTCCTTCACGCGGATGGCCTCGTTCAGGAAGTCGGCGAACTGCTGGGTGGTAACTTCATGCCGGTCGATCTCAAACGACTCGACGGCGATCGGGTTGCCCGGATGGACGAATTCCTCTTCGCCCCCCATCACGAGCCATCCCGCGGGGCAGGAGACCCTCTCGATCCTCGTGTTGAAGTCCCAGATGGGGCTGACGCCCATCGCGCCTTTCGGATCGCGGGCCGTAACCTGCCAGAAGTAGTGGGCGTTGAGAACGACGGGGTTCGGCAGGGTGACCTGTGTGTCCGCGATCCCGTCGGCGATCTTCTCCAGCTCATTGCGGACGGTACCGGCAAAGACCTCGAAGAGCAGCTGGTCTCCGGCGTCCAGATCGGAAGCGGACCACTGGAGGGTAACGAGTCCGGCTTCCAGGTCGCGCGCCCCGTCAAGTGGGCTGACCGGAACGGGAACCCCGGGAGACTGATCCGCAACGGCGATCGCCCAGACGGTCGGCGACGGCTCGGAGAAATTCCTGTAGACGTAGGAACGGACCCGGTAGTAGTAGGTCTGCCCCGCCTCGATGCTGTTCGCATCCCCGTAGGCGGTGATGCCGGCTCTCACGGTGTCGACCTTCGCGAAGGAGGCCGTCCCACCGGCCGATCGCTCGATCTGGAACCCCGTCTCGTCTGAACTCCGATCGCGCCAATGGAGCGCGATTCCCTCGGCGGAAGTGCTCACGATCTGCAAGTCGCTCGGCGCGCGCGGGGGAGGCTCTGCCGGCGACGTCGGTCCTCCGTCCCCTCCATTGCCGCACCCAAGGCCAAGCAGGACGCACCCCGCGACCGCCATCGCCAGGAGTCTCTCACTCCTCATCTCCCGACCTCCTCAACCCCATCATTCATTGTGAACAGCCTAATCGCGGCGACCAGCGTGATCAACCGGCACGGTTACCGCGCACATCCTTCATCCGCAATCCTGCGCCTCAATGCCACAGGGCCGAGCAGACGCACCGAGCGAACCTGCTCTCGAAGCGCCCCGATCCTCGAAACGCACGGGCCCCAGATCCCGAGGGCCCGATCTCGCGCGCTCTCGCGCACGATCGCTATCTCCGAGATGAGGTCCGTTCTGGGGGAGACCCACCAGACCAGGACGGTCTCGTCCAGCGCCGGATCGATCGCAAACTCGAGTCGGTAGTTCCCGTCGCGGTCCGCCAAGGCTGCGCCGGCGAGCCGGCCCCCTTGATAGATCCTGACGGCCGCCCCCGGCATGGGAGATCCGCTCTCATCGCCGACCATCCCGCTCAGGGTCATGGGAACAAGTCCGAGTGAGGGGTCTGGGGCAGCGCCTGCCGACCCCGTCAGGCATGCCGCGAAGAGCAACACCGCCGCCTCACGGATCATCCCAATGCCCCCCTGCTCCGGCTTTGCCCGCAACACGGAGAGGCTAACGCGGCGAGGCTCAAGCGTCAAGCAAACCGAGGGAGGCAAGCCCCCGAATTCCTTGCGCTTGCCCCTACCCTCTGCTAACTTGACGGGCCTTGGGCGTCTAGGGGCGGCAGGGGAGGATCTTTCCACAGTGTTCAGTCGTCTCATGGGACTGATGTCGAACGATATCGCGATCGATCTCGGGACGGCCAACACCTTGATCTACGTCAAGGGACGGGGGATCGTCCTGAATGAGCCCTCCGTTGTCGCAGTCGATCGTCTCACCCACCGCGTCCTCGCCGTCGGGTTCGAGGCCAAGGCGATGCTGGGGCGCACACCCACGGGGATCGAAGCTGTTCGGCCGATGAAGGATGGCGTGATCGCCGACTTCGAGAAGACCGAGGAGCTGCTGCGCAAGCTGATCCTGAAGGTTCAGACACGTCGATACCTCGTCAAGCCCCGCGTCATTGTCTGCGTGCCCTCCGGAATCACGGAAGTCGAGAAGCGCGCCGTGCGAGACTCGGTCGAGCACGCCGGAGCCCGCGACACCTTCTTGGTCGCCGAACCGATTGCCGCCGCGATCGGCGTCGGTCTCCCCGTCGAGAGGCCGACCGGAAACATGGTGATCGACATCGGGGGAGGAACGACCGAGATTGCGGTCATGACGGTCAACGGCATCGTC
>CAZNRY010000218.1:0-5129 GCA_964575675.1 uncultured bacterium
ACCCAAACCGGTGCCCGCGTTAGGGGAATTCCGGTCCGTGGAAATCCAGGCTAGTCGGGATCTTGGACTTCCCACCAGGTGGATGTGCCGAGTCTCTGAAACGGACATGTATGTAGTGTCCGCGGGATGGCTTGTAGACCGCCTCAGGGCGCTGAACTTCCAGGTTCCAGATGTTCCCGTGGATCGTGTTGGGTGGAATCTTTGGGAGCGCATCGTGAATCCTGTGCAGGAGTTCCGAGTATCGCAATCCCTGTGGAGTCGCGCGGAGAATCTCAATCGCCTTGGCAAGAATTTGTTCCTTACTGGTCACAACAAGCGCCCTCCCGACGATCTGCGTGCCTAACAAGACCCAGGCGTCGTAGCTGATGAGGACACGGGCGTCCGTCCCCGGACTGCGTGGCAAAACCACGGCGTCCGAATATGAACACCGCGAACGAGACCAACACAAAAGGCATGCAGGCGACCCGGCCGCAAAGATCCCACCTGGACTTCCCCTCACGCCCCTAAACGCAATGCGGCTCAAGTCTATAGGCGCCGGTACCTCGCGGGCAAGCGTCGCTACTCTTCACCCCTTCGCCGCTGACCCGATGGCGTAGAGCTGATCCGACATCCCAAGGCGTTCCGACGGTCCCCGAACCATCCGCCACGGGGGAGCCGGCCTCTCCCCTCGAATCCCAAAGACCAGATCATCTCCACGGCCATCGCATTCGTCTCCAAGACCCCGATCTGCACCTTCGAGTACGCCGAGGCCGCGCCCGCGCGCTCTGCGACCAGGTGCCCCCCCAAGTCGCGGGCGTAGAACCCCTCGAAATCAGCGCACGTTTCCCGGCCGGCGCGAAGCCCCGATAGCCCGCCCAAGCGCACAGCCGGATTGCCGTCCCCCCTTGACCTTCCTCAGAAGATCCGCTTAGAATCTCCTCACAATTTGCCGCACAAATCCTAATGACCCCCGACCTCTCGGAGGACCTGCAACGTGCTCGAACTCTGGTACCTGGCATGAGGATCCGAAGGCTCAGGCTGACCGGCGGATCCTCCGCCCTGGCGCGTTTCCGTCCCGGTCCGACCGCTCTGGCGGCCCTGTTTCCCCTGATCACTCTGCTCCTCATCCTGTCCCCGCCGGCGGCGATCTCCGAAGACGCCCCGGCCCGTGCCACCAGCGCGACCCTTCCCCCCGGCGCCGACGTCTGCACGGCCTGCCACGAGCCGGGCCCCCGCACCGGCCCGCGCGAGGCGGGCATGCCGCCCAACGCCGACATCCCGGGCCTC
The DNA here is from genome assembly GCA_964575675.1 of uncultured bacterium. GTDB lineage: Bacteria > Eisenbacteria > RBG-16-71-46 > CAIMUX01 > VGJL01 > CAZNRY01. The sequence continues at coordinate 1,267 of CAZNRY010000218.1, forward strand.
CTGACATCGCCCCACGCCACGCTCGAATGCAGCGACTGCCACGCGGATCTGGCCGGCGTCGAGATGCCGCACCCCGAGAAGCTCGCGGCGGTCGTCTGCGCGACCTGTCACGACGACGTCCAGACGCAGTTCGACGAGAGTCTCCATGGGCGCGCGGTCCAGTCAGGCGATCCGCAGGCGCCCCAGTGCGGGACATGTCACGGCACGCACCGGATTCTCCCGCGCTCCGACCCTGCGTCGCCAACCAATGTGATGAACGTCCCGGGCCTCTGCGGTCGCTGCCATCACGAGGGCTCGGCCGTCCAGCTTACCCACGCGATCCCGCAGGACTCGATCTTCGAGAACTACACCGAGTCGATCCACGGGGAGGGTCTTTTCAAGAAGGGGCTCATCGTCACGGCCGTCTGCACGAGCTGTCACACGTCGCACCACGTCCTGCCCCACACCGATCCGCGCTCTTCGATCTCCAAGGGGCAGATCGCGAAAACCTGTACGCAATGCCACGCCCGCATCGAGACGGTCCACCGTAAGGTGATCCGCGGCGAGCTGTGGGAAGAGGCCCCTCACTTGATCCCGGCCTGCGTCGATTGCCACTCGCCGCACAAGGTCCGGAAGGTTTTCTACGCGCAGGGTATGGCCGACCGCGACTGCCAGCGCTGCCACACCCGCCACGACCTCGCCTCCGAATCGGGCGAGGGGGGCGAGAAGCTCTTCGTCGATTCCGGCGAGCTCGGCAAGTCGCGGCACGCCCGCGTGGCATGCGTGCAATGCCACGCGAACTGCTCGCCGTCGCTGCTCCGTCCCTGCGCGACCGTGGCCGAGAAGGTCGATTGCTCGGTCTGCCACGAGGCGGTCGTGAGCCAGTACAAGACGAGCACACACGGGAAGCTCGCCGCGACCGGCAGTCCCGACGCGCCGGTCTGCAATGACTGCCACGGCACGCACGGCGTCATGGGGAAAGCCGAGACGGACTCGCGGACATTCTCACGAAACATCCCGACCCTCTGCGGGGGGTGCCACCGCATGGGACAGAAGGCCGCGGTCCGCTACACGGGCACCGAGGTGGGGATGGTCGAGCACTACACCGAGTCGATCCACGGAAAGGGACTTCTCGAGAGCGGACTAACCGTCACGGCGACATGCGTCAACTGCCACACGGCCCACGGCGAGCTGCCCGCCTCGGACCCCGCCTCCACGGTCAACAGCGCGAACGTGCCCAAGACCTGCGCGCAGTGCCATCACGGGATCTACGGCCTCTTCACCGAGAGCATCCACTCGCCGAGCGTCTCGAAGTCGAAGGAGAAGCTCCCGACCTGCGATGGCTGCCACACGGCGCACTCGATCCGTCGCACCGACATCACCGATTTCCGCCTCCACATCATGGATCAGTGCGGTAACTGCCACCAGGACATCGCGAAGAGCTATTTCAATACCTACCACGGAAAAGTCTCGAAGCTTGGTTATCTCAAGACCGCGAAGTGCTACGACTGCCACGGCGCGCACGACATCCTTCCCACGTGGGATCAGAAGTCGCACCTGAGCCGCACGAACATCGTCAGGACTTGCGGAACCTGCCATCCCGGATCGAATCGGCGTTTCGCGGGTTACCTGACCCACGCGACGCACCACGATCCGAAGAAGTACCCCTACCTCTTCTGGACCTTCTGGGGGATGACGACGCTTCTGCTCGCCACCTTCACGCTCGCCGGACTTCACACGATCGCCTGGATCCCACGCTCGATCCAGTTCCGGCGAAAGCTCAAGGAGGCGCACGTCGCCGAGTCGACGCAGTACGTCACCCGCTTCAAGCCGTTCTACTCGAAGCTCCACCTGCTCATGCTTGTCAGCTTCTTCGCCCTCGCGCTGACCGGCATGTCGCTCAAGTTCTCCTACACGGACTGGGCGCGGTTCCTGGCGCGCTTGTTCGGCGGTTTTGAAGCGGCGGGGCGCGTCCACCGCGCGGCCGCTCTCGTGACCTTTCTCTACTTCGGGCTCCACATCTGGGACCTGCTCAAGCGCAAGCGCCGCGAGGCGGGCGGATTGAAGAAGCTCGTCCTGGGTCCGAATACGATGCTTCCCACTTTGACGGATTTGAGGGAGGTCGGGGGCTCGCTCAAGTGGTTCTTCGGCAAGGGACCGCGGCCGGCCTACGGACGCTGGACCTACTGGGAGAAGTTCGATTACTTCGCGGTTTTCTGGGGGGTCGCGATGATCGGGATGACGGGGCTCCTCCTCTGGTTCCCGGAGTTCTTCACGAAGTTCCTGCCGGGACAAGTCCTGAACGTTGCGACGACGATCCACAGTGACGAGGCGCTGCTCGCGGTCGGGTTCATTTTCACGATCCACTTCTTCAACACGCACTTCCGTCCGGAGAAGTTCCCGATCGACACGGTGATCTTCACGGGGCGCGTGCCCCTGGAAGAGTTCAAAATGGATCGCCCGCGCGAGTACGAGGAGCTAGTCGCATCCGGCCAGCTCGAGAGCCGGCTCGTCGGACCGCCGGCGCCGCAGGAGGCGCGCTTCTGGAGGATCTTCGGATTCACGGCGCTCGGGATCGGTCTCACGCTCGTGCTCCTGATCCTCTATGCCGCGATATTCGCCTATCGATAGAGGGCCCTCGAAAACGCGGGGGCGTGGGTTGCTGAATCACTGTGGCCGCAGGGGAGGGACATTCGATGAGACTGTTCACGTTGGGTCTGTCGGCACTCATTGTCCTCGGTTGTTTGGGACTCTCATGCGGCGACGACGATGATCCGTCGCCGGTCACGCCTCAGCCGGGGACCATCACCGCAAGCGCCACGTCCATCCAGGGTCAGAACGGCAAATACTTCGCCGTGGGGGTCTTCGACTATGACTGGTACCCGGGCGGGCCGAACAATCCTCTGGGTGTTATCCGCGCCTCGATCCCCGGCGACGACTATTCGCCGAGTCTCGTCGTCGAAGCGGTCGACCAGAATGGAGATCCAACGGGGGTGGCCAAGACGTTCGCAGCCGGCGCTTACAGCGTGGTGTTTTTCGTGGGGGAGTCAGGCTATGCGCCGGAGTCCTTCGCCGAGGTCCGGGCGACCGTCGATGGCAACATCACGGTGTCGGCCCCGGCGTGGGCGGCCTGGCAACACCCCTGATGGAGCATCGCGGGGGCTCGCCGGGACCGGCGAGCCCCCGCGGCCATCCTAACTTCTACTCCGGGAGAATCGGCCCCAGGTCCCGTTTCAGGTATTCCGACACCCCGGCGACCGTCGAGAAGACCCTCAGCGAGTGCTGACCCGCGATCGCATTGACGTAGAGCGTGGCGAGAGCCGTTCCCCGCGGCTCATCGATCATGATCGCCCATTTGCCGACGGTCCTCTGTTCGGTCGCGATCTGAACCGCCGCCATCCGTACTTCCCCTGGCGTCATCTCCAGCCGCGCTTTGCGTAGATCGCAGATCCCGTCGTGGTCGCGGGAGTAGTCGGGATCCTGAGCGAGTCCATCCAGGCCTTCCATCAGGCCTAAGTAGTCAACCGTGCCGGAAAATCCCAAGAGGATGAGTCGTTCCGCCTCGAAAATCGTGTGGCTGTGCATCGCCCCTCCTGCACACAAATATGCCAGGTCCGAAGGGTGATCAGCGCCCCTTAGTTGATCCCTTCCGGGTTCAGTCAAGAGGTCAGCCGGGGGTTCGTGCCCCGCGCCACCAAAACCACAAATACCATAAAGGGAAACCGGTTGCCAGAGCGAAATTCCTGAGGCGCGCCGTCGATTACCCCGAAGGGGTGTAACGGGGTGCGCCCGGCCGGGCCTGGTCCCCTCCCGATCACGCCGCCAGGGCGGCTAGTGAGGCTTCTCCGGCCCGTCCGTCCGCCCCTGCCCGTCCTTCGGGTACT
>CAZNRY010000219.1:0-5127 GCA_964575675.1 uncultured bacterium
GGATCGATCTTCCGCTGGTCGAGTGGTTCGACCGGCTTGGTCCGTTCGGCCAAGGGAACCATGAGCCCGTCTTCGCTCTGGGGGGGCGGATCGCCGGCGGGGTCCGCGTTCTCAAGGAACGGCACATCCGTTTCGATCTCGGGGGAGGCGCCGTCCGGTGCGAATGCATCGGCTTCGGCATGGCCGGCCATCCGGCGTTGTTGGGTGAACGAGTGGAGGAGGTCTACGTTGCCGCGACGCCCACTCGGAACATGTACCGCGGGGAGGAGAGGATCCAACTCCAGTTGAGGGACATCGCTCGTGAAGACCCCTTACGACACGATTGAGGAGCTCAAGCCGGCGCTGTTGGCGGATCTGACCCGCCTGGCCCCGGACGTGGACCGCTCTCTCGTGCTGCGGGCCCTGGATTTCGCCGAAGAAGCGCACAAGGGACAGACGCGCGCTTCCGGCGCCCAGTACGTGACCCATCCGATCCAGGTCACGCGGATCGTGCTCGAGCTTCTCCGCAAGCGTTCCGACGGAGAGATCCTGGCCGCGTGCCTGCTGCACGACGTGGTGGAGGACGCGCAGAAAATCCATCTGGCCGATCTCGAGAAGGAGTTCGGACCGATGGTCGCGCAGCTCGTCGACGGGGTGACCAAGATCGGCGGGTTGCACTTCCACGACGCGGAATCCGAGCAATCCGAGAACTTCCGCAAGATGCTCCTCTCGATGGCGCAGGACATCCGGGTCCTCATGATCAAGCTGGCCGATCGCATCCACAACATGCGGACGCTTGAGTACCTTCGGGAGGCGCCGCGGCGGGAGCGGATCGCGCGCGAGACGAGGGAGATCTATGCCCCCCTCGCGCACCGGCTGGGGATTGCGAAGTTCAAGTGGGAGCTCGAGGACCTCGCATTCAAACACCTGAACCCTGTGGGTTACCGATCGGTTGCGGAAAAGGTGGCCGAGAAGAGGCAGGAACGGGAGGCGGCGGTCGAGGCGGTCCGCATCCCGCTGGCCCAGAGGCTGAAGGACGAAGGGATCTCGGCGGAGATCACGGGAAGGGCGAAGAACTTCCATTCGATCTGGGAGAAGATGCAGAGGCTCCAGGCCGATTTCGAGGAGATTTACGATCTCCTCGGACTCAGGGTGATCACGGAGACGCGGATCGACTGCTATCGCGTGCTCGGGATCGCCCACGACATGTTCATCCCGGTGCACGACCGCTTTCGGGACTACATCGCCACGCCGAAGAGCAACATGTACCAGTCGCTCCACACGACCGTCATGTCCCCGTCGAGCCGGATGGTGGAGGTCCAGATTCGCACCCGCGAGATGCACCTGACGAGCGAGATCGGAATCGCGGCCCACTATCGGTACAAGGAAGGGGGGCGCAGGGACGACGAGCTCGAGCGGAAGATGGGGGAGCTCCTCCTGCGCCGGGCAGTCGATCTGGAGAATGCGGACGACGATCCGAAGGAGTTCCTGGACGTCCTGAAGATCTCCCTCTATCAGGACGAGGTCTTCGTGTTCACGCCGAAGGGGGAGCTGAAGCAACTGCCGCGAGGCTCGACTCCTCTTGATTTCGCCTACGCCGTTCACTCGCAGGTTGGCAACCGTTGCGTTGGCGCGCGCGTGAACGGCCGGTTGGTCGCTCTGCGGTACGAACTCAAGAGCGGGGACGCGGTCGAAATCCTCACGAATCCATCCGCCCGCCCGAACCAGGACTGGTTGGGGCTCGTCCGGACAGGCCGCGCCCGGGGGAAGATCCGCCAGTGGCTGAAGCAACAGAGACTGGCCGATAGCGTCGCCCTGGGACGCGAGATGCTCCATCGCGAGCTCCGCCGCCGCCGGAAGAAGTTCCCCGGAGAGCCGGAGCTGGAGGATGCGGCGCAGAGCTTCGGGCTCACGGATGTCTCCGTCCTGCTCGCGAACATCGGACAGGGGGAGGTGTCGCCCCAGGCAGTCGTCTCCCGTCTCTACCCCGAGCCGGTCGTCGAGACTGGGGTCGTCCTCTCGGCGGCGGAGCGCCTGAAGCAGCTCGCCCGCCCGGCGGTACGCGGTATCAAGGTGCAGGGCGTCGGCAATGTGATGATCCAGTTCGCTCACTGCTGCGACCCCGTTCCCGGCGATCCGATCGTCGGGTTGGTCACGCGCGGACGAGGAGTTTCCGTCCACCTTCAGAGCTGCAGGAACATCCTCGACCTCAAGGTCGAGAAGGAACGATTGATCGACCTTCAATGGGACGTGGAGGGCGGACCGCTTTTCACGGTCTACCTCGACGTGCGCGGCAGCGACCGCCAGAACCTCGCCGCGGAGATTTCGAATGCGATCTCCAAGACCAAGACAAACATCAAGGAGCTCGCGATGCAGAGCGTCGAGTTGATGGCCCAGGGGCACTTTGTCGTCGAGGTGCGCAACAGGAGGCAACTGAACGAGGTGATCCGGGCCATACGGTCGGTTCGGGGAGTAGCGCGCGTCGATCGGAGGACCGATACTAATCCTGAGCGTTCACCGGGAAGGGAGGAGTTGTCATGATCCGTCGCATCGGTCTTGCGCTGCTTGGGGTTCTCCTGGCCTCGGCTTCGGCCGCCATGGCGGCGACGCAGCTCGGCGTGCGCGGGGGATACTCCCACGCCGCGGGGGATCTGTTCACAGGGAGTGGCGGACTTGGAGGGGACGGCATTTACGGCTTTGTCGCGTCGATCGGCCTCTTGCCGTCTCTGGACCTCGAGTTCGCCTACGAGCGGTACACGAAGGAGTTTTCGTTCGATCATGCGGCGGCCGAGGGCGTCTTCTTCGGCGGGAAGGGGACGTACAAGGATCAGGCCTACCTCCTCACAGGGAAAATCCACATTCCGCTGGTGGGCGCTCCCTTCGGCCTCTACGGGGGCGGCGGTGGCAGCCTTCACAGGATCGACCTGAAGGTCCATCCCGACGTCGGGCTCGGCGAATCGGTGGACGACTACATCGAGACTCGGATCGATGGCGCCCGCAACGAGTGGGAGTGGCACCTCGTCGGGGGGTTGCAGTTCAAGCTGCCGGTTCTGCCGCTGCTGGTCTACGCGGAGTACCGCTACCAGGACGTGACGGGGAAGCACAATCCCAGCTACAGCTCGATCTACGGCGGCCTGAACCTCTACCTGAATTGAGGGAGGCGTGCTCGCGGTCGTTCAGAGGGTCTCTCGCGCGTCCGTCCGTGTCGGCGTCGAGCGCGAGGAATCGATCGGGCCCGGCGTCGTGATCCTGCTCGGTGTGGCGCGGGGGGACGACGATCTCGACGCTGACTGGCTCGCGGAGAAATGCGCCGGGCTAAGGATCTGGAACGACGACGAGGGGAGGATGAACCTCGGTCTGGATGCGGTCTCTGGCGCTGCCCTCGTCATCAGCCAGTTCACATTGCTGGGAGATTGCGAGAAGGGGCGGCGTCCAAGCTTCACGCGGGCGGCCGAGCCGGCGGAAGCGGAGCGCCTGTATGAGCGCTTCGTCACGCAGATGCGAGCTATGGGGATCGCGGTGAGCACAGGCGTCTTCGGCGCGATGATGCAGGTTTCTCTTGTCAACGAAGGCCCCGTGACTCTCCTCGTCGACTCTGCCCCCTGGAAACTCCGCCGCGCCGCGCGACGGGGCGCTTCCCCCCAGGACCCGCCGGTGTGAGCGAGCTTTCGCAGGGAGCTCTGCTGCTCGGAATCCGCGGGGAGCCGCTGATTCTCGCGTCGCTGTCTCCGCGAAGGAGAGAGTTGCTTCGCCTGCTCGCGATCCGGCACGAGGTGATGGTCCCCGAAGTCTCCGAAGGAGACCGCGGGGTCGATGAACCGGCCGAGCGGTACGTCGAGCGGCTGGCGGGGGCGAAGGCCCGGTGGGTTCCCCGCGAGGTCCACGGGTATGCGGTTCTCGCGGCCGATACGGTGGTTTGCCTGGACGGTATGGTGCTCGAGAAACCCGTCGATGAGGACCACGCCCGGCAACTGCTCCGCATGTTGTCGGGACGGTGGCACGAGGTATTCACCGGGGTTTGCCTACGACGCATGGGGGACGGGCGGACGGTTGCAGGGTACGAGCGATCGCGGGTGCTCTTTTCTCGCCTTTCCGACGCGGAGATCGGACGGTATGTCGCGACGGGCGAGCCGATGGACAAGGCGGGCGCCTACGGGATTCAGGGATTCGGCGGCCTCCTCGTCCAGCGCATCGAGGGGTGCTACTTCAACGTGATGGGGCTTCCCCTCGCACGGCTGCGCCGTCTCGCGCACGAGTTGGAGGACGGGGCGTGAGGAAGGATGCATTTGCCCCGATCCCCACGATCCGATGGGTCGGCGGGCGGGTTCGAATCATCGATCAGAGGGCGCTGCCTCGCCGCGAGCTCCATCTCGACCTCTCGACCCCCGCCGAGCTGATTCGGGCCATCCGTTCGCTCGCTGTCCGGGGGGCTCCCGCCTTGGGGATCGCGGGAGCCTATGGGATCGCCCTGGCGGCCCGGCAGGCGGTTCGATCGGGTGCGGATCCGATCTTGGCGAGTCGAAAGGCCGCGCGTCTGATCATCGAATCGAGGCCCACGGCGGTCAATCTGGCCTCTGGTGTTGAGCGGGCGCTGGAGGCAATCGAGAGATCGAGCGATGAGGGCGCCTCGTCGGGCCGGCTCGTGCAGGCCGCGCGATCGGCCGGAGACGATCTCCTCGAAGAGGATCTCGATGCCTCGCGCCGCATGGCGAGGCACGGGCTGCGCGTGGTGCCGCGGGGGCGGCCAGTCTTGACGCACTGCAACACGGGGGGGCTCGCCACCGGCGGTCTCGGAACTGCTCTCTCGGTCGCGCGCGCCGCCTATCATGCGGGGTTGATCCCCGAGGTTCTCGTCGATGAGACTCGTCCCTTGCTGCAAGGTGGAAGGCTCACTCTGTGGGAACTCAAGCGCTGGGGGGTGCCGGCCCGCCTCCTGGCAGACGGTGCGAGCGGGTGGGCCATGAGGGTTCTGAATGTTGGATGCGTGCTTGTCGGCGCCGATCGGGTTGCGGCGAACGGGGACACCGCGAACAAGATCGGGACCTTGAATCTCTCCTGCGCGGCGCGGGCGCACGGGACTCCCTTCTTTGTCGTCGCGCCGAGGAGTTCCTTCGACCCATCGATCCCGAACGGGGAAGCGATCCCCAT
>CAZNRY010000220.1:0-5053 GCA_964575675.1 uncultured bacterium
GGTCGCGGCGGCGCTTGTGATCGGATGGGCGCTCATCCAACCTGCGACATCTTACGGGTCCGTCGGGCAGAGCCGGTCGTTCGAGTACGACCTTCTCTTCCCGAGCTCCTCCGTAGGCCAGGTTCCGGTGACGACCGTCGTGGGGCCGGAGATCGCCCCCCCCCTCGAGTCGCCGATCGACCCTGCCTCCTACCTCGTCGTGCCCGGAGATCTACTCCAGCTCGAGGTCGGAGGGGAAACGGATCGAGCGTGGCGGATGGCGGTGAGCGCGGAGGGAAAGCTCCTCCTCCCGGGCGTTGAATCGATCGACGTCGCAGGCCGCACCCTGGCTCAAACCGAGGTCGCGGTGAGGGAGAAACTTTCCGCGCGCTTCCCGGGAAAACCGATCTTCTTGCATCTCCTGCAACCTGGGATGTTTCGCATCTACGTGACGGGATCGGTCGCGACCCCGGGCGTTCAGGCCGTCCACGGATACGATCGCGCCGCATTCTGCATCGGCGCGGCGGGCGGGCCGCTGCCGGGCGGCAGCCTCCGGCACGTTTCCGTCGCCTATCCCGACGGGACCGAGCGCGAGATCGATCTCGTCCGCTTCGCCCTCCTCGGTGAACTCGACCAGAACCTCCAAGTTGTCCCCGGAATCCGCATCCACCTGCCCGCGGCGCGCGATTTCGTTCATGTGACCGGCGCGGTGCGCGGTCTTCCGGGATTGGATCGACCGATCATTCCAAACGTCGGATCCAGAATCCCCGAATCCCCTCGCGCGATGCTCGAGTGGAAGGAGGGAGACACGATCGGCCTGGCGATCACCAGGGTTGGGGGCCTCTCGGAGGATGCGACGGGGATGATTCTCCTGCTCCGTGAGAACGAGAGACGGATCCTCGCGCTCTCCGAGGCGGACCCCATGCCGTTGCGGCCGGGGGATCTGATCGAGGCGGCCGTCCGGAACCGATGGGTCTACGTGACCGGGGCGGTCCGTTATCCGGGCCCTTACGCGCACCTGCCGAGCCTCTCGGCATCCGATTATGTCCGGCTTGCGGGAGGCCCTACCGAGCTTGGCCGCGGGCATGGGTGGAAGATCCTCCCCGCTGACGGCGGGGCGAGCCGGCCGGTGGGCAAGGAGACGTATGTCGAGCCCGGTTCGACCGTGAATGTATCGGAACGATGGACCTACCGCGTCTCGACCTTGCTGGCGCCGATCAGCGGAATTACCGCGCTCGTGATCTCCCTCGTCGCGTTGAGGAGATAGGCAGAGCTGCGATGATCCCCGCGGTGCGCGCCGCGACGTGGGCCCAGGTGTGCCCGGATTCGACAAACCTCCGTCCGGGTCCAGGGAACTCCCACGGCCACCCCACCAGGGGCGATCCCTCCACGCGCCAGCGCGAGGCCCACCTGTCGATCAACTCTGCAAGGGCGGCGGCGTCTCCCGCGGAGAAAAGCCCACCAACCTGCAACTCCTCCACCCAGCGGTAGCTCGGGATATCGGAGACCAGGATCGGCCGGTCCGCGGCAAGATAGGTGACGATCTTGCTGGTCTGGCCCCAATCTCCGTAGATCCGTTCGTACTCGGGCTTTCGATACGGAGCCACGAGGATCTGGCATGCGGCAATGAGTCGGTCCGATTCCTCACGCGGCACGCCGCCGAAGAAACGGACCCGGCCGCCGAACCGGGCGGCTTGCTCATGGAGCCGGGTTTCAGTGGTTCCGGTCCCGATGATCCAAAGATGGATGCCCTTTTCGGCGAGATGGCCGAAGGCGTCGATCGAGGTCTCGACCCCTTGAACAGGGGAAAGATTGCCCGCGAAGCCGACGAGAAACGCATCGGGCGGAACCCGGAGGCGTTCTCTCGTCTCCTTGGGGTCGAATCCCGAGGGTATGTGGGTTCCGATCGGCACGACGTGGATCCGCGACCGATCGATTCCGACCCGCCTGGCGAGTGTATCGCGCAGGGGCGCCGTCATGACGAGGATCGCCGCAGCTCTGCTTAGAGAGAACCGTTCGCAGACTTGAGCGATCCGCTTGACCGATGCTCGGCCCCAGATCTCCACCTCATCGACGATCGACGCATTCACCTCGGAAACGAGTGGAATCCGCAGAATCCATGCGACGGCGGCGGGCGCGAATGTATAGAGGTCCTGCCGGGCGTAGATCACGCCCGGGCGGTCGCGCAGGCAATGAAGGAGCAGCAACAGCCCCCCCAAGATCTCGAAGCTCCACAACCCGAGCACCCTCCAGCGAAGGATGGGCACCTCGACCTTCCGGAACCGAACGGCCGGGGCTGGCGAGGCGGGGCGGGGCGTGAGGAGCACGACTCGGTCTCCTCGGTCGGCCATGGCGTCGAGGAGTCCCCTCACATGGAGGGCATGCCCCTGAGGAAGCGAGAGATCGATCGAGGCGAAGGCGGCCAGCGACAAGAGCCGGCGCTCCGACCCCTCCGTCACCGTGTCCGGCCCGCGATCAGGCCCGCGAAGAGCCAGATCCACTCGTTGGCCATCAGATCACCGCTGAACTGGGCGTTCAGGAAGGCATAGAGAAAGCCGAGGAAGGCGGCCAGAACATATGGGTCGCGCGCCGCCCGAAGGGCGCGGGCCATCCCTGACCCCAGGAATCCAAAGAGGGCGAGGAGCCCCGGCAACCCGTTCTCGATCCCCACCTCCGCGAAGAGATTGTGGGGGTAGAAGCGATAATCTCCCTTGCTCAGCAGGTCGCTGAAGCCTCCCGTCCCTAGCCCCCAACCCAGCGCGCTGGAAAGGGCGCTGCCTGCAACCTCAACGAACTTCATGCGAGTAGCGCCGGATACATCGACGCCCATGGGGTGGAGGAATCGTTCGCGGAGATCATCGGGCATCGCCGCGAACAGGACGGCACCGGCCGCCAAGCCCGCGAGGGCCGCCCCTACCCGTCGCGCGGACGATGCGCGGGTGAAAACGAGAGCCCGCAGCGCGAGGACGGCGAGAAGACTCAAGAGCGGACCCCGGGAACCCGTGAGGATCAGGATCGCGCCGATCGGCGCGACCAATGCGAGGGCGCTTCGGGTCCGGATCCTCCCGGTATCCCAGAGGGACAGAACAGCAAGCGCGGAAATCCCCATGATCCGGGCAAGCCAGATCGGGTTCAGTCCCAGGACGGTCAAGCGCGAGCGAAACGCATAGAAGCGCAGGAAGAGGTTCAGCACCGAGATCACCGAGATCAGGACGCCGATCGAGACGAGGGCAAGGAGAAACGCCTCGAAGCGGCGATCGCGCCGGTGTTGTTCTTCCTCGTCATGGCGCCTGGTTAGGAAGTATCCGCCCGCAAGCAAGGGGAGATTGGTCGCGACGTAGGCGACGACCTTCTCGCGGCCGTAGACCGGTGTGGGGGTGTGCAGCAGACCAAGTGTCACGATCAGACCGAGAACAACGGCCCAAAGCGCGATCGGGTCGGACGCGAGACCGGCCAGGAGGCTCCCGGGCTGGCGGACGACCGCGAACAAGATCCAGACAATTGCGGTCAGCAGAAGGATGCGCAGGGCGAAGAAGCCCGGGTCCGGGGTCCCCAGCGCGTCGGTGATCGGATCGAGAAGTGGGTAGCCTACCACTAGGAGCGCGAGCGCCCAGGAGAGGCGTGGGGAGACCAGGACCCCGATGAATGCGGTCGCCGCGCAGGCGAGCACGACTAGGGCGTGCGGGAGCAGGGCCACGAGGAGGACGTCACAGACCAGGAGCAGGGCCAATCCTGCTCGCGCGGCGCCCTCAGGCGGCCGGTCGAGGGCGGGAAGCAACCGGACGAGTGCTCTCACGGGGTCTCACGGAGCGGGGAGATCATCGTGCGAATCGAACCACCGCCTGGGGTGAAGGTGCGATCCGACGGCGCTCAACGACCGCCACTGATTGGAACGGTCGTGACGGATCCGACTCAGTCCGTCCATCGCCAGGGCCAGGCCGCAGGAGAGGAGGAAGGCGAGCCCGGTGGCGATCACACAGATCAGCCATCGGATCGGCCGGTACCTCTTTTCCGCCGGGACTGCGGTATCGAGTATCTGGAGGGTCGGCGTGTCGCGCAGCTCGTTGATCCGGTACTGCTCGTACTGCGCGATCAGGATCTCGTAGAGTCCTTCCTGGATTTTCACGTCCCGCAGGGCGCGGGCGTAGGCGACCGACCGGGCAGGAAACTGGGTCAAGGGAACCCGGAATGCCGCCGTGTCGGATTTTCCCCCGCGCTCCATCTCCCGGAGCTGGGTCTCGAAGAGGCCGATCTCTCGCGTCAGGCGCGCCCGATCGGGATCCTCAGGTCCCACTTGGGCCCGCAGAATCCCGAGTTGTACCTCGCGCATCTTCCGGCCCAGCTCGATCTGGACGGCGCTCTCGACCAGCGCCCTGGCCTGGTCCTCGGGGGCAAGGATCCCCGTCTCTTCCTGGATTCGCTGCAAGGCCTTCTCGGCCTGCGAGAGGGAATCGCGGCATTCGGCGACCCTCGCCTCCAGGAAAACACGGACCGCGCCGGCGCTCGTCCTCCTGCGCTCACGCGAGATCTTGTCGAGGAGTGCGATGAAGTCGTTGGCCATGAGGGCGGCACGGTCGGCCTTCTTGTCGACCACGAGGATCGTGACGACCCCTTCGCCCCCCACGCGGACCTTCACCCGCGATCGCATGGTGATCAGAGCTTCGTCGATGTTCTTGACCTTGTACTCCTTCACGAGGTCGTACTTGCGGATGATCTCATCCCGCACCGAACGGCTTTTCAAGACCGCCGCATAGACATCGGAGGGGGTCGCCCAGATCGGAAGGTTCGTACGCCCCATCCCGAAGGTGGTAGCCGCCATGATCGAGGAGAGCGTTCCTAGCGAGAACGACTCTTCCTGCGGGGGGAAGACCGACGCGCTCGACCGATACCACTTCGGCAGCACGAAGCTCACGATGACCGCCACAACGGCGACCCCGAAGGTGTTGAGGAGGATCAAACGCCGCCAGCGCGCCAAGGTCACCAGGCGCCGGATTACCAAGGGTTGGGCTTCGTCGGTCATGGAAACCGAGCATAGCAGAGAGCGTCCCGCGGTTGTAGACTGGCCGGTCGCCGC
>CAZNRY010000221.1:0-5013 GCA_964575675.1 uncultured bacterium
AGTGATCGTGCAGGCACCGGTAGACGTGTTGCAGCAGGCACCCGTGGCCGGAGGAACCGTCTGCCTGGCGGGAACGCCGATCGAATCACTGAGAGCCCCGACAAAGTACGCGTTCTGCGCGAACACCCTGTGGAGGAGTCGTCCGGAGATCGCCCCAGACGAATCCTCCGCGAAGATCGCGAAGTTCTCGCTGACATGGGTGTCGCTGGTCTCCCCTCCGGCGAGGAACCGACGGACGCCATACGACTCGGCGCCAGCGACCGCGCTCCAGTCCATCCTATACCCGTCATCAACCGTCCCGCTAGCCCGGAGGTCGCGCGGATAAAAGGGACTGAGGATCACACTCACCAACGTCTCGCCGCCCTCCGCAACGGAGAACGGTTCCCGAGTCCGACCGTAGAAGAGGACCCCTTCTTCGGGCCCTTGCGTTTCGTCGACGATCGCACCGGAAGCCGCCACCTCCACGCTGGTGTTCTCGCCTGCCGGCACGGCCGCTTCTATGCGGAAGCTCGTCTGTCCGGTCTGAACATCGACGCCGGTTTGGGCGAGCAACTCCTCTGTGCCATCCGTCTTTCTGTGGATCTGGAGATCGACGCGCCGGATCACGGGGATGAGGGCACTCTTCTCTGGGTTCGGGCCGTCCGGATCGGAGTCGAAGATGACTCGCACCCGCAGCGCACCATTCCCGACGGGCCGTTCGGGCGAGTCCTTCTCACAGGACCCGCCCGAGACGAGTGCCGCTGCAATGAGCACCAAGCTTGTCACTCTGCCGTGAAGGAGGCGATCGAATCGGGTCATCGCTGATCTCCCTGCGACAGGATCGCCGGCACGGCTCGCTCCCGGGCTCTGTCGCAGCGCCTGCATGGTATACGAGACGTCCAGATCTCGCCACACATCCGAAGCCGGATCAGCTAGCACCGTGGTTGGCGCCCCCCCTCCGGCTGTCGAGACGAACTCGCGAGGTTACAGGATGAGAGTCTAGAGCGCGAGCGTGTTTCCCTCGACGGACGGCGGACACATCGCCCGGATTGCGGGTCCGGCGGGCTGGGGGGGGGAAAGGGAGACGGGCATCCCCGGCGTCGCGGACTGTCCGTCTCGAAAACTCGAACTTCCATGGATCACACGGCTTAGCGTCCGCCCGCTAACCTGGCCACGCCGACTCTCCCAGGTCCACATCCTTCGAAGGAGGCGGTCCACTCCGGTGACAGAAAGAAGACCGCCCCCACGAATCAGAGCCTTGACTCAGCGTCGTTCCATATCAACGCACGATCGCGACCTGCTTCACCTGCAACGCCTCCGGAGATTCGAGCCGCAGGAAATAGACGCCCGCCGGGACCGCGGACGCGTCGAGGCGCACCGTGTGTTCCCCGCGGCCCACACGGCCGTCGGCAAGGAGTCGCACGAGGCGGCCTGCGACATCGTAGAGCCCGAGACGAACCCGCGTGTCGGAATCGACCCTATAGGTGATCGCGCCATCTGACCGAATCGGGTTCGGCCGCAGCGAGACCAGCCCCGTTGCCGCCGGGCCGGCGGCAGGCACGTCCGTCACCGGCACGCGTACCGCGGAGAGGGAGAAATCGTCGACCGCCGCCTCGACGAGCGATCCAAGCGGCGCGTCCTCGGCGATGAAACGTAGTCGAACCTGATCCGTCAGGGCGACGTACTCCTCGAGATTGAACGCGTACTGCCCCCATTGATTCGCGCTTGCGGTCGTTCGCTCCAGCTGCACCCAGGTGGCGCCGTCTGATGTGACCTCGACGGTCCAGTAGTCCGTGCCCGGGTTGTTGCCAAGGTTGTTCGTGTACCAGCGCCAATAGGAAACCGTTGCCGAGACCGCCCCCCCGAGGTCGAAGACGGGGGAGAGAAGCGTCGTCTTTCCGCCGTCGACGTCCTGATCGCCAGGGGCCCCGGCCACCACGCCGTTGCCCGTGACGAAGCAGAGGACGCCCGGGTCAGCCGTGTTGTCATCTTCGGTCTGGGCCTGTCCACCGGCCGTGGCGACCGTGCCGACCGGGTCGACGCGGACCCACTGTCCCAGGGTGGCAGTGTCGTCCGCGGCCCCGAGGGTCCATCCGCGATCGGTCTCGACATTGTCGACCCACCCTCCGACCTGGACCGGGTAGTCCAACTCCGCGATCGCACCGAGCGGAGAGGCGAGCGAGACGCTGAACGTCAAGGTTGCCGGCGTCGGACACCCGGGCAAGATCCTGACGAGGAAGGAGCTCAAGAGCCCCTCGCCTCCAGCGGGGGCGACGATGCACTCCCCTTCGCCGTCGATGACCTCGACGTTCGGATCTGCGCAGATCAGCGTTCCGGTCAGATTCCGCGCCGTTCCGTGGCCATTGTTCACGATCTTGAGCTGCACGTAGCAGGAGTCGCCCGGATCGGCGCTGCCGCTGCCGTTCCCCCATGGCATGGAATCGTCGAGCAGAACGTTTCCGGCGCCCAGAACCGGCGCGGCAACCGTCACGCTGAGGCTCAGGTTCCAATCCCCCTGCACCGAATGAACGGCGAGGCCGAATGCAATGACGTGTTGGTCGGGCGCGTCGCCAGCGACCTCGACGGAGAAGGGCGCCAGCGAGGAGGCGACCGAGTCGGGCAGAATCTCCCCGAACACGGCATCGGCGACCGTGATCGACGTGTAGGGATCGGAGGTCGAGAGCGTTGCCGTCACACCCTCGGCGGCCTCGACACCTGAGTTCTTCAGCCCAATCGCGAGCCCGACCGCCTCGCCCGCGTCGCAGAGGCCGTTGCCGTCGCCGGGCAGCGCGTCAATGACCGCCGTGCCCGAGAGGACGATGAACGGGCCAGCCATCGGCAGAACCTCGACCGTCGTGATCACGGGCATCCGGTTGAAGGCGGTCACCGTAAGCGTGAGGCTCATCGGCTCGGCTGGCGGAGACGCCATGTGGATCGTCGCCAGTCCGCCTGCGTCCGCGTAGGCGGACCCGTAGAGCGTCCCGCTGCCGTAGAGGGCGCAGAGTGCGCCCGGCACGCCGGTCACCGTCACCGGATACTCCGACGTCCCCAGCAGAAGCGAACCATCGTGGGTGACGATCATCGCGGCGGGGGTGGCGGTCCGGACGAGCAAGGACGGATCGCCGAAGATGTGCCAGGTGAGGAACATGTTCTGACCGTCGGCGCCGTACTCGTCCATCATCTGGCAGGATCCGTTGTAGCAAAGTCCGCCGAAGGTCTGCTTCTGGCTCTGAACGAGCAGATCGACGCTCTCGTCCTGCGCGCACATCGGCGGGTTCCAGGACTGATTGATCGACGACATGTAGGTCGCAATCGCACCGGTCGGATTGCCGTTGTGCGTCGCCCTCATCCACGCCTCGGCAAAGCAGGTCGTGCTCTCGAAGGCGCCGTTCACGCATGCCACGCTGTGAATGAAGGGGAGCAACCCGTCGTTCGTCAGGGCGGCGACATTCGTGTTCGAGAAACCGGTCGTGCCCCAGCTCGTTTCCGAGCCGTGGCCGGTGTAGTTGACGATACCGCGCCCGGCGTTCAGCGCGCTCGTCACCATCGCCGCCGTCGCGGTTGGATCGTAGATCTGATCGACCGACGTGTAGCTGAATCCGAGGAGCTTCGTCCGAATCACGTCCTGGTGTTGATAGTCTAACTCGTTGTCGTCGCCAGGCCCCTGATCCGAAGCGATCCCCGTCCCCATCCGGTACCAGCTCGCTCCGGCCTGCGGACTCTTCTCATAGGCGATCGTCCGCGCGACCTGCGTCTGCACATGCACCGCGCTCTCGGCCGAGAATCGGCCGACGAAGATGTCGGGGTAGTTGTCCGTCCCGACGACCTTTGCGTAGGTGGGGTCCGAAGCCCCGCCCGCGGCATGCGCCGTCGCCACCTGCGCCCCGTCGCCCACGAGCAGGACGAAAGCCAACCCCTCCGTGTTGTACGCGTTGTCGATGTATGCGTCGATTTGCGCCGACGTGTTGCCGATCGACGAGACGTCGACCATCCGCGTGAGGCACCCCATCTGGTTCTTCCACTCGACGAATGGAAGCATCGCGTCGTGGAACGCGTCTTGGGTGATGACCAGCATCCTGCCCCTCTCGATCAGGGGGGTGTACCGGATCAGGTTCCAATTCAGGAAATGCCGCTCGTAGAGGTCGGCGAACTCGGAGACCAACCGTTCGGGCGGCGAGGTGCGCTCGATCACATTCACCGTGTCGTCCCCTTCGGAGGCGATCTCGACCCGCATACGCTTCGCCGCACGCAGCGTGCGCGTCGCCCCCTCCGCCTGGAACGGGACGACCTCGACCGCCACGCCCCGGAAGTCCCGCAGAACGTACGGCTCGCCCCCGCTCACCGCCGACCCGGGCCACAAGGATGCCTCTCGGTAGATCGGGTCGAACGGGTAGGGCACGCTCGAGGGATCGATCGTCCGCAGGAGGTTTCCCTTCGATGGGACGACCGGGTAGCTGTCGAGATCCACGAACTCCGATTCGAGCAGGCGCACGACCATTTTCGCGCGATCCGGGACCATCACGCTGCGCGTGACCCGCGGAAGCTCGGGGAGTCCCTTCTCGAGCAGCTGTCCTTCGCCGGGAAGGGCGAGCGCGTAGTATCTCTCCCCCCCGATGTCGACCGGGTCGGCGTAAAAGCCAGGGATCGTGTAGTCGATCACGATCCGCTCGGGCGTGGACTCGAGCACGCGCACGTCGACGGGCGCACCCTCGCTCCCGCCGAGGCTGACCCAAGAGGCTGCGGCGAGGCCGAATGGCAGCGCTGTCAAGACGAAGGCTAGGCCGAGTGCGACTAGGATTCTGCGAGCAGAACGGCAAGAAACGTCCATTGTGAGATCTCCCGGTCGCGGGGTCCGGACGGCAACCATGGCGACCATTCGAGTTGCGTTTGCATCGCTGACCGCGGGCTCCCTCTTCCCGTAAGCGAGGAAGCAAACCCGATAGATCATATCACCATTCGGGAGACTCCGGTAGGGATTGCATCGAGCTGGCGCGATGCCACGCTCCGGCTTGGAGGATCGGGCGGGGCGCGCCG
>CAZNRY010000222.1:0-5012 GCA_964575675.1 uncultured bacterium
GGTTCATCCAGGATCGTCCCCTCGCAGACCCCGTCGACGAGCACCTCGGCCCCGCCCGGCTCGACAAGGGCGATCACACACCGGAAACGCGCCGTCCGCTTGGATTTCGGCACGCCCTTCATCCGGCGGAGAAGCTCGCGGACGTTCTCCTCGTAGCTGACATCGGGACCCGCGAAACGGCTGCTGTAGACCCCCGGGGCGCCGTCGAGCGCATCGACCTCGAGCCCCGTGTCGTCGGCGACCGCGGGAAGCCCCGTCGCCTCGCAGAGGGCGCGCGCCTTCTTGAGCGAGTTCTCTTCCAGGGTTGCGCCGTCCTCGACGACTTCCGGAAGCCCTGGATAATCATCACACGTCAGGATCCGGACGGGCAGACCGTCCAGGGCATGCCGCAGCTCGCGCACCTTGTCGCGGTTGTTCGTGGCGAGGACGAGGTTCATGGCCGCATCAACCCCTTGCCCGGCCGTCCAGCCGGTCCCCGCTGCGGTAGGTCCATCCCGGGCGCAGCCGGCGCCGCCAGCGCTCTCTCCTGCGCCCGCAACATCGCGGAGAGCCCGCGGCGGGCGATCCGCATCAGCATGTGGAGGTCCTTCTCTTCGAACGGCTCCCCTTCCGCGGCTCCCTGAACCTCGACCAGGCGCCCCGAGAGCGTTCCGACGACATTCAGGTCGAGCTGCGCGCGCGAGTCCTCGTGGTGCGAGAGATCGCACATCCCGAGGCCGTCCACTAGGCCCACGCTCACCGCGGCTACCCGGTCCTTCAGGGGAAGCGAAGCGATCCGCTTCGACGCCCGCAGGTTCTCGAGGCAATCGTGCAGCGCGACGTATCCGGCCGTGATCGAGGCGACGCGCGTCCCGCCGTCCGCGTCGATGACGTCGCAGTCTACGATGATCTGGCGCTCGCCGAGGGCGGCCAGATCGACGACGGCGCGCAGGCTGCGCCCGATCAGCCGTTGGATCTCGAAGGACCTGCCCGAGACCCTCCCGCGCGCCGCGCGCTCCGGGACGCAGCAAGGCAACATCCCGTACTCGGCCGTGACCCACCCCTTCCCGCGCCCGCGCAGCCAATGGGGGATCCGCTCGTCGACGGTCGCGGCGCAGACGACCTGGGTGTTGCCGAGGCGGATCCAGGCCGATCCCGCCGCGTGACGGACGACGCCGCGGACGATCTTGACGGGACGAATGCGCGTCGTCGTTCGGCCGTCGGCGCGGATCACGGGCTCAGGATCATGTTTCATGCTGGGGTCCGCCTTGGATGTTGCGCGTTAGCGTTCGTACCAGGGGATCTCGGATTGCTCGACCCAGGTGAGATCTTCGATCGGCTCCCCAAGGAAGCGTCCTCCGACCTCGCGGAAGCGTAACGGAACGTCGGAGAGAAAGAAACGGCGATTGCCCTTCGCCCCCACCGCGCCGTCACGCAACAGATCAAGCTTCGCGAGCTCCCCGCGGACCTCCGCGACCGTCGCCTCGGCCGTGTCGACGAGAGCGATCCCCGTCCCCAACGCCTCCGCGATGACCGGTCTCAGGAGCGGGTAATGCGTGCAGCCGAGGATCACGGTGTCGACGCCGCTTCCGCGCAGCGGATCGAGATAGGTTTGCGCGATCCGACGCGGCACGTCGCCGTCCGTCCATCCTTCTTCCGCGAGGGGAACGAAGAGCGGACAGGCGATACCCTCGACCGAGTAGCCCGAGCCGATTTCTGCGATCGCGCGCTCGTAGGCCTGCGACCCGATCGTACCCGTCGTGCCGATGACGCCAATCTTCCGGCCCGTCGTCCTGCGAACCGCCTCGCGCGCGCCGGGGACGATGACGCCGATCATGGGGACGTCGAAGCGGCGCTGCAGGACGGAGAGGGCGAGTGCGCTCGCCGTGTTGCAGGCGACGACGAGAAACTTGATCCCTCGCCGCATGAGGAAGTGGGTGTTCTCGATCGAGAAGCGCGTCACGGTCTCGGCCGACTTGCCGCCGTACGGTACCCGGGCGGAGTCGCCGAAGTAGATCACGTCCTCTGCCGGAAGTTGCCGCAGGATCTCGCGCACGACGGTAAGTCCGCCGATTCCGGAATCGAAGACGCCGATCGGCCTCTCGCGGGCGGGACCCGCGATCGAGCTACCTGATGCGGGCATCGGAGCATTCATCGAAGGACCTCGCAGAAAATCGAGCTACCGCAGTCGCGCCGCGCGCGCGAATGAACTGCCACCAGATTACCGTTCGGACCGCAACGCCGCCATGGGGACCAACTCCGCCTGGTTCAGCCCGAATCCCTCGGGCGCCAGCGGCAGGTCGAGCGGGATCGAACCCGGCGCGTTCTCTACGACCCGGCCGTCCACGAGAATCTGAACGGCCCGGATCGCGGGCACGTTTTCGGTGAGCGAGCGCACGAGCGAAGCCAGGCTCACCCACTCCAACCCATCCCCACGCGGCCAGTGCGCGATCAGATCGGCAGAGAGATCGAGATATCCCGTCCCATCCTGCGTCAGGTAGAACGAGAGGACCTTCGTCGCCGGGTCGAACCCCGTCACGCCGCGGGTCGGTCCGGCGAGCACCTCGCGAGCGATCGACTCGGCGAGATCCTCGGCTCCTCCCGGATCCACGACGACGCGCTCTTCCGCCGTCAGGCCGACGCGATCCGTCGCGCCGAAGAAAAGGCGGAGCGTCCGCAGTGGCGCGCCCGGCGGCGGGCCGTTCATCTGTTGAACTTCCTGCGGCTGCTGGGCGAGACGCTGGAGTCCGCGAACGAGGAAGAAGCCGGCGACGGCGAACACGCCCATCAGAACGATCCAGAGTGCGCGCCTCACGGACGGCCCCGCCCGGCCGCGGGCCGGCCGTCCGTCGCCCGCGCGCGCGTTCCGGAATCGAGCAGATTCGCGCGGATCAAAGCTCGACCCCCTCAAAGGCTCCGCCGCTCAGTGCCTCGGAGATCCCGAAGGCGATGGCCCGCGCGAGGGCGGCCCTTTTCTCGGGATCCATCAGCCGCTCGAGGGATAGGGGATCGCTCGAGAGGGCGGGGTAGATCAGCACGGAGGGCATCATGAGTCCTTCCAGCCAGCGGGAAGGACGCCGTCCCTTCACGACGGGCTCGGGAGCGAGAAGCGTCTCGAGGTGCGAGGCAATCGTCGAGGCGAGCCGCTCCGAGGCCCCGATCGAGAGGGCGGGCGTCTCGCTCCACAGGAGAGGCCGCGGGATCGCGGCGCTGGCCGACCCCGTCGCGCTGAGCGGTTCCCAGAGCAGGCGCGGCGTGGCCGTCCAGATCTGCGTCTGCGCGGCTCCCGTTCCGTATTCGTCGATCCGCAGCATGATCATGCAGCGGCCGGAGCTCGTGTTCGCACGCGCGGCCATCTTCAGCGGATCGTCCTCGTCGAGTATCTCCGCTTCCTGTCCCAGCGTATCGGCGAGCGTTCTCGCGATCCGGCCGACAAGGTCCTCGAGCGCGTAGCCCGCCTCGATCGGATCATTGGCCCGGTCGATCCTGACCGCGAGCAGGATCGGTCCGCCCATGCTGCGGCGCCTTGGGTAATCCGCCCGGCGCAGGGGACGGAAGCTTCCGCGCTCACTCTCGTCTACGGAGGCGGTCGCCTCGAGTTCCCAGACCCCTTCACGATCGTCGTAGTTGATCGAGGCTCCGATTGCCTTCTGCGCAACCTGGACGCGAACCCTGCTTCCCCTCCCCCACCCCGAGACCTCGCTCACCGAGAACAGCCCCCGCGGCGCCGAAACCGAGAGGCTCTCAGCCTGCGGCGTGAGCCCCTCGAGCAGGATGTCGAGGCCGGCAATCGGCGACCAGAGGAGCAGGCTCTTCAGGGGACGCTCACCCGTGATGCGCAACGAGGAGCGATGGCCCAGCTCGCTCAAGCGGACCTGGCGGTAGCGCGGCGAGGGCTCGCTCCAGACGAATCGCCCCTCGGCGGGACGCCACGAGATCGCCCGGCGCCCGGGGAGCCTCGTTTGCAGGATGGAGAGGTAGTCGAGCGGGAAGAGAACCCCCCGCGCGTCGTAGGAGACCGGATCGCTCATTGGAATCAGATCGGAACCGTGCATCAGCAGAGGAGAATCAAACGTGAACCGCGTTCGGATGGAATCGGTCTCGATCCATCCCCGGTATGAGTAGGGGTCCCAGGACCAGGCGACCCCGAGAGCCCGTGCGAGCGATCCGAGCGGGAGGTAGATCCCCGGACCATGGCGCACGATCGCAACCGGTTGCGTCGGACGGCCGTCCTGCGGGACGACCACGACGACCGACTCGGGATCGTAGAACTCCGCACGCACATCCGACGCAGAGATCCCCGCAAGCAGGACGGCTGCCGCGGACGCGATGAGGAAGAAGCCCCGAGCGGCATCCGCCATGATCCGGCCGGCGAGCCGCTTGCTCCTACTTGTCACGATCCCCTCGACGCGCTCTCTCCATCTCCCTCTCTGCATCCCTCTTGGCCAGATCCTCGCGCCGATCGTGGTACCGCTTCCCTTTGGCGACCCCGATCTCGACCTTGAGGTGCGGTCCCTTGAAGTAGAGGGAGAGCGGGATCAGCGTCAAGCCCTTCTCTTGAGTCAGCTGGCGCAGCTTGAGAATCTGCCGGCGGTGCATGAGGAGCTTCCGCTTCCGGAGCGGTTCGTGGTTGAACTGGTTGCCCTGCTCGTAGGGACTCACGTGCATTTGTAAGAGAAAGATCTCGCCGCCATCCACCTGCGCGTAGGCGTCGCCCAGGTTCACCTTCCCGGCACGGATGCTCTTGACCTCGGTTCCGCGCAGGGCGATCCCCGCCTCGAACTTCTCGAGGATGTGGTAATCGTGCCGGGCCCGCCGGTTGACGACGATGATCTTGATCCCCTCCGGCGCCTCGCCGGAGCGCGGGACGGGCATGAGGTCCTCCGCTTGACTCCCTTGGAACGAGTCGATAGCATACCACTCCGACCCCGGATTCGCAGGGCTTTGCGGAAGTGGCGGAATTGGTAGACGCGCTGGGTTCAGGGTCCAGTGAGGGTTCCCTCGTGGGGGTTCAAGTCCCCCCTTCCGCACCA
>CAZNRY010000223.1:0-4959 GCA_964575675.1 uncultured bacterium
CCCGGGACGCACCGCGGCCATCGCGGCCCGATGCGCGGCCGCGCTGATCTCGCCGGCGCGCTCAAGATGTCCGATCTCTACCGCGTCCTTGCGCAGGCGCAGTTCGTGAAGGATCTCCGCGGCGTCGATGAGACGCGACGGCCCGGGTGTTCCGGCGCGGGTGTTCCGGCGAGTGCGGTTGAGCATCTCGAGGGCAAGTTGATCCTTGCTCGGATCGGACCCGAGGTTCACATAGAGGCGGTCGGCCCCCTCCAGATACTTTGGGAGCTTCGCCTCGAGCTCTGAGATGGGGAAGGCGGCGTCCGCCCCGAACAGCTCCGGCGCCCGCTCGACCCCGACGCGGCGTCCGGTCCACACTTCCTTCTCCGGGTCCTTCGGACGAAGGAACATCACGAAGCGATGTTCTGGATGGTCGGGCAGGAGAAGGAGGGCCGCCTCGGGCTCCTCGAAGCCCGAGAGGTAGTGGAGGTCCGAGTTTTGCCGGTATTCGTGGAGGGTGTCGTTGTTCCGGATCATTTCCGGCTGGGAAACGATGAGGGCGGCTCCACCGCCCATTGTCTGCGCTAGACGGAGCCGCCGCTCCGCATGGACCTGCGTCATGTTCCCTCCTGTTGTGTCCCCGATGGCGACCTCGCGCCGATCCCTTCCTTCTCGACCCTTAATCCTACGGTCGAAACCCTGGAGCGGCAAGCAACGCGCCGGCGCCCAGGCAGGCCGCCGAGAGAAGCGGAGGTTCCGCCTTTGACACCCCGCAGTCGCGGGCCTAGGATTCCCGCTTGGGTCGCTCGTGGGGACGGGAGGGGGTGCGGTTCATGCCATCTTTGCTGGATCGTCTGGTCGTGGGACTCGTGCCGGCAGTGCCGAAGCCGATCGTGCGCCACTTCAGCCGTCCTTACATCGCCGGGGCGACGATCGAGGAGGCGACGCTCCAGGTCCGGGAGCTGAATGCGGGCGGGGCCATGGCGACCCTCGACATCCTCGGAGAGCACATCTCTCGTCCCGATGAGGCGGACCGCGCGCTGAGCGGCTATCTTGCGCTTCTGGACACGATCTTCGCCGAGAAGCTCGATTCCAACGTCTCTGTGAAGCTGACGCAGCTCGGCATGAAGTTCGGCCTCGAGGAATGCTCCCAACGGATCGATGCTCTGGTCGCCAAGGCTGCAGGCCTCGGCATCTTCGTCCGCCTCGACATGGAGGACTCCTCGTGCACGGACGACACCCTCGCAATCCATCGGAGATTGCGGGAGCGCCATGCGAACGTTGGCGTTGTGATCCAGGCGATGTTGCGCCGGAGCATGGACGACATCGCGAAGCTCGCCGCCGAGAAGGCGAACGTCCGTCTCTGCAAGGGGATCTACATCGAGCCGCGCGAGGCAGCCTACCAGGAGCGGGCGATCATCAATCGCAGCTTCACGGCGCTGCTGGACATGCTACTCCGCGGGGGATGCTACGTCGGCATCGCGACGCACGACGAGCAGCTCGTCTTCGAGGGGTTGCGCCTGGTCCGCAAGCACAACCTGGCGCGCGATCAGTATGAGTTCCAGATGCTGCTCGGCGTGGATGTCCGGCTCCGGAAAATCCTGATCGACGGCGGCCATCGCCTTCGCGTCTACGTCCCCTTCGGAGAGCACTGGTACGCGTATTCCACCCGCCGGCTGAAGGAGAACCCGAACCTTGCAGGCATGATCGTGCGTGCGCTCTTCCGGCGCTCCTGAGGCGCCGATCATCCCGCGATCGGCGGCCGTTTTCCCACCTGCGTTCAGCGTCGCGGGGTCGCTTTCAGGCGTTTGCCGCGCCGGTCTCAGGCGAGGATCGAGTAGCCTCCGTCGACCACGATCGTCTGCCCATGGATCATCCGTGCGAGCGGGCTGACCAAGAACAGCACCGCGTCGGCGACATCCTGGGGCTCCGTCAGACGGCCGGCGGGGGTTCTCATCGGGGTGTTCGCCAGCAACTCGGCTCGATTCGGGAAGTGCTTCAGGGCCTCGGTGTCCACAACCCCCGCCGAGACGGCATTCACATTGATGCCGCGAGGGGCGAGCTCGAGCGCGAGGTGGCGAACGAGGGCCTCGAGCGCCGCCTTAGACGCGCCGACCGCGGAATAGTTCGGGATCGCGCGAATCGCTCCGAGACTGCTCACCGCGATGATCTTCCCGGAACCGCGAGGCATCATCGGGACGCTCCGCTGCACGAGCGGCAGGAGCGTGCCCGCATTGATGTCCATCGTCCATTGCCAGTGCCGGGGGGTGATCTCCATCGCCGGCCGCAGGACTCCGGAGGCGGCGTTCGATACGAGGATGTCGAGGCGACCGAACTCCGAGCCGATCGTCCCGAACATTCTCTCCATGTCGTCGAGGTCCGCCACGTTGGCGCGAATCGCCAGGCATCGTACGCCGCGCGCTTCGATCTCGGCCTGCGTGTCGCTCGCCCGCTGGGCGTGCCGCAGATAGTTGATGGCGACGTTGGCCCCAGCGGCAGCAAGCGTCAGAGCGATTGCGCGTCCTATGCCTCTGGAACCGCCCGTCACGAGGACGTACTGTCCCGCAAGACTGATTTCCATTTCGCCTCCTTGTGGGCGCGGCGCCGGCCCAAGGCATTGGGGCGCCCCGGCCTCTCCACCGCGTTCCGGCGATCCTAGATAAGGTCCCCCCCCGTATCAAGCAAGGCTGGAATCCCTGGGCCGGAGGGTGCATTCTGTTGCGGTGGGCAGGCTGGAGGGCGCGTGCAAATCGATCCGGGTTCCTTCGACCGGCGGGGGCGCTGTCAGTCGATAGAATCGTTTCTTCGACTCATTCTGGCCATCGTAGTGCAGGTTGGGAGCATAGCGATCGGTCCGGCGGAAGGATCAGGCCGCATACTCCACCTGGCGGTGGAAGATGCCATCACGCCGGTGACCTCCCGCTTCATCGTCGAGGGAATCGCGGTGGGGGAGAGGGAACAGGCCGAGGGCGTCGTCATCCAGCTCGACACGCCGGGCGGACTCGACACTTCGATGCGCGAGGCGACGAAGGCGATCCTCGGCAGTACCGTGCCGGTGATCGTTTGGGTGGGACCCTCGGGAGCGCGCGCCGCCTCCGCGGGGATGTTCCTGACCCTGGCTGCGCATGTCGCCGCGATGGCCCCCGGCACGAACATCGGCGCGGCGCATCCCGTGGGGATCGGCGGGGGAATGAGCCCGGTCGATTCAACGATGGCGTCGAAGGTCTTAAACGATGCCGCCGCCTATGCCCGCTCCATCGCGGCCCTCCGCGGCCGCAACGCCGAATGGGCGGAGCGCGCGGTCCGCCAGAGCGTCTCGCTCGAGGCGGAGGAAGCGGTCCGGCAAGGGGTCTGTGACCTGATTGCTTCCGACCTCCAGGATCTCCTGCTGCAGATCGACGGGCGCGGCGTCCAGACGGCCGGCGGGGTCGACACCCTTCGCACCGCCGGCATCGAGGTCCAGGAGTACAGGATGGGATTCCGGGAGCGGCTGCTCGCGATCCTCGTGAATCCGAACATCGCCTACCTCCTTTTCCTCGCGGGAATCCTCGGGATCTTCTTCGAGCTCTCGAACCCCGGCGTGATCTTGCCCGGCGTGATCGGCGGGATCTCGCTCATCCTGGCCCTCTTCGCCTTTCAGAATCTGCCCGTCAACTACGCCGGGGTCATGCTGATCCTGCTGGCGCTGGTCCTCTTCATCGTCGAGATCAAGGTCCCGAGCCACGGGGCGCTGACGATCGGGGGGATCCTGAGCTTGCTGCTCGGGTCGTTGATGCTTTTCCGAACGAGAGGTGGAACAATGAATGTCTCGCTCGGCGTGATCGTGCCGGCGCTTGTGATCACGGCCGCGTTCTTCGTGCTGGCCGTGACCCTCGCGATCCGCGCGCAGAAGCGGCGCCCGGTGACGGGGGTCGAGGGAATGGTGGGGGAGATCGGGACGGTCTTCGATGCTCTCGCCCCCGAGGGGCGCATCCTGTTCCGCGGGGAGTACTGGATGGCGTCGGCGGCCACACCGCTTCCGAGGGGAACTCGGGTCCGTATCGTTTCCGTGAAGGGGCTTCACCTGGAGGTGATGGCGATCGAGGGCGGCGGTTCCGCCCGGGAGGGTTAGAGAAATGCAGCAGTTCTTTGGTTCGACCGCTCTGCTCGTCTTGGTCGCGATCTTCGTTCTTTCCAGCGCGATCAGGGTCCTGAGGGAGTACGAACGGGGGGTGATCTTCCGCCTGGGGCGCGCCATCCGCGGGAAGGGACCCGGCCTGATACTCCTGATTCCGTTCGTGGACAAGATGGTCAAGGTGTCGCTGCGCGTCGTCGTGATGGACATCCCTCCCCAGGATGTGATCACGCGCGACAACGTGTCGATGAAGGTGAACGCGGTCCTCTACTTCCGCGTCGTCGACCCTAACCGCGCGATCCTGGAGGTCGAGAACTTCCTCTTCGCCACCCAGCAGCTCGCCCAAACGACGTTGCGGAGCGTTCTGGGCCAGGCGGAGCTGGACGATCTGCTCGCCGAACGGGAGAAGATCAACGCGCGGCTCCAGGAGATCATCGACACGCACACGGAATCGTGGGGCATCAAGGTCAGCGCGGTCGAGGTCAAGGACGTCGACCTGCCGGTCGAGATGAAGCGCGCGATGGCCAAGCAGGCGGAGGCGTAACGCGAGCGGCGGGCGAAGGTGATCAATGCCGAAGGGGAGTACCAGGCCGCGCAACGCCTCACGGACGCGGCGGCGATCATCCAGACCCAGCCGGCCGCCTTGCAACTCCGCTACCTGCAGACCTTGGCCGAGATTGCGACAGAGAACAACTCGACGACGCTCTTCCCGATTCCGATCGATCTGCTGAGACCCTTCATGCAGGGACCTGGTCCGGTTCGTACCGTGCCGGCAAGCGCCGGCCCGACGACCTGATCGTTCGTTCGGAGGGGAAAAGAACGAGGCCCGGGTGCGCGGTTCTCCGCCGCATCCGGGCCTCTCTTCA
>CAZNRY010000224.1:0-4841 GCA_964575675.1 uncultured bacterium
CTAAGGAACATCCATACTGGCTTGCGGGCAAGTCGTCATTCAGGAGGATCCCGCGATGCAGGCTCTCTCGTCCCGGTCCCTGAGGCCAATGAACCCGACCATGCCCATCACTCAGCGAATGCATAACTTCTTCTGTGATCGACAGCCGGGTTGGGGGCGCACGTCAGATTTGTGAGACGCCGGGTTGGCACCATGTTGTCCAACCCTCGATCCTGCCAGGATCATCTGGCGGGTTCGGGTTCGTTGAATCCTCGGACCTGATGAATGGAGAACGGGTCATATGAGAAAGGCTCTCATCACCGGGATTACAGGTCAGGACGGATCGTATTTGGCAGAACTGTTGTTGGGAAAAGGGTACGAGGTGCATGGGTTGATTCGCAGGGCCAGTACCTTCAATACGGGTAGAATAGACCACCTGTACCAGGACCCGCACGAGGAGGGAGCTAGGCTCTTTCTGCACTATGGCGATCTCGCCGACAGCGGTCAGCTGACCAATCTGATCTACAACATCCAACCGGAGGAAATATACCATCTGGGGGCACAAAGCCACGTCATGGTCAGCTTTGAAATGCCTGAGTATACGGGTGATGTCACAGGACTGGGGACAATCAGGACCCTTGAGGCGATTCGCAGGAGTGCTGTAAGGACCCGCTTTTATCAGGCGTCCAGCAGTGAGATGTTTGGTGATGCGCCAGCGCCCCAAAACGAACTGGTCGCATTTCGACCTAGAAGTCCCTATGCAGCTGCAAAGGTGTATGCCTACTGGTTGGTGAACAATTACCGTGCAGCTTACGGACTCTTCGCATGCAACGGCATCCTCTTTAACCATGAGTCCCCTCGTCGAGGAGAGACTTTCGTATCGCGCAAGATCACCCGCGCGGCAGCCCAGATTCGACTGGGACTACAGCGCAAGCTCTACCTGGGGAATCTGGAGGCGAGGCGAGACTGGGGCTACGCGCCGGAATATGTGGACGCGATGTGGCTGATGCTACAGCAGGAGCGCCCAGAGGACTACGTGATCGCCACAGGTGAGAGCCACTCGGTCCGCGAATTCGCAAGCGAGGCCTTCAGATTGCTCGACCTGGATTGGAAGGAGTACGTCGAGATTGACAAGAGGTACGTCCGGCCCACGGAGGTGGACGAGCTACGCGGTGATGCTGCAAAGGCCAGAAAGCAACTAGGGTGGGTTCCGAAGGTTGGCTTCAAGGAACTGGTCAGGTTGATGGTGGAGGCGGATCTCAAGGCCGAGGAGACCAAACTGGCGGGCAGGCGGAGTGCTGTAGGGCCTAAGTGACTTTCTGGAAGAGCCGGCGAGTAACTGTAACAGGGGGCAGGGGGTTTCTAGGATCCTATGTCGTCGATAAACTTCGCGAACGAGGTTGCCTGGAAGTTCATGTACCGAGGAGGCAGGAATACGACCTCGTTCAAGTAGAACATGTACGGCGATTGCTTCGCGACTCCTCCCCGGACATGGTCATACATCTGGCAGCACGGGTGGGAGGAATTGGTGCGAACAGTGCACATCCCGCGGAGTTCTTTTATGAAAACCTGAGCATGGGGATGCATCTGCTGCATGAGGCGTGGAAGTTCGGAGTTGAGAAGTTCATCGCCGTCGGTACGACCTGCTCGTACCCCGAGGTTACCCCTGCGCCTTTCAAGGAAGAGCATCTGTGGAACGGCTACCCCGCCGAGGTGACGGCGCCATACGGACTGGCCAAGAAGGCACTTCTGGTCCAATGCATCAGCTATCGCAAACAATACGGATTCAATACGGTCTTCTTGATCCCGACAAACCTCTACGGTCCGAGGGACAATTTCGATCCGGAAAGCTCTCACGTGATCCCGGCCTTGATCAGGAAGTTCGTTGAGGCGGTGCGGGCGCGGAGCCCGCAAGTGGTGGTTTGGGGGAGCGGGCGGGCGACCCGCGATTTTCTGTATGCGGAAGAGGCGGCGGAAGGGATCGTCCTTGCTGCGGAGCGGTACAACGAAGGTGATCCCGTCAATCTTGGAAGCGGGGCTGAGGTCTCGATCGATCAGATCGTCCGCTTGATTGGTCAACTGACGGGATTTCAGGGTGAAGTCGTTTGGGACAAGACTCGACCCGAGGGACAGCTTAGGCGCGTGCTAGAAGTGAGCAAGGCCGAGGAGCGCTTTGGCTTCCGCGCGGAAGGATCTCTTGAGGAGAATCTCCACAAGACCATTGCATGGTATTTGGGGCACCGGGTCGAATGAAGATCGGGATCGCGGTTTGGAACCTGGATATCAGCGGTGGAACAGAACGGCAGGCACTTGAACTGGCTCGGCAGATGCAGAGGAATGGGCATGATGTAGAGGTCTATTGCGCTTATTTCGATCCGGTGAAATGCTTCCCGGACTTCATCCGTGAGGTCAAGAACATCCGTTTTCTAGAACCCCGGCGTCAAAAGCGTGACAGTATGACCCTCCGGACGCTGTTCTATTGGGACCTGTTCTCCAAGCGGAGTAAGGATCTGGGCAGGCTGATGAGTTCTGATCTCGATGTCTTGAACTGCCACGAGTACACCACTTTCATAGCCGGCACATACTTCAACAAGGCGACTGGTGTGCCCGTCGTGGGCATGATCAATGATGTTCCGAGCGTCGGTGGAGTTTACGTTCCGCGGGACGATCCGTGGCGGTTCCCATTGTCATGGTTGAAGAGAGAGCTCTTCCGGTCGGCCATAAAGTCTATGGATAGGCTGGTCGTCCTTGATGAAATAAACAGAGGGCGACTCGAACGGCATTACAGGGTTGATTCTGTAATCGTGCGGAGTGGACTGGACCTCGACCGGTTCGCTTTCAAGGAACGGAAGTCCTGCAGTGAACAAGTGAGGATACTCTCGAACGGTAATTTCTTCCCGTGGAGAAGATACGAGGACCTGATTGGCGCCCTGAGGATTCTCGTGCACGAGGGAGTTCCGTTTCACATGAACCACATCGGTACCGACGCTCTCTGCGCCTCCTATGCTTCGAAGATCAAGCGATTGGTGGAGCGGTATCAACTGTCGGATTTCGTGACGTTCCACGGTTATGTCAACGAGAAGCGGTTCTTCGAGATCTACTCGACCTCGGATGTTTTTGTGTTCCCGAACTATCCGCAGACCTGGGGATTGGCCGTCTTTGAGGCGATGGGGTGCGGTATCCCAGTGATCGTGAATTCCGGCTGTGGGGCCGCGGAGGTTCTTCGGGACAGGGAAACGGCCCTCATCGTTCCTCCACGGTCTCCCTCGGAGATCGCCAAGGCAATTCGCAGGCTGGTCGAGGACGCGGATCTCTATTCCCGTTTGAGCCGGAAGGGGAGGGATCTTGTGGAGAAAGAGATCAGCTGGGAGATCTACGGCGACAAGATGCTTGAGCAATTCCATGAGGTTGCTCGATCTCGGGGGCAGCGCCGGGGGTGAATCACGATGCGAGATCTCTTGGGGTCAGGCGGTACTGGTCGCCCCTCGTCTCCCGCATCGCGGGCGGATTTCTTGCCTTGCTGGCCGGACAATCCGTGTCCCAGGGTCTCACGCTGTCGGCGGGGGTATACCTCGCGCGGGTCCTTGCCCCGGAGAGCTTCGGGAAGGTCGTATTCGCGCAGACAATGGTGAGTTATTTCCTCCTTCTCGGCGACATGGGCCTGGCGTTCGTCGGCGCGCGGGATCTGGGAGCTGGTCGTGGTGATGACACCCATTTGGGAAGGCTCGCTTCCCTGCGCCTGTGGGTCGGCCTGTTCTCCTGCTCGGTGCTCTTTGTCGTGATAGGAATCGGACGAGCACCTACGGACCGGAGTGCGCTCGTAGCACTGTTCGGCCTGGCTGTGATCCCCTATGCGCTCAACCTATCGTGGGTGTTCCTGGGATTGGGGAGGATGTGCCGTGTTGGCCTCGTGACGATCAGTCAGGCGGCCGTATATGTCCTCCTCCTGCTAGTGTTCGTGCGCCATGCAGGGATGACGACCTTGGTGCCCGTCTTTTTCTCCGTAAGCTGGATCGTGAGTACCGGACTGTCGTGGTTTCTCGTTGTCAGGATGAGGCCGAGGCTGCCGATTCGTCTTACAAGGCCAAGTATCCAATGGCGACCGCTGCTGGTCCGATCTCTCCCTGTCTTTGCCTACGTTCTTCTGACTTCGAGTCAGCAATACACCGTGATCCTGGTGCTCGGATGGTTGGGGGCTCCCCAGGAGGTGGCGCTCTACAGGGCGGCCTTCATGCCGGTTCTTGCATTCTTCTGCATCGCAAGCATCTATGGATATTCGCTCCTCCCGACTTTGGCAGGTTCGAAACAGTCAGACCGTGTGTCCGGGACCTCGGTAGTGGTTTTCCTTGGACCGACAGTGGCGGCGTCCCTGATCGTCACGTGGCTCTCCCCCCAGATCGTACAATTGCTGTACGGAACGCCGTACGCGGGGGCCTCAGCAGTCCTCCGTCTGTTGAGCGGATCCCTGCCCTTGGTTGCGACCGGAACGATCCTGTCCATGAACCTCGTCAGCCAGGAAAGGACCGGGCGGGTCCTTGTCGGCTTGCTGGCTGGATTCTCTGTCCAGACGATCCTGGCCCTCTTGTTGGTCCCGACATTCGGCGCACGCGGAGGGGCGGTGTCCTTTCTTGCAGGATCCGGGGTCGTCGGAGCCTTCATGATCCACGGATATGCAAGGGCGTGGTCCGCCCGAGCGCGAACTCCCGATCCTGCGTCATCCATGTGACGTCCAAGCGTGCGCATATTCATCGGTCACCATCCCCACCCAATGTGCAATTCACACTCCCATGCTGGTTCGCCCTTCAAGTAGAGCACTCCAGGACCGGCGACCAGCCCGCAGCATGATTAGATTGGCTGGTAAG
>CAZNRY010000225.1:0-4653 GCA_964575675.1 uncultured bacterium
TCTACGGCCATCTGACGCCGTTTCGCGACGAACGGTGGTGAGAAACGCGGGCTAGGCGGCAACCAACTAGTACTCGAAGCGCATGCGGAGGTCAAGAGAGTAGCGGTCCGTCGGGGTTCCTTGATTCATCAAACGCTCGACATCGGCATTCAGGTAAAACTGGCCTCGGAGGTTGTAGCGAACGTTCACTTCCTGGTTCGCCGTGCCTGTCAACTCGCGACTGTAGGCGACCGAGACTTGGGGGAGAAGCGTTCGCCGAACGCTTACCTTCCATGCTTCCCCGGGTGTGTTTCCCGGCAAGAGTTGGAAGCTCTCGAGACCAGCGATGCGATTGGCTAACTGCGACTCGATCTGGCTGACGACCTCCGTGAAGAGATACTGGCGGGAGGGGTCCTTGGCGCCAAAGCTTCCCACCGTGGGATCGTTGAGCCGCCCGAGGCTCAAGAGCTCGACGATTTCCGACTGCGACCTCGAGGGTTCCGAGGAGAACTCGATGTTCAGCGCCAACACCGGCCCGGTGGCGTGGATCTTGACCAGCACTTCCTGTGCGGCCTCCCCCGGAATCGTCCGATCGTTCACCCTTGTCTCGGCGTTCACATCGAGAATCGGCTCGGGGAGCCGGCCCGTGTCGCGAAATTCCACCGTACCCGACGTGATCGTGAAGACGTTGTTGAAAACGCGGTAGCGTCCTCCCAGAACCTGAATCCTCCCGCTAACATTGATCACGGGATCCTGAAAGCTGACGTGGATGTCCTGTCCCTCCCCCAGATCAACTGAGGCGATGGCCGTCGACATCCGGAGGTTCCCCGGTGCGTTGACATCGATTTCCGCGCGCCAAGGGCTGCGCCTCAACAGAGCCCCCGCCGGGGGAAGCGGTTGCTTCGCGAGGTCGCCGATGATGGCCCCCTCCCGCACATCAACCGTTCCGACGATCAGCGGGTAGGAGCCGACCGCTGAGGCCACAGGAAACGCATTCAGATCGCCGTCGGCGGTAACGTGATAGAAACCGGTCTCGAAGAAGGTCGCCTGTTGCACCTTGGCCTCAAGATTGAAGTGGCTCAGGTCGCGCCACCAACCCGTTACGTTCAATCGGCCGTCCTTGCCAAGTCTTCCCTGAAGAGACCGGATCTGAACTCCGCTCGAATCCAGCGTGAAGACTCCTTGAATCGAGTGAAGCTTCTCCTCCCGCTTCGGGATCCTGAGTCCTCCGTCCCGGATGGCCAACGAACCTTCCGGCCAGATCCTCTTCGGCGTGCCCCGCAAGGAGATCGATCCCGAGAGCGTTCCCGCCGGGTCAAGGATGTCCCTCGAAACCAGACCAAGAACAGCCAGATCGA
Organism: uncultured bacterium; assembly: GCA_964575675.1. Taxonomy (GTDB): domain Bacteria; phylum Eisenbacteria; class RBG-16-71-46; order CAIMUX01; family VGJL01; genus CAZNRY01. The sequence goes on from CAZNRY010000225.1 coordinate 1,338, forward strand.
TGTCCGGCAACTCGGCGTCCAGCCGAAGGGGCCGATCGAGGGGAACGCGACTGATCCCCTTTCCGAGGCTCAGGATGAGCGGCATCTCTCCGGTCGCGTGATCGACCTGATTCCCCTGATGCCACACGAGGCTGTCGAGCGTGAGCGTTTGGGGCGCATAGGTCGCGCTGAAGAGTAGTGAATCGGCCCGCGCCTGGTAGAGACGCAGAGCCCGAATGCTGCCGATCGCCTTTACCCGTGGAGAGGCAGCGCTTCCGGAGATGTTCAGGTCCAGGCTGACCGCGCCGCCGACCACGGAAGCCAAGGAGGTGACCCCTCCATTTTGACCCGGCCGCACCGTCCGGATGCGGCCCGTCATCGGATCGGCCGACTCGATGAAGAGGTTTTTTCCCCCGCCGGGAACCGACTCCAGCCCGGTCTTGACGATTCGCCCTACACTGAGATCGTCGATCCTGACGTGCCCCGCCAGAGCAGTTCTCCGTAGGAGGAGCGCGGCGGGGTTATGCAGACTCGAGAGAAACTCCGGCAGCGGAACCGGGGCGACGATCTCCAGGCCCGTCGCGCGGACTCGTCCCCTGCCTTCGCCCCCACCGGCGATGAGCGAGTCAACGCGGATCGTGCCCCCTCCGTCGAGGGAGGCGTCGACTTCGAGGTCTCCGATCGGCCAGCGCGCCGCGACCATTTCACGCCCGACGATCCGCACCAGCCCAGACGGAGCTTTCGTGCTCCCTCCGAACGAGGCCTCAAGGTCGAGGTGTCCCGCAAGGGCAGAATCGGGAAGCCCGAGCAACTCGCGTGCGAGCCGCAGGTCGAACTCCGAAATGCGGATCTCGGCCGCGAGCGGGTTACCACCCTTCCCCACATCGAGGCGCGCTCGAATCTCGCCATCGCTCGATGCAAGGGCTAGGTTTTCGATCCGCGCCGTTCCCTTGTTCCAGAAGACCCGGCATTCCCCATCCCCATCCCAGGCGGGCTGCGAGCCGGGTCGGACCTGGAAGCTCTCGATGAGAAGGAACCCGGGATCTACCGGCGTGACATCGACCATTGCTTCCGCGACGAGGCTATCCACAGAAGCCCGAGCCTGAACGCGAAGGGTCTTTTCCCATGCAACTCGGAAGTCGGCGCTGTCGACCTTGGCGCCGTAAAGATCGATCCCCTGCATCCGCACCCTGCCGCTGATTCCGATCGGGGCGAGGAGACCGGCAAGCGAATCGCCTCGGATGTGATCGGCGTTGACATCCAGGATGCGAAAGCCATAGCCGTCCAACCATCCGGTCAGATTCGGGGCGTGAACATTCCCCCGGACCTCCACCTGCCCGTCAAACGCACCAGCGATCGAGACCGGCAGGAAAGGCGCGACGTATCTCTCGAGCGGCAGATTGTCCAGTGTGGCCGAGCCGCCGAGCTGCCCCGTGCCGGTCGCCCAAGAACCTGCGCCCCACAACCCCGCCCCACGAGGCCCCACGACAAGGGAATCGAGTGTGAGGAGGGCATCGGCGAGGTCGCCGGAGAACCGAACCGGCCCCAACGGGGTCCCCCGGACATCGAGACGATTGATTTCCCCGGAAAGCTTCGCGCTCTCGTTGCCCTTGACCAGCGACGCCGTACCCTGAACCGCACCGTCGATTCGTGTGCTGGGAGCCCGAGGAAGCCATCTGGCCAGGGAAGCGTCGCCGAGGTCGACCCCGTCGAACCCGAGCCTTCCCTCGATGCCGCGATCACGGAACCGGATTCCACCCCAGCCATCCACATTCCCCGCGCGGTGCCGAACGATCAAGTGGCCCACCTTGAGGGTGTCCCCCGAACGGCTCGCCTCGAGATCGAGTCTCTCGAGCTGTCCACCCAGGATCTCGCCATCCAGGTCGAGTTGTGCCGAGAGGATTGGTGGCCGGTACTCGACACGCACCGTGCCGCGCAGCGAGTCGCCGCGTGCGAAGGGGAATCGGAGTCGGCTCATGGGAGGGATCTCAAGGGGCCGCATGGAGGCGACCTCCCAGAGTGCGACGATCCTCGGGAGACCCCCGGGTGCCGGGATGACGGCCTCCCCACCCAGCCGAGACGAGAGCCCCGGTGCGGAAATCTCCATCCCCTCCAAGGTGAACCGATCGAGCAGGACCCCATCGATGGTCCCTCCGCTGAGACGCACGGAGATCGAGTCGGGAACGTAGAGGAGGCGTGTCTCATCGAACTCGCCGTGGATCGAACGATCATGATGCTCGAGACGTCCCATTGCGATCGATCCGGTGGCGATCGGGCCGCCATCCCCGGAGATCGTGACCCGCGAGAGCTCGAACGAGCCGAGCCGCAACCATGGCAGCTTCGGCGTCACCCGTACCTTCTGCTCCCCCTTGCTCACAACGCGGAATCGAGGAGCCGGCACTTCCGTGTGCACGACGAGCGAGTCGAGAACGATTCGCTCCGCCCACAGACGCCGCCGGAGAAGGTGGCGCGGATTCCATCCGACCTTGATCGTTCCCAGCGAGGCCCAGGCGTGGTCTCCGCCCGGCTCGTGGTGGACGATGTGGATCCCCTTCATCTCGAGGTAGGCCGGGTTGAATCGGTTCACCGAATCAATCGTCATCGACCACTCTGGGGCAAACAGGTCCCGATGAAGGCTCATGTTCAGGAGCCAGGCCCGCACCGCGGCATCCCGGACGAGGAGGAAGGGAAGGACCAGCAGAACAAACAGGACGAGCGCGATCCCTCCGGCCCAGGGAAGGACCCGCAGGATGCGCGGGCTCGCCGGGCTGCGGCCCGCCATCAGAATGCCTGCCCGAGACTCAAGTACAGCTCCCCTGACTTCCGTCCTGCCTGGCGCATGCTACCCAGCTTGACCCCGTAATCGATTCGAAAGGGGCCGACCGGCGTCAACACACGGAGCCCGCCTCCAGCCCCGTAGCTCACGTTCAATGGGTTCATTCTCCCCGGGCGAAGACCGTTCACGAACCGCGACAGTTTGATCTCCGCCGGATCGGTCCAAACGTTTCCACCATCGAGGAAGATCGCCCCGCTGAACAGCCAGAAGATCGGGAAGCGCAACTCCACGTTACCAAGCAGGATCGCCGTGCCTCCAATCGCCAGCCCACTCTCGTCGTTCTGCCCAAGTGAGTTCTCCGTGTACCCGCGGACAGATGTCCCGCCTCCCAATAGGAATCGCTCCTCGCGCGGGATTCTGAACACACGAGGCAGATCGCCCGCTTCCCCGACCCCGCGACCTACCGGGAAGATGGCTCCCATCTTCATGCGCAGGGCGGTGACCAGTCCGCCGTCGAGAGGGCGATACCAGGACCCGGTCGCGTTCCAACGGCTGAACTCC
>CAZNRY010000226.1:0-4630 GCA_964575675.1 uncultured bacterium
GTGGGGGGCGGTCGGGCTGGCCCCTGTTCCCCTATCCCCTTGTCGCGCCAGGGGATCCCGGCTAGCCTGCGACAGGGTCGTAACCTTATGCCTCATGTACAAAGGCAGGCAGAAGACGAGCCCGGCCGAGGGGGTCGCAACCTGGTCCGCGCCGCATCCGTATGTGCGGACATAGATAAGGACCGCGGATGAGCCAGCCAAGCCACGATGAGGTCGCGCTCATTCGCAGGTGCTTGGAAGGGGATCAGGATGCGATTCGGGGGTTGGTCAAGTTATATGAGGGGCCCGTCTACCACCTGCTGTGGCGGGCCACCGGGAACGAGGAAGACGCCCGGGACCTCGCCCAGGAGACCTTCGTACGAACGATCCGCGCCCTCGACCGCTTCGATCTGGCCCGCCCCTTCCGAAACTGGATTTTCCGCATCGCCTCGAACCTCGCGATCGACCACTTGCGCCGCGCCCGCCTACGGACGATCTCGATCAACATCGACGAGGACGACGAGTCGGGAATGCACGCCCCGATCCTGGTCGACGAACGCGCCCGCCCCGACGAGGTCCACGAAGCGACCTGGCTCTCGGAGCACCTCGCGCGATTGGTCTCGCAGCTCCCGCCCGATTACAGGACGGTCGTCCACCTGCGGCACAAGGAGCAGCTCGCCTACGAGGAGATCGCCGAGACCCTCGGCATCCCCCTGGGGACCGTCAAGGCGCGGCTTCACCGGGCGCACCATCGGCTCCGCGTCCTCTGGAAGGGGGAGACGCCCGCCGACGGCGTTGCGAGGGAGGCGCCCGGTGATAAGTAGCCGTGGGGCGCTCACAGAAAGAATCGTGCGAACAAACGGATCGCGGAGCCAGTAGAGGAGCCATGAACTTCTGCCATACAGACCGGAATCAGGACTACGTCCTGGGCGCGCTGAGCGCAAACGAGGTGGAGCGGCTCGAGCAGCACTTCCTCGCCTGCGCTCGTTGTGCGCGCGAGGTCGAGGACTTTCGCGCCCTCTTTGCCTCGCTGGAGGATCTTCCGCTCCCGGCGGTCCCTGCGGGGATCGCGGATGCCGTGATCGAGCGCTTGGCCCCGATCTCCGTGTGGGCGCGCCTGGTCGACCGCCTCCACGTCCTGACCCGGCAGCCGGTCTTCGCGGCCGCGGCCGGGATTGCGGCTGGCCTGATCTTGGGCGTCTTCCGCGATCCGCTCGCGCTGCACTTCGGCCGGCTGACCGGAGGCATCGTCGCGGGCGCCAGCGCGAGCCTGACGACCGGCATCAGCGGCATCCTGCACAACGTGAAGGAGCTGACCGCGGTTCTCGACGTCTTCGCGCGTCTTCTCACGAAGGGCGATCCGATTCTCCGGGCTCTGAGCGGTGTGCTGGAAACCGTGTCCGGGCCGGCGACCCTCGTCTCCGTCTTGCTGAGCCTCGCCACCGTGCTCGTTCTCGGAAGGATGGTGGGACAGATCCGAAGGGAGGAACTGAGCCATGCGAAACACTAACCTCGCGAAGTGGTGGCCGCTTGCGGCGCTCGCCGCCATCGGCCTCGTGGCGACGATCGGCGCACTCGTTCCCCTTCGCCCCCATCATGCGGTGCGCCTCTTCCATCCGGTTGTCGTGAAAATGACCTGCGCCCTCCCGACGGCCGCGATCGCCGCGGGCGACAGCACCGGAGCGCTCGAGGATTCCACCGACAGCTACGATTACGATTTCGACGGTGACAAGAACGATGTCGTGCGGATGGGCGAGGACATCGAGATCGGAGCCGGCGAGACCGTCCGCGGCGATGTCGTCGCGATCGGAGGCCGCGCGACGATTTATGGACACGTCCGCGGCGACGTCGTGTCGATCGGGGGCGGGATCCACCTGATGCCCGGTTGTGTCGTCGACGGCGACGCGGTCGTCGTTGGCGGCGTGATGGACCGCGAGGAGGGAGCCACCGTCCACGGGCAGAATGTGAGCGTCGCCGGCCTCCCGAAGGGGTTCGGCAAGTGGTGGCGCCCGCGATGGGACCACCGAGACAGGGGCGCGTCGGACGAATCGTCAGCAGCATGCATCCTGGGGGATACCCTTCGCTACGTCGCATTCTTCGTGGTCGGCTTGGTCCTCTGCCTGGCGCTGCCGCGCAAGCGGACCATCGTGCGCTCGACGCTGCGCGCGCGCTTCTGGATGAGCCTGCTGGTCGGCTTCGGATCGATGATCGGTCTTGCGGTCGGGTTGATCCTTCTCTGCATCACCTGCGTGGGGATCCTGGTCGCCGTTCCCGGCTTCTTCGCCTCTCTCGTCGTGATCGCGGCGGCCGGCGCGGTCGGTTTCGCGCTGCTCGGCGAGTTGATCACACGCCGGGAGCCGAAGGATGGGGGAGGGTGGCTCTGGTCTTTCGCGCTCGGGCTCTTGCCGATCTTCGTGATCGATCTGGTTGGCCGGCTCCTCATCTGCTCGTCGGACGGCGGTGGCGGGGAGTTGATCGGCAGGGCGCTACTGGGAATCTGCAAGACCGCCTGGGCCGTGCTGATCTTCTCGGGATTCGGCGCCTTGATTCTCTCACGACTGGGAGCGCGCGATCCGTCGCAGCCGCCGCCTCCACCCTCGTGGATGGGGATCCCGGGCGTGCCGGTTCCTCCAATCCCGCCAAGGCCACCCGAAGCGTAGTCAGAGGGGCGGCACCCGCCCCCGGGAGGCACGGGCCAACCCCAGTTCCGTGCCACCCCCTCGGCCCCGGACTCAAGTCTGGGGTCGATTTCCTTTTGTTACAGCGAGTTATGGTGATCAAATCGCCCCGCAGCCCTCTTCCTGAAGGTTGAATCGTCTGCGGTCTGGAGTGTCATCCCAGGATGCTATTTCGGCGAAATGATGACACGTCGACAAACGGACATAGGCCATAATACATTGCAATATAGTATGTTAGACGCATAAAAGAGAACTTGCCGTCCGAGTCCGGACGGTGCTAAACTTGTGTCAACGAAACACGACGGGCTGGCATGTAGCCTGCCCCCGGAGGTGCCGATTGAAGCCTCACCGCCCGACAGGCCTCCTGATTGCAGTCCTCGCAATCGCCGGGCTCGCGGGCCGTTCACAGGCCATCCCCGCAGGCATCTCGATCCTCGATTCCGAGCGTGTGCTGAGCGAGAGGTCCCGCACCCTGAGCGACGGCCTCCTCTACCTGCAGGATGAGGAAGGCGCACTGCGGCGCTTCGTCACCTCCACTACCGATCCGCTCGTGATGAATCCCGGCGACGGGCAGTTTCATCCGTTGCCATCGCGCCTGGTCGAGAGCGCCCTGGAAGGGGTCGATCCTCGCTTCCTCAATCGTCTCGGCTTCGGCATCTACATCCTTCCGTACCCGGTCGCCGAGCCGATGAGCTCGTGGACCGGCGAGCGCACGATCTATCTCTCGCCCGGCGTCTATGCGATGGGCGACGAGCAGGCCCATTTCGTCGTTAGCCACGAGGTTGGCCACCTGGTCCACCGGGCGTTCTTGCCCGACAGCGATCGCGACGGGTGGGCCGACTACTGCGCCCTTCGGGCGATCGACGACGCCGCGCGCTACAACGAGTCGGCGATCCACCGCAACCGCCCCCACGAGATTTTCGCAGAAGACTTCCGTGTTCTCTTCGGTTCGCCCGATGGAACGACCGCCTCGCCGATCGAGAACCGGGATCTGATCCCGCCGGATCAGGTCCCGGGGCTGCGCGAGTACTTCCTGAATCTGATCGGGGAATCGACGATGACCGCGTCCTCCTTGGCCGAGGTCCGGTTCTACCCGAATCCTCTGGCCGCCGGCGAGATGCTCCGGTTCTCGCTCCCGGGCGCGGATCCTACGAACGGCGCCCGTGCCGCGATCTACGATCTGACCGGGCGCGCCGTGCGCTTGCTCAGCTCGCTGCACGCGGCGGGCCCGGGGACGTTCGAGACCCGCTGGGACGGCCGCGACGACGCGGGCCGGGCGTTGCCGAACGGCACTTACTTCTGCATGGTTCGGAGCGGTTCGATCAAAGCGACCTCGCCGCTGCTAATCGTCCGCTGATCAACCGACAGATCGGAAGCTCTCTCGTCCGATCGCGGGGGCGATTCGCTCTCCGATCTCACCCTGATCGCTCGGTCGCGAGTTGCCCGCAGGCCGCTTGAATGTCGCGTCCCTTGCTCCACCGCACCGTGATCGTCACCCGTCCGGCGATGGGAAGCATCCGCTCCCGGAAGGCCCCGATCCTCGCGTCCGCGACCGGCGCGTACGGGGCGAAGCGGTGCGGGTTGTAGGCGATCAGGTTGACCTTGCACTGCAGGCTTCGCGCGAGGCGGGCCAGGCGCTCAGCATCCTCTGGCCCGTCGTTGACACCCGAGAGAAGCACGTACTCGAGCGTGATGGGCTCCCCCTTCAGTTGCTGATACTCGCGCAACGCATCAAGCACGGACCGGAATGGGTACTTGCGGTTGACCGGCATGATCCGTGAGCGAACCTCGTCGGTTGTCGCGTTCAGGCTGAACGCGAGCCGCACCGCGACCGGCTCGCGCGCCAGGCGGCGAATTTCTGGCTCGAGCCCGACCGTGGAGACGGTAATCCGTTTGGCGGGGAGACCGAACCCCGGCGTGCCACAGAGCAGTCGCAGGGAACGGACGAGCTGCTCGTAGTTTGCCAGCGGCTC
>CAZNRY010000227.1:0-4618 GCA_964575675.1 uncultured bacterium
TATCTTGTAACTGGCTGGGGAGCAGGGACTCGAACCCCGGTTCCATGATCCAGAGAAAAGGGATTCGTCGTTTAGCCTCGTTCGGTCTCGTTCGTTCGCTCCCGGGTAACTCTTCTCTTGACTGCGGATTTCCTAGGTTTGATGATCTCACTTGTTCGTGGACGTTTGGGGCGCTGCAATGGGCGATTTGCTCCCCCAGTTGCTCCCCCGAAGTTCCATGATCCCTCAGGTCGCTTGGTTCCATGACGCTTGCTCCCCCAAATCGGGGACAAGAAAGCGGGCCGGCCGACGTGAAGCCGCCGACCGACCCTAGGCAACCGAACCTAACAAGGAGGAGCGGTCACTATGGCAGAGATCCTCGACTTCCAAGGACTACTCCGCAACCAGCAGGCCCAGGCCTTCAGCGGCCGCCCCCCGTACATTCCGAAGAAACGCGCACCCTTCAGAGGCCGCGAGATCCCCTCGGATCTCTATCACCGCTGGGGGCAGTGGTGCATGCTGCATGGGATTCGCACAGACAGACGCTCATTCGGGGGGTCGTCGAAAGGCTTTTCAGCAAGCCTCTCGGCCGTCATGGATCTGTTCCCCGTGGACTACAACCGGATCAAGGAGCTTTGCGATTGGCTCGCCGGCAGGACCCCCGAGCCGGAATGGCACCGGGACGCCATCCGATGAAGTTCACCGATCGACAGGTCCGCAACCTGAAGCCTCAGGAGAAGCGCTACGAGATACGAGGCCCGGACGGCTTGAGCCTCCGGGTCTCCCCCTCCGGCCGGAAGGTCTGGTCCTTCTGGTATCGCTTCCAGGGAGAAACGCGGCGCATGCTGTTGGGCGCCTATCCGGCGATCACTGTCGCGAAGGCACACGAACGCCACGGCAAGGCGCTCTCCGACCTTGAACATGGGATCGACCCGGGCCCCATCGTGACCGAGGCCCGCCGCGCGGACCGCGAAGCCGACACCATTGGCGACCTGGCGCATGAGTACATCGAGCGGCACGCAAAACCGAACAAGCGGTCATGGAAGACCGACCAGGAGATCCTTGACCGTGAGATTCTGCCGCATTGGAAGAAGAAGAAGGCAAAGGACATCTCCCGCCGTGACGCGATCGCTCTTCTCGACGGCATCAAGGCCCGCGGGAGCCCGACCAGCGCGAACCGGACTCTGGCAATCGTTCGGAAGATGTTCAACTGGGCGCTCTCGCGAGACATGATCCCGTCGAACCCCTGCGCTGGGATCCTCCGACCGTCTCCCGAAAAAGCACGAGACCGGGTTCTCGAATCGAAGGAGCTGGAAACGGTCTGGAAGGCCCTCAACGCGGCGCCAGATGATCTTCTCTCAATCCCCTTGCAACTGATCCTTGCAACGGCGCAGAGGCCCGGAGAAGTACTCGGCGCCCGTTGGTCGGAAATCGACCTGGAATCGAAATGGTGGCTTCTCCCGGGCGACCGCACGAAGAACGGTCTTGCGCATCGGGTCCCCCTCTCATCTCTCGCCCTGCGGCTTCTGGCGAACGCACGCTTCCGGGGAACGGGGTCGGACCTGGTCTTCAGTTCCCCCCGCGGGAAAAAGGCTCTCACTCGACAGGCTCTCGCCAGAAGGATGCGGGCTCTCTGCGGGGAGCTGCAGATCCCGAAGGCGACCCCCCACGACCTGAGGCGGACCGCGGCTTCCCATATGACTGCGGCCGGTATCAGCCGCCTGGTGGTTTCGAAGATCCTGAATCACTCCGACCCATCGATCACTGCGATCTACGACCGATTCAGCTACGACCCTGAGAAGCAGGCCGCCCTCGAGACGTGGGGGCGCCGGCTCGAAAGGCTGGGAGCGGCCCAGAAGGAGATGGCATGAGCGAGCAGAGCTTCGACGACTTCGCCAGAGAGGACATTATCGAGGCGTACGGGACGGGAGACGGGATCGGACTGCTCAAGGCCGCTCTACGGATCCTGCAATACTACAACCCCTCTGATTCCGAAGTCTGGGTCATCTCCGAGGAGATCCGGCGCCGAATCATGGCCTATCTTCTAGAATGGACTCAGCCGCCGACCGTCCATTTCAAACTGGTCGATTTCAAAGCCAAACCAGTCCGAACACTGGACCAAGCTTTCGGAGTCAGCCGGCCGAAGAACTGGACGCCCCCCAAAAAGCATCGGCCGACCCCTGAGGGAAAGTCGGTCCCGTGGGAGCTCTACCAGGCCGTCCTTCAGTATCGGACGAAGCATCCCCGCGCATCGAAAGCGCTTGCCATGAAGAAAGTCTGCAAGCCCTTGGGCCTCAGCTACCCTACCGCCCGGCGCTGGCTCAGGGACGTCGAGAAGACCTTGGAACGCCAGCGCAAGGAACGGGCCTCTGCTCACGATTCTCCAGAACTTTGAGCAGACAATCTTCGCGCATCGGGTTGATTCTGTTTTGTGCAACATGACCCCATTGTTAGCGTGACCTCCTGGGCGCGCAGTTCGCCCTTGGAGGTTTTATGTCGTTGCTGCGAATCTCAGACGTTTCCGCGATGGTCAGGCTCTCGCGAACTTCGATCTGGAAGCTTGAGCGAGATGGAAAGTTCCCCCGTCGCGTTCGGCTCGCCGGCCGCTCCGTCGCGTGGCACCGGGACGAAGTCGTAGAGTGGATCTCTTCCCGCGAGAGGATCGGGCCCACGCGGGTCGAGGAGTAGCGGCTGTGGATCCGACGAATGCCGAGGCTCCCGTCGGCCAGCCTGTGGACATGGTCACCGATCCCCGCATCTTTCTCGCGCTGTGCCAGGCGATCACCCTGCTCGTTGCCCTCGCCGAAGCCCGAGGGGACGACGACGCCGTCATTCGCCTGATCCGCGCGAAGCAGGGCTTGGCGCAGATGCGCCGGAGCTGGCTCGCGCTAGACGTGAAGCCATGAAGACGGCCACGGCATCCGAGCGGCGGCTTGACGAGGAGGACCTCCTGGGTTCCTTCCTCTTCGCGCCGGAGGGCCTCGAGATCGTGCGGCATACCCTGAAGCCCTCACACTTCGAGGACCCGCACCTCGGGGAGCTCTTCGGCGTCATGCTCCGGGCGGAATCTCTGACCCCTCAGAGCGTCCTTGCAGTCCTGACGCAGCGCAACATCCCCGCGCCCATCGGCATGGGTTGGGGATCATACCTCTCCGACCTTCAGGACAAAGGGGGCAAGGGTCTATCGCCGGACGCTGTTCTCGCGCACATGCGGGCGATCATGCGCCGGTCCCTCGACCGACGGTGGCGGGAGCTGCTACTCCGGGCGGGAGCGGCTGCGAGCAACGGATCGGACCCCGAGCAGGCGGTCGCATCGTTCGCGCGTGAGGCGGCAGAAATCGAGCTCGAGGCACAAGCCCGCGCCAAGCAACCGCTCTGCATCGTCTCAGGCGACGGGCTGCTCGAGCTCCGCATCCCGGCCCGCTCCTACATCCTGAAGCCGATCTTCAGGGAGAAGGATCTCGCAATGGTCTACGCGGCCCGCGGGATCGGCAAGTCATGGGTCGCCGAAGGCATCGCCGCTGCGATCGCATCCGGCGGACGGTTCCTCGAGTGGACGGCCGAGACGGCGCGGCGCGTCCTCCTGGTCGACGGCGAGCTCCCACTCGAGACGATCCAGGAGCGGCTCCGCATCAACCGCGAAGCCTACGACCACGGATCCCTCGAGAACCTCCGCATCCTCGCCCGCGACATCCAGGACCCCGGGCAAATGCCGAACCTCTCCGACCCTAAGGGGCAAGAGAAGCTCGAGACGCACCTCGACGGGATCGCGGTCGTGATCCTGGACAACGTATCGACCCTGTTCCACGGCGGGATCGAGAACGAGGCAGAGTCCTGGGAATGCGCCCAGGAGTTCCTGCTCCGGCTCCGGCAACGGGGAATCATGGCGGCATACGTCCACCACGCCGGGAGGTCCGGCAATCCACGCGGCACGTCCAAGCGGGAGGACATTCTTGATACCATCCTCGAGCTCAAGCACCCCAAGGACTACTCCCCGACCCAGGGCGCACGGTTCGAGCTGCACTACGCCAAGAGCCGCGGCGCATACGGCGCGGACGTATCCCCTATCGAGGCGACGCTCCACCAGGACCCAACAGGATGGACCTGGACCGTTCGCAGTATCGAGGACGCGACATTCGAGAAGGTCGTCTCCCTCATCTCCGACGGCCTGAGCCAGAAGGAGATCGGTCAGGAGGTCGGCAAGAGCAAGGGGTACATCTCCAAGCTGGCAAGTCGAGCACGGCGGGAAGGACGGGTCCAATGACCCCGATCGGTTTCCACCACAGACGCCCGGTTTCCCTGTTCCCTCCTAAGGGAGGGGAAACAGGAAACCTGAGGCGCGTCCCGGGAAACTGGAAACACAACAGCAAGGAAACAAGCGAAGAGGATCTAAGCGTCTGCAAAGGCTTGCGGATGCAGCGCGCACAACTCGCGAGGAAACCACGAGGAAACCAGGCGGTTTCCTACCCCTTCTTCGGGGCGCAACCGGTCGGGTCCTTCCTGGGAACCTCTCAACGGGTTGCTCAGCAGCTCCGGTTTTGTCCAGAGACAGGAGGTTCGGATGGGTAGCCTGACCATAGCCGTCTATGCGCGGCACCGCGGCTGTACGCCCTGGGCGGTCCGAAAGGCCCTCCGGGAT